>DATNQY010000211.1:0-3924 GCA_036703785.1 Candidatus Obscuribacterales bacterium
TTCGCCTCTCGGCGGACTGTCCACGCCCCTGACGGGATTGGCAGAGCCAATGCGAGGACTGCAGCAACCGCTAACCGGACTGGCCGAGCCGATGCGCAATCTCGCCCAACCTCTTACTGGACTTGCTGAACCAATGCGGAATCTGGCACCGCCGCTGACGGGCTTGGCTCAACCCATGACTAATTTAGATCGCGACGTCAGCGGCTTGCGGCAGCCTCTAGTTGGAATGCAACAGCCGCTTGCCGGAATGGCGGCGCCGTTGCGGGCGCTGCCGGGACCACTCACCGGGCTGGCCGAACCGCTGCGAGGACTGCAAGAACCGTTGCGCGGTCTGCAGCGTCCACTGACAGTATTGGCGACGCCCATTGGTGGACTGCAAAACGAAATGCACGATTTGCGTGGGCAGATCGATCGACTAGAACAAACAATTGTTGATATAGGTCGCAACATCACTCTTGCTATCGTCTTCGGATGCGCGATTGTTTCATACGCAATCTGGACACACCGCAAAGTTCCATCGGTTGTTGAACCTACGGTCACTACAATGGAAACCAAACACCATCACGATGAAACAGGCGATCACGAAGCTACCATCATTCAAACTGAGTGCAGGCCGAAGCATGGCAAACCAGGCGATAACCATACTGGCGGCCCGCAACCGCCGCAGGCACCGCAGCCACCGCACGGTCCGCAACCACCGATCATGCCTCCGCCCGGCGAGTGATAGTGATTCTGCACCACGATAAATTGCTCGATTGCGATGGAAAACCCTATAACCGGTAATTGTTTGCAGCGCTTGTAGGCCCAGTGCAACAGAGCGAAACTTAAAGTCGCACAGATCGGCGCTATTTAGAATGAACGCTCAGTCATTGGTTGCGCAACGCAAGTTGTCGACCACAATTTGGACGCAATCGTGGCCGTTGCTTATAGCAACTGCGGCCACAACTTTGATTGCAACGGTCGACGTTCAGTCCGCTGGTTACCTTGGAGTTTCCGCGCAGGCGGCTGTCGGTCTTTCCGAGCAAATTTTGTTTGTGTTCAACATCTTTGTCATTTCGATGGGCGTTGGTACCAGCGCAATAGTTGCGCGCAGCTGGGGCGGTAATGAGAGAGATGCTGCATCTCAATGTGCTGCACAATCTTTGTCGTTCTCCATAATGCTTGGTATCACTTTAGCGCTGCTGCTTGTTCTGTGTGCAGAATGGTTGGTGCCCTTGTTTACGCGCGACGCGTCCGTGGCAGTCCAGAGTAAATCTTACCTCAAGATTTATGCACTATATATGGTGCCCTTTTCTGCTCTGACTATTTCGAATGCCACCTTCCGGGGCATCGGCTTACCCAAACTCGCTGCTGTTACAGTCGTGCTCGAATTGATCATCAACATCATCGGTGACTACGCCAGCGTTGGCGGATTTTGGCTAGTGCCGAAGTTTGGAATTCAGGGCATAGCCGGTGCATCAATTGTGGGTGCAGGAGCCGCCGCGACGTTGGCGGCGTTGTTGCTCGGCAGAAACTTCGATAGATCGACTTTCCGCATGTTACCCGTCTCCATGCGCGAAATCCGGCGAATAGCGCACATTGGTTGGCCCGCTGCCGTCCATGGAATCCATTTCGCTTGCAGCATGTTTGCCATCTTCGTAATACTGCGCCAGTTAGACCGACCGACGGCCGCGCTTGCCACGTGCACGATCGCAATGCGGATCAACGGGCTGCTCTTTGTTCCTATCATGGCCCTTCAATTGGCAGTGGGATCGATCGTGGGACAATGCTTGGGTGCTCGGGAGTTCGAACGCGCATATCGCGCGGGTTGGAACACAGCTCAGGTAGCTGCGATTGTCGCGATGGCGATCGCCTTTTGCGAATTCGCATTCGCTCAACAAATCGCACATGTATTTACATCAGATGCGGACACCTTAGCTTTCTGCGTCAACTTTTTGCATATCGACGCTCTCGTCAGGCCGTTTATGGCAGCCGGTCAGATCTTACAGGGATGTTTACAGGGCGCTGGCGATACGAGGGGACCCATGTTAATCCTTTGGTTCACTAATTGGGTGGTGCGCATTTCCTTGGCATGGTTGATGTGTCTGGTGATGCACGCTGGACCAATGGGCGCATGGCTCTCCATGGCAGCATCTGCCGCCATTGCATCGGCCATGATTGCTGCACGTTTCGCCGCAAAAGGGTGGATGAACCAAAAGGTGTGAGCCTGGTAACAATTACCAGCGGCCGGCATTGCCAATTGCAAGCTCGATGTTAGGATCTGGAAACACCGAGATGGAGCAGCCGGGCATGCACATTCTGGCTGAAGCCATAGCCAATAAAAAGGTCATCTTATTTGCCGGCAGCGGTATTTCCATCGGTCTTGGAGTACCGTCAGCGAAAGAACTGCTCAAAGGACTCGCGGCGGGACTGGGCATCGATACGTCGGACTTTATGACTATGGGCGAGCTCAGGGAGCTCGCCGAATACTATCAGCTCGAAAAAGGTTCTCTAGAAGGAGTTCGCGAATTTCTCGATGGCGACGGACGCAGTTCGGCAATCGACATTTCGAAATCCCGGGTGCACGAACTCATTGTCCAACTCGATTTTCCGATTATTTACACCACCAATTACGATCGCTGGTTAGAACGTGCGTTCGATTCTCACAATATCCCGTATACGAAGATCACCGGGGTTAGAGATCTGCTGACGATCAAGCCGGGCGCGACGCAAATCATCAAGTTTCACGGTGATTTTGACGATCTCAATTCTCTGGTCTTCACCGAAACAGCTTATTTGCAGCGGCTCGAGCTCGAAAGTCCACTCGACGTAAAGCTGCGTTCCGACATTCTGGGCAGATCGATTCTCTTTCTTGGCTCCAGCCTGACGGACATTAACCTGCGCTTTTTGTTGTACAAGCTGGCAAAAATATGGAGTTCACAGCAGTACGCACAAGATCGCCCGCAGTCCTATTTCTTTATGGCCCAACCCAATCGTGTGCAGGAGCGCATACTCGCCTCGCGAGGCATCACGAGCATAGAAGGCGGCAAGTCGGACCCCACTGAAAGCCTCGAGCATTTCTTGAGCGGTCTGCTTGCGGAAGTAAATACGGCGCGGGCGCGCTAGCCCGAGCGGCAAACCTGCCGATCTCCGTCAGGTTCATTATCTACGTCCAATATTTTTATCCGGTCAGAAAGTGCCTGCTAGTCGCTCGTTTGGGCTACGATCGGACCTTCCCGGCTGCTAATCGAACATGTCGAGCCAATCGCTAATAGAAATTAAAGTTCAGGCGGCTGGTGCCGAAGAGTTTCTGGGCGCCACTGCAGCTGTACAGGCAGGCACAGCAGCGCGCGTGCGGACGGCGATGGTTTCGATCTTCGCCATTCTTGTGACGCTCGTCGCCATGGAGGGGGGTGCGCGATGGATGGTTGCGCTCGGCAAGCCCGCGATGTTTGCCACGAAATCAATGGATGCCAAGGTTCGCCTGGCAGAACTTTCGGGCGTCGAAAAAAAGCCCCGGGTGGTCTTTCTGGGCAGCTCGATCATGACGCGTGCCGTGTATCCCGAACTCATAAACGAGCGGTGGCGCAACCACGGACTTTCCGCGACTGCCTACAATCTTGGATCGTCGGGTGTTTATCCGATGGACGAGTTGTTTCTGCTGCGGACGGCGACAGAAAACGCAAGCACGGCGCCGGTGTCGGCGGCCGTGGTTGAAGTGACGCCCTGGGTGCTCGCACCGCGACTGACGGCGACGAAAGTTTATTCGGAGCAGTTCAAAAACTCGTATGAAGGAGCTTTGCTTGCGACGAAGAAATCAGATCCCTGGGGCTCTGTTCAATCCTGGCTAGCACGCAGTTCTTATTTGGTGAGATACCGATCGTATCTCGCATCTGTTTTTCGATCTACGCTGGACTTCGTTTGTGATCCGCGTCATGAGCTGAA
>DATNQY010000212.1:0-15470 GCA_036703785.1 Candidatus Obscuribacterales bacterium
AACAAGGGGCTCTGGCGGCGCTTCCTCCGCTGATGCCGCCGCCGCCGCCGCCACCGCCGCCGCGCCCGGCGGCACCGCGTTTTACGGACGATACCTCCGTGGCGGTTCAACCACCTGAAATGCCTCCGCCGCCCCCACCGCGCCAAACGCCGCCGCCTCTGCCGGCGCAGGAAGCGGGCACGCCGCAGCAAGCGGCAGCGAGCGCAGCTCAGCCAACACCGCCGCCAAGTTTCAGCATGGGGACTCCGCATAACCAAACCACCTCCGGACGCTGGAAGCGCGTCGACCTGGATGGCATTCCGACTCCGGATGGAGCCGCCGCACAACCTCCCACACAGCCACCGAAGCCATCACAGCAATTACGCGGACTTGGACTAGCATTCGGGCAGCCGCCCACCGTCCAACCGCCTCCGGCACAGCTAGGCGGCACCGGGCAAACGCAAGACAACGCCAAACCGAAGATAGATCCGCTCATGGATCTGCGCACCAGCAAGCGCATGCAAATGATGAGCACGGCGGAAGACGCCGGCTACGTTGCTCCTGTGAAAGAAGCAAAAGGGATCAGCAAAGACGTCATTATCGGTGGTGCTATTGGCGTCGGATTACTGCTGCTTCTCGCCAGCCAGAGCTTTCAGGCGCTGGCATTTAAGAACCACTTCGAAGAAGGTGTCGCCGCACTCAAAGCCAATAAGAATGATGTCGCTGTAGTCGAATTCAGCAGCAGCATTACCGCCAATCCCAACGATACAAAGGCTCTGTTTTTCCGGGCGCTCGCCGAAGCGCGGATGAACAACTACAAGAACGCGCTCGAGGACTACAACAAAGTCATAGCTCTCGAACCGAATAACCTCAACGCATTGGTATCACGGGCGACACTATACAACAGAACCAAATCTCACGACTCCGCGATCATGGATTGCGAAAAAGCGCTTCATATCGATCCCAACTTCCTCGACGCTTACCGAGTGCGGGCCGTGGCGTACAATCAGACGGGCCGTTATAGTGAAGCGCTTGCCGATGCGAAGCAGTTTCTCGACAGCTACAAAAACTCCAGTCAAAAAACGAGCAACAAAGAGGTAGCTGAGGTTGCGGCCAATCGCGCGTATGCCAACTTCAACAAGAAAGAATATGACGCGGCGATCGCTGATTACACTGAAGCAATCAATGCGGATCCTGAGAACGGTCAGTTATATGCCAGTCGCGCAGTCGTGTATAAGCAAGTGCATGACTGGAAGAAAGCCATGGATGATACCAACAAAGCGATCTCGTTGTCGCCTGGCGATACGAGCCTCTTCAAGATTCGCGGCGTGTGCTACGCCGGCTTGGGAGAAGCCCAAAAGGCCGCTGACGACCTCAACAACCTCGTCAAATACAACCCGTCGGTAGAAAATCACCGCATGCGCGGACAGGCTCGACTTGAAGTGCACGACTACAAAGGCGCAATGGAAGACTTCGATTTCGTGTTGGGCGCGACGCCGCACGATCAAGAGGCACGCGCCAAATATCAGGCTGCTCGCCTTGGACTGCAGGGCACCGCCAAACCCGACAGCATGGTTGCCGATGCGACGCCGATGAAGCATGAGCCGATCAATTTGAAACAGCCAGAGCCGGCATTGGTAAAACGCGGTTATGAACTCATGCTCGCCGGTAATTCCGATGACGCGGCGCAGTATCTGGTGGAGGCCGTAAAGAGAAGCCCCAACGATGCCTCCGCGCGAAGATACCTAGCGTACACGCTTATCGAGGCGGGGGAAAGCGGAGAAGCAGTCGACCAGTTTGCCGCGCTCACCAAAATGCAATCGCTACCACCGGGCGATATGCTAATGTACGCCAAAGCGCTCAATGATGCCAAACAGCCGGAGCAGGCGGTGAATGTGTATCGCGCCATTCTTGCTGCCGACCAAACCAACGATCGTGCACGCACTCAATTGATCAACCTTTACACAGCAACCGGTGACAAAGAGAAAGCGATTCGACTGGCCCAAGAAGGCATCCAGGCATCGCCTAACATGAAGGATTCCTACCAGGAATTGATCAAGAAGATTCAGGACAAAGATAAAAAGTAGTCGGCTTGAAGGGAAGCAGCCACGCCGCCGGGTTTTGCAAATTAGCGGGCGCCTCTGGAATCAGAAGCGCCCATTAGAAATTACGGATTCCTATGCTATTGGATTAAGTGAACGGTGTACACCTGGTCTTGTCCTGTTGCAGGAGTGCCCCCCGCTGTGGTTGTTCCATTTACTATGACTGGTCCAAGAACGGTGCCTGTAATTCTCAGCGTATGGGGCGAAACAGTAGTATCGAAATTGGCACCGCCTGCCGCCGTCCATGGTCCCGGTGGCACTAATACTGAGACGAAGCCGGTAACCTTGCCCTTTGGCGACCCTGTGCCTGTAATACTGTCGGCACTAAGAGGGAAGTAAACCACCGTCCCGGGCGCAGCCGCACCTTGCAACGCAGCGGCGATCGCTGCTTCAGTGCTGTCCATTGTCCCATGGTTGTAGTCATACGTATTTCCGGACACCACCTGCGCCTCATCGCCTGAAGGCACAGGCTGGTGGTTGATCATGTCCACAGCAATTTGTTGAATGGTGGATGCTCCACCGGCACCGGGCTTGCCGTTAAACCACGCGGAATTGCCTCGCGTATTGAAGTTGATGATCTGTCCTTTAGCAGGGGTAGCGCCAATCGGGGCATCTCCATATGCATCACCGAGGCTGGTGCTTACAAGGATGGGGAAGAACGTCAACAGAGTATTGACCTTGTTTGCCTGACCAGCAACTGAGTGAGTGTTGATTGTCTGCGTGAAATTGCCGAACATCTTGGCGAAAATGCTATTAATTTGGATGGTGGCATCCACAGTGCAGCGATCAGGACGATTATCTTTAGTATCGACTGTGCCGCCGACGCCGTTGGCGCTATTCCAGATAGTCGCCGTCACAATACGCGATATGGCAGCCGAAGTGTATACCCCTTGGGCCCCGTCCGCGGCATTCATGCTCGACACTTGCAGGGCAACGTTTACAGGTTCGCAATTGCCATTGCTTACCGTCTGTGCGCTGACGGCTCCCGCGCCGCCATAATCAACGAGGTCTATTGCGCCCGCCAACGCCGCAGCATCGGTCGCTCTCTGTAGTTCGCCTTTGCCGTCGTTGACGTGCATGCAGTCCACAGCGAAGCCGCCGATTGCCGCTACAAGCGGAATCAGCGCAACAAACGCCAGAGCGGCTACAGAGCCTTGATCGCGGCGATAACGTTTACGCTTCATATGATCTTGCACCTCGCAGCTATTGGATTGGGCATGTGAATGTGCCCCTGACATTGATTGTCGGTAGGAAAGTCGCGTGGAAATAACTAATCGGCCCATAGTTGGGGAAAACCGGAAGTCCGAATGCACCATTTTGAGGATATGCGCATTCCACGGTTACGTTGGCAGGCGGGTTGGCGGTATCCCAGGTGACGGTGTATTGGCTGCCGTCAGCAATGTAATTGCCCAGTGTAATTGGCGGTATGGTCTGACCGGTGCCGTTGTTCACAGCAGCCGATGTCGGAGCCGCCTTCTGTCCGTTTGTGTTGTTGAAGTTGACGACTAAAGCGCGTGCAGTATTGCGGGCGCCAACATCCATGGCCGATTTGATGGCGAAGTAATGACCAACTTCGACGGCTATGAAGATTAGACCAATAAGCAACGGCACGCCGAGCACAATTACTGCGCCAAACTCCGCAATCTGCGAGCCTCTGGATTTTCTAATTCGTCTGTTTGGAATGTACATATCTATGGCTCAAATCTGGGAAGCGAAAGTGGCGGTAGTGTTGATCTGATTGATCATTTGGTTTTTCAAGTTCAGCGGATCAGGCCATGGAAACGGCAATATGTTGTAGGCGGCGCTGCCACCGGTTGGATAAACAACTGTGACTGTGACGGTGCGTGGAGCATACTGCTGTGGACTCGTCCCCGCAATTGGCTGACCCGGACTCCAGGTGACTATGTATTGGGGCGCAGTCGCGTTGACGAAGTAATGGCCGTCGGCGGTTTTAATGTCGAATGCTTCCGGCACGGTATTGCCGCTGGCATCTTTCATGGTCGCAGGCAGAGCGCCCAGCGATGAAATCGTCGTCATGTTGTTGTTGATATTCCAATCGTTAAGCAGAGCTTGGGAGGCCCGGCGGGCAGCAGCCTCCAGATTGGTTCTGATCGTGAAAAAATAATCGAACTCAAGCACGGCGTACAACATTGCCATTACTAGCGGCAAGCCAAACACCACCGATGCCGCCCATTCGACGAGCGACACACCAGACGAATTCCGTCCACGACGATTCAACATAGTAAGACCCCGCGCTGGCGCAACACTGAAGGTTAACCGCATATAATAATTGGCTTTCTTGAAGATGTCAATAGGCATCGCTACAATTTCCCTTTAATTGGATAGGCACTGGCGCAGCAGGCTCCAGACCAGCGCAATTTCGCTGTCGGTTAGCCGGCACTTGAGAGTGGCCAGGCACATTTGCCTGGCCTTGGGGTATTTCTTGGTGGTCAAATACGCCTGGATAAGTTCGATACGAGCGCCGATAGAAGCAGGATTTGCGGCTATCGCTTGTTCGTAGTACCCAATGGCCGCCTCCAGGTTGCCCTTGGCGGCAAGGGATCTCGCAAAGGCGAGCGTTGCGGTTGTCCCGACGTCACCGCCGCCTTCACCCCCAGCACCGGAGCCGCCGGAGCTCGATCCTTGCGGCCCGCCATAGTGCGAGCGCACTTCGTCTCGGGCGGTATTTGGGGTTTCCGACGAAATATCTTCTTCGATGAGAATGCGCATTTGCTCCTGCGCCAATTGCTCCGAAGATTTGCCTGTCGCCGCTTCACGGATTGCTGCCGGGATAGTGAAAATGCCGAGGCACAACCCCATAAGCGTAAGCGCGCCGATAAGCTTGCCAATTGGGAAGTCGGCTTCCTGCTTTTTGGGTCCCTCATAAACACCCAGACGCCCGGCAATCGCATCGCGCATCCGCCCGATGATTCCGTCAACGCCGGTTTTCGCCTTTGGCTGTGGAAGCCCTTCCTGCATCGCAATAAGCGGTGCATAGTCGGCATCGATAGTCTTCGGAGTGGGAATCGAGTCCAGGTCCGAGACATCCGGCGGCGGGGGCGTGTCGTGCTCGATAAACTCCCGGAACTCTGCTTTTTCCGGCAGCTTCATCCGATGATCCATGCGCTGGAACTCTTCCAGCATTTCGTCGCGGCCGCGAGCGAACATAACTTCGCCCAGTTGCCAGAGTTGATCTGACGTTAATTGCAAACCTTTTTCAGTCAGGAAATCATCCAACTGCTCGAAGCTCTCGATGTCTCTTTGCTCGGCTTTCGCCAAGTCGAGAGCCTTTCTTTGCTGGTCATTCAGCGACGGGAGGTCGTTTTCGATTCGTTTTTCGGTGAGTTCGAAAGGCTTTTCGTCCAATGGAGCATTTGCCAAAAGCTCCATCTGGTGATCGGTGAGTCCCTGTTCTTCATTAAGAGTAGCGAGTTCTGGATCGGTTTCATGGAACGCCTCCGCATCCGCCATGCTTTGCCCGAGTTGATTCAAAAGATGTTTTTGTTGATCGGTGAGCGAGCGGTCGCTCATATCGAGCAAACCGTCGGTAGCCACGAACTCCTCAGGCGGTGCGCTCTGCTTGGACGCTTCCAGCTCAGCCTTTTGCTCTTCGGTTAAACCCGACTCGCGCGGTTCTATCGGCCGCACTTCGCCGGTAAGCATGTTTACCTCGACCGTGCGATTCTCGTCATCTTCGGTAAGTCTTTCATTCGGCAAAAGCGTCGGAAAAGTGATGGCCGGAGTGAGATCCGGATCAAAGACTTCGTCGAGATGCCGCGACATCGTCTCAGGGATTGTGGCAGCTTCAGACTCTTGCGCGTCCTTGGTTTCCTCCGGTGCGTCAGCTTTCGGCTCTTCTACCTTGGGCGTCGGCGTCGGCGCCTTCGCCTTCGGTTCGGCAGGCACAACCGGCTGCGGTTGCTCAACATGTGATTCCGAGCCGTTGCCGTGAGCGATAGACTTATGATCAGCCGGTCGCATCTTGGGCGGCGTTGCTGATTTATTGCGAAGGAAATCAACCAGCGCGGGATCGGCTTTGATCTCAACCGTTGAGTTATCATCTTCCGCACCGGCACCCGACTGTATTTTTTCCGCCGGCGGAGATGCAGATGAAGCCACGACCTCCTGCATTTTGTTCAGAATGGGAGGGGCGCCGGCATTGCTCACAGCGCCCGCCAAAAGTTGTTTAATATCAACGTCAATGCGCTCGGCAGTGACAATTTGGTTTTCGTCGAATTTCGCATACTTGACGGTGGCATCGCTCAAATCCATCAGTTTGCTTAGAGCAGCCTGTCCAGTTTCACCGCTCTTATCCACAAAAGCGCCGACCAGCTTGCCTCTGGCAAAGGCCACCGCGCCTTTGGTTCCGGCGGCGGATATTTTAAGCGCGCCACTAAGCTCAGCCTCTGAAGAAACAATCTCCAGAGCGCTACGCATATCGCGCGCTTCAGCAATCTTGTCTTTAAGACTCGATGTCATTATTGCTTACCAACTAACCCCATCTGCATAGGTTTATATTCCACGTTTCGGGCTTTAAACGCCTCTTGATGTGTCCATACATGGAACCCTTACCTCGCGCGTGGGTCTTATCTCAGGGATTAGGAGGGGCCAACATGAGGACTGATTTTGAAAGGGAAACTCGGCCCGAAACGGCAGATAAAGCGGGGTCGAAAAGCTGGATAGGGGGCGTCGTGCTCGCCGTGGTCGTGGTTTTGCTGGCCATCTGGGCAATCAATGCCAATCACGGCAACAAAAACTCGCAAGCACCAGGCGCCACTTCCAGTTCGGTGCAAAATTCGGCAACCGGCGAGCAAGGGTCGGTAGGTCAATTTCGGGAGCAGGTAGTACCAAACACCCAGGGCAACCAGGAAACGGGCGCGCCCGGCGCAGCAAATGGACTGCCCGCCGGCGGCTATACGCAACCGCAAGCGACCGGCTCGACGCAACAACAAACCAACGAGGGCTCTGAAGCCGGTGCCGGCAGTACCGGTATCACCACTTCGACTGATACCATCGGCGGTGCGCCGGTTAAATCAAGCAAGGGCAGTACGGAAAACGGCAACGATAAGAGCGCTCCGGGCCGCACCAACGGCACCAACACGAGCGGGCAATAGCCTTCTCATAAACCATATTTCTTGCGAAGCATCTCGATGCGTTCGATGATGGGTGTGCCTGTGTGCACCTGCCCGTCGGTGAGCGATTCGACCTTTTCCAAGCGCTGAAGCACGGTGAGATTTTCCTGCCGTTGGCCCAGCACTTTCATCTCGATTGAACTTAAAGAGTCATCCAGTGAACCGCCACTGGTGGCAGGCGTCCCGCTGGCTGCACCACTCACGGTGCCAGGCGCAGCCGGCGGCGGAAAGCTGGGAACGGGCGCCGCAGGCTGATCGGCGAATTGTTTTGGCAATACGCGATAAGTAGGATTGGCCGGGCGATAGCTTCCTGCTCCGGGCACCGGCGCCGGCGATTGTTGATAAGCGCCCGCCGGTGGGGCACCGCCTGTGGTTGCTCCCGAAAATGGAGGATAAGGCGAAGCCGGAGCGCCCTGAGTCACGGGCGTACTCATTCCGGAGGCCGCACTCGAATAGGGGGGTGCCGATGCGGCGGGCGCCGGCGTCTCGTTCGACATTGGACGAGGCGGCTGCGTAGAGGCGCTCGATTGATGCTGAATTATCGTCACCGCACCATACTGTCCTGTGTCACTGGACGGCGATTCAACAGGCACCTGCGCTTTGCCGGAGGCAGGCTCATCGCCAAGCTGAGACATCGATTTACCCTCCGACTTCGGCTCATCGGTGGGTTTTGAACGCTCGCCTGCTTTGAGATCGTCCGCGCTGTAAGAGCTAAACTCATCACCAACATGTTTCTCGGCGGCCGGCGTCGTGCGTCCGGACTCGTCGAGAGGGCCTTTGTGCGCCTTTTGCTTGTCGCGAGATGCAGCATCCGACTTGACACTAAGATTACCGAAGGCCGAACCTTCCTCGTCGTTGTCTTCGGCTTTGGCGCCTTCTTTTACGCGTTCTTCATCGTATGACACGCCGTGGCTTTCGTCGTCACGCATATCACCACCGCCCATTTGCGCGATTGCGCGTTCAGCGAGATCGATATTGCGTTTTGCCTGAACATTCTTCGGATTGATTTTTACTGCTTGCTGAAATTGTGAGATTGCTTCCTTGAAATGACGCGCGCTGTAATACTGAATACCCCAATGATTGTGTGTTTCAGAGAGATTAAGTGAAACGATGGAACGGCATTGAGGATCATCGGGATCGATCTGCAGCGCCTCTTCATAGAGCGCGATCGCCGCGCTGAACTGCTTATGCATCATCAAAGAATTGGCTTTCTGGATCAGTTGGCGGAACCGCTCAACATCAGGGCCGCTGAGTGCCGACGCATTCGGCGCACAGAGCAGGGCTAGCAGCAAAGCAAGAAGCAAATGGCGCATGTCAGTCTTCCATATAATTCGTCCAGTATTCCGTGCGCTCTTTCCAATCGCAGTTGCCGCAGATGAGTGTGACTTTCGAGCCGGCCGTCTCAAGTCCGGAATCACCTGCGCCGTCCCACACGGATGCTGTCATTTCCGTGAATTTGTCGAATGATTGAATAGGCTTTTTGCAATTGGGACAGATCATCTTCTTGTCGGCGACAGCCTGCTTGATTTTTTGCAGCGACATTGCAACTCCTTCCAAAAGCTGAACCATGGTTAGTGTAGCAAGTGCTATTGCTATGTTACTCACATTTAGCGAGTAGACAAGGTTGTAATTACCGGATCTAGCTCTCAGGGCGGGGCGATGCCCGGTGTTACCGATGTCGGCGGCGGTGATGAGCCCACGTCGTAGTCGGGGCGTGCGCTCCCGGGGCATGGACGGGCGGGGACAGCGGTTTGAGCTTTACTGAGCCCAGCGACTGCAGCTGGCTGATTAAAGCATTCAAACTGACTCGCAACTCGCCGATTTGCGGCGTGTGATCGTTGACTATGGCAGTCACCGCCATCGGCTGTCCGGTTGAGGTTTTGACAATGCCTGTGATCGAGCGCACGCTATCCATGGCGCCAGTTTTAAATCGGAATGTTTTGGCGCTGCCTTCACCTTCATGTTTCATCAGGTCGATATAAGGGCCATCACCTGTGGGTCCACACATATGGCGCAGCACCACATTTAGTGCATGCGGGGAAATGGCATTTTTACGCGAGAGTCCACAGCCATCAAACATCACAGCATCACCCTGCCTGCCGCCAATTGAAAGCAGCCAGCCGTTTAGCTTCGCCAGTCCGCGCTCTTCGAGAGTCATCTCGCCCATTGCTTTATTGATGGGCTGCTGCGTTCCCAACAACCGCAAAAACTGTTGCGCATACAGATTGTCACTCTTGGCGAGGCAGTATCTGATTATTCCGGAAATCGGATCCGAATGATGTTCGGCAAATAGTATTTGCTCGTTGCTTGGCGCTACTTCGTGTCCTTCTACTTTGATCCCGGAGGACTTCAGCAGCTGGCGCGCGACGCCGGCATTGAAATCAGTCGGATTGCCCACGCACAAGCCGCCTGTGACAGGCTGATCCGGACGCCAGACCGTTACGTTGTTCGACTCTTTGTTGTAAGTCACCCATGCCGGCGCCCAATAGGACTGAAGCAAAGTGCGGAAAAGAGCGTCCTTTTGCTCGGCAGCGCCGGCAGCGACCACAGGCAACCCGTGCGATGGATCGGTGCCGGTAACGATATTTCTGTCCACGACAAGATCGGATGAAGCCGGCATCCAGTCTTGTCCCCAATCTTGGATAAGCCACTCCGTTGAAAAATGATCCCCGCCACCCGTGACGGAGCCCACCATGACAGAACCTTCGATCGTTTTCACTCGCCCTTGCAACGAGCTGAGCATGTTGCGCAAATCCGCCAATGTGAAAGTCGGATCTTGTGAGGGCACTATTACCAACGGACCTGTCAGTCTGTTGCCTCGTATTTCGCCGTAGCCGACCAATGCCGTGCGAAACAGGTAGCCACCGCCGAAGGTGTCATATGCACACGCTGTCGTCAGGACTTTGGCAATGGAAGCGCTTACAAAGCGGCGATTGCCGTTGTGGGAAAAAATAATTCTGCCGGAGGGGACATCCATGATTTCCACGCCGACGTACGAACGTTGCAACTCGGGTCGGTTCACCCAGGCGGCGGCAACATCGACGGCACCTTTGAGTTGCTTGCGGGCCTCTTCTTCAGCGGGATCAACCGACGGCTGCGGAGCGGCCGGCTGAGCCGGTGCCAGCAAAGCGGTCTTGTTGCCGCTGCGGAGTGGGCTGCCGCCCGCCGCTACGATGCTTGCCGGTAGCAAGAGGAGTATACAAAGGAATAGAGTGGCTGCCTTTTGTCTGCGAATCATCAGAAGTGAGAACCGGCGTCAGCTTTTTCGATACCGGCGCCGCGGATTGCGCGCGCCCGAGCACGCATTCTAGCTGCTTCTCCGTTCTTACTCAACTTCTCCAAAACTTCAGCATATGACTCAAGAATTGCCGCCACAGACACATGCTGCGGGCCATTTGCTGATTCGGCAGCGCTGAGCGCGCGTTTCATCAACGGCACTGCTTCCCCATAGCGACCCTGCCTCACATAAAGATTAGCCAGCGCCAGCGACGCACGTCCTGCATCGCCGTGACTGCCGGCTTTGTCCATTAGTATCAGGGCACGCTTATAAAGGGATTCGGCCTCAGATATTTGCCCGAGATTGGCATGCGATTGTGCCAATTCATCCAGCCGCTTGTAAGCATCGCCCCGTCCGGGCTGCACCACGCTTTCCGTCACATCGAGCGACTTCTTGAAATAAGGCTCGGCCAAACTGTTTTTGCCTTCACTCTGATAGAGATTGGCTAGATTCTCATAGCTGTACGCCAGTGCAAGATGATTGCTGCTCAGCGTCAGCTCGCGAAACGTGAGCGCGCTTTTGTACAGGCGTTCCGCCATTGTGAATTTGTGGTTGGCTTGATAAAGATGCGCAATCGAATCGAGAGTGGTGGCAAGTTCCAAATTCTCGTTGGCGGTAGTGCGATCCGTTTCCGTCTGCGCCTTCTCCAGCATGGAGCGCGCTTGCGTATAACCTTTGCTGCGATCGAAAAAATGCTCGATGTTGCCGAATTGGCTCTTGATCGCCACTTGCTCTTTCACACGACGCTCAGCAAAACCGGCAAGCAGATTACAAAGCTTGTCCGCTTTTTCGGGCGAGCCGTGTTCAATATAGAACTGCGTCAGTTTGCCCACATCCGACACCACCTGTGGATTCTCAGAACCAAGGGACTTCTCACGCGCATGCAACTCTTGCTCGAGCAGCGGTTCTGCTTTATTGAATTGACCGCGAGTGCTGTACAGCGCAGCCAATGAGCGCAGCGTATCCGCCAGCCGAATGTCGCCGGGCGGGAATTTCTCCGCTTCCTTCAACGCTTGTGTGAGGTTCCGTTCGGCAATGCCGTAATTGTTTCCACTGAACGCTGCGTCGCCCTCGCGCTTCAGCGAGGTCCAATCCGCAGTGCTCTTATCTTCAGTAGCCCAAACCTGCCCTGCTGCGAAAAACGCGCAGAGAGCGATCAGGATGACGCTGCTCCGAAGTCGAGATTTCATAAATCAGTTTGACGGTGGCAGCATTCTAGCCCAATTAATGTGACTCAGTTGTGTCACGGCGTTTAATCTCGCCTTGCTTTTTTAACCTCGACGAGTTATTTGACCCACCCCCGAGAACGTTCCCCAATGCCAGGTGAAAGCGCCGCGAAAGACAACTGGCGGTTGTTGAAAGGCAAAACGAAATTTTTCTCCCGGGGGTAGCGCTATCGCTTGACAAAACGCATTAATATAAGCAGAATTGGGTTCTTCAACCACCTTACTACCCTTCCGTCCGCCGTTACTATTTTTCCGTCCGCCGTATTCCCTCCTTGCCACGTCCGCCTCGTCCTCACCATGACAGCAACAGCAGATGTCGATGTTAAATCGAATAAGCCTGACGTAGCGCCAGTTAAGACTGACCACGAGCAGGGCGCCGCCGCAGGCGAAAAAAACCTGGCAGACCACGCTCATGATTTGCTGAACAAGCGGCCCGGCGAATCGACATTAGCCGGCGTTGGCGATCAGCATGCAGGCGACCCGCAGCACTCCGACGCGGTTCGCACCGCCGGCGATAGCATTTGGTCAAACGCGGCGACGAAAGCATCATTCGAACAAATGAAGGGCAAAGAATCCGGCAACGAGCAGCTGCCGGCATGTTCACTGGAAGCAACCGACAAAGGCAAAGTCCAGCCCGGACAAGATAAAGGCGATCCCAAGCACGGTCACGAGTTTAATATCCCGGGCGCCGACGGCCAGAATCAGCTTCATGTCGACCGCCAAGGCGACTCGATGACGATTACTCGCAATGGCGAGAAGTACGAACTCAATAAGAAGGAAGGCACCCACGAGTTTACCGACAACAAGGGCAATAACATGGAGATGGGCCCGGACGGTAAGCTGCATGCCAAAGTAGACGGCGAACAGTACACGATCTCACGCGACGAGATTCGGCAGCAATTGCGCGGCGGCAATGGAACCGAAGTCGTCCATAAACATGACGGCGATGGAGACGACCCGTCAAAATCACAAAAAGATCAGATCGTCACAAAACCAGGCGAAACCGGCGATCGCAAAGTGGCAATCAGCGACAACACCGATCAAGTGCGCATCACCGCAGAGCAAGATGGAAGCCGCACGTTCCACGTTCACAAGCCGGGCAGCGCCGATGACAGCGAGACTGTTAAGTACGACACGAAAAACGGCACCCTATCCATCGATCGCCATGATGGTCACGATCCAACCGTGCTGAAAGGCGACGCCCAGAACAAACAATGGATCAACCCAGCTACCAACAAGCCGTTTACTGACGCCGAGCTAGCCGGCATGACTATTAACGGTCAGCCGATAACACAGGGACAGGACATTCAAATAAGCGGTACCGGACAAACCGACGGCCGTCCCGATGGCACCACTATTAAACTTGACGGCAGCATCCAAACAACCGTCAATGGCAACCAAGTAACCATCAAAGGAGCCGAGACCGACGGGTCGGGCAATCCAGAGCAGAAAGTAACTGCCTTGATGCAGAAAGCTGACGGCTCGACCACCGAAATCACCACCACCGGACAAGGTGCCACCACCACAGATTGCGGCACGAATGGAGCTTGCACCGTCTCCAGCATTAATGGACAAGGACAATTGGATGCCGGACAGGGCATAACCAACCCAGACGGCACCATCGCCAAAAATCCAGACGGCACGCCGGTGATGCAATCTTCGGATTTCCGCTTTAACCCCGGCGATGGCTCGCAACCCGCAACCGCACAACTCGGGTCGGCCGATCAGCCCGAAGCCACATTCAGCATGGCGCCGGCCGGCACCAACGGCAGCGATGGCTGGCAGTTCCAACAGGCGAATATAGGCGATCTCGGTTTGACCAACGGCAGCATGGACGACCCGAACGCCCAATGGCAAATGAGCTTCAACGACGGCTGGTCGGCGAACAATGACTGGAGCAGCTGGTCCGATCCTAATGGACAAACCGCCTATAACTGGGATTCCAGCACCGGCGACTACTCTTCCTTTTCGTCGGACTATGGATATGACACCGCCAGCAATGGCTCGGGTTCGGACTACGATTATTCTGGTTACACCGCCGACGCCACGGGCCCAGGTTACACAGATGATGCCGTAGTCGCCGCAACCGATGAAATGGCAGTGTCGGCAGATGCGCCGGAGCTGGTAGCCTCGGCAAGTGACGGCGTGCCGGACAATCAGGGCGTTGTCGAACAGGAACGTGCATCACTAGCAGTGCTTCTTGCTTCTTTGCCTACGAACAGCCGATTTGACAATATAAGAGCGAGCGTCGCTGCTAGCCTCGATAAAGCCGGCGGCGCCATCGCCGCGGCCGACGCACAAAAAGATCGCCTGGCTATGGCCAAACAGGCCGCTATGGATGGCGGTTCTGACAGCGATGTTCTGGCGCGGTCTACCGGATTGGATTCAAGCACGGTAGCTCAAATCCGGCAGAATGAAACGAACAATCCTGAGAAAAAACGCGAGCAACAGCAGCTGATGACTGCCTGACCGTCAATAGCTGTCCAGCCGCCCGCCCAGATGATATGCTTGGCGTAGCTTAAGGCGGAAACGCTCTTGAATTTGCCTGCGAAAGAAAAAGAAAAAGAATACGTTATCAAATACAAGGCCGCCCCGCAGTGGATATTGGACTTTTTCTGGTTTGGCGGCGCAGCATTCGTAATCACGCTCGTGATTCTGGTAGTGTTCGGTGAATCAGCTGCTGGAGCGGCTTTTTTCGATCCTCGCATCGCCTTTGTGGCCGTTTCAGCTTTGTTCGCTTCGTTGGCCGCCATGATGAGCCAAAACCGAATTGTGCTTACCCCGGAAGGGATTCATTTTCCGTTTCACCTGATGCCCGGCTTGCTGTTCCGATCGATGAGGAAATGGACGGATATCGGTGCGGTGATGGTGGTCGATCGAGAGGGTCCCGACTACTTCGAGGATTCCGACTACGACTCGAAAGAGTTGGTCATACACTTCAACTCCGGCGGGCATGTGCGGCTGCAAATGGCTGCCATCGCCATGCAAGACCTCGACAAATTCTTTCGCGCCAGCAAAGCCTGGGGAAGCACCGCCGTTTTCTCTCCCGAGCTCATTGAGCTGAAGCGCAAGCTGTTCACGGGCCCGACGCATCCCAAGCAAATCTCCTTTACCACCATCTGGGAAGAGGAGATGCAACAGCACTTCACCACGACTAACTTCGTGCCATTGGATCGCGGCAAAATGCTTCAAGGCGGCAGATTCAAGGTTACATCGCAGCTCACGGCAGGCGGATTGTCCGCAATTTATCTGGCCGAAAAACCGGATAAGCGCATTGTGGTTATCAAGGAAGCGGTGGTGCCGCCGCGCGCTGACGAAAAGACGCGCGTGAAAGCTAAAGAGCTTTTCGACCGCGAGGCGAGAATGCTGGTAAAACTCAGTCACCCCCGCATTGCACGCGTGTTCGATCATTTCGTCGAGGACGGTCGCGAATACCTGGTGCTCGAATACATTCCCGGGCAGAGTCTGCGACAGCTCGTGACCCGCGATGGTCCGCAAACCGAAGACCAGGTGCTCGACTGGGCGATTGATATCGTCGACATTCTCGATTATTTGCATGGACAGAATCCGCCGATTATCCATCGCGACGTTTCGCCTGATAATCTTTTGCTGCGCGAAGACGGAGTGCTGTTTATGATCGACTTCGGCGCCGCCAACGAATTCGTGGGCAGTGCTACCGGAACACTGATCGGCAAGCAATCATACATACCCCCCGAGCAATTTCGAGGCAAGGCGCAGCCGGCAAGCGACATCT
>DATNQY010000213.1:0-46412 GCA_036703785.1 Candidatus Obscuribacterales bacterium
CTGAGTATCGTATTCCAGGATGGCACCAACATATATACAGACCGCCAACTGGTGGCAGAAAAAATCCAAATGGTGCGCGGATCGCTGCCGCAGTCGTGTGGCATGCCGACGATGGAACCTGTGTCTTCCGAACTCGGCGACATCGTGAAGGTAGGCTTTCTGTCGGATCACTTGTCTTTGCTCGAATTGCGCGGACTTTGCGATTGGGATATTCGCAACCGCCTGCTGGCTGTGCCCGGTGTGGCGCGCGTGGTAATTTTCGGCGGCGATCAAAAACAATTTCAGGTTTTGATCGATCCGCAAAAACTGCGCGCGTCAGCAGTCACTCTCGATCAACTGGCCAATGCCGTGGGCGCGTGCAATGCCGTTTCGCCTAATGGTTTTCTGGTAACTGCCGATACGCAAACGCCCATTCATGGCGCACTGAGAGTTCGCAGCGCCCAAGACATTCGCGAAGCTGTGGTCACTCAGCATAATGGCATCCCGATCCGAGTGAAACACGTAGCTCAGGTGATAGAAGGCGGTGCGTTCCCGGTTGGTGATGCCGTTGTAAACGGTAAGCGCGGCATCGAAATCATAATCACGAAGCAGCCGGGGGTAGGCACGCTCGATGTAACTCGCCGCGTTCAACAAACGCTGTCCCAGATAGCATCAGAACACAAAGAGATACAGCTGGTGCCTATCTTTCAGCAATCAGATTTCATCCAGCAAGCGATTTCCAATATGGCCTCATCAATCTGGCTCGGTGGCGCCATTGTCGTCGTTGTGTTGCTGCTGTTTTTGTTTAATTGGCGAACCTCCGTGATCAGCCTGACGGCGATTCCATTATCACTGTTGTGCGCGGTAGCCGTGATCAAAGGTCTTGGCGGCTCTATCAACACAATGACACTGGGAGGGCTGGCGATCGCCGTCGGCGAGGTGGTCGATGATGCCGTCGTGGATGTGGAAAACGCCTACAGACGTTTACGTGAAAACAGAGCTCAGGGCAGTCCTGAATCGGCATTCGACGTCATTTTCAAATCGTGCACGGAGGTGCGCTCTTCAGTCGTTTATGCCACCTTCGTGGTGGCACTCGTCTTTCTGCCTGTGTTCACCCTTGGCGGCGTGGAGGGGCGCCTCTTCGGTCAGCTCGGTCTATCGTATGTAGCTGCCACTGTTTCGAGTTTAGGCGTGGCGTTGATCGTAACGCCAGCCTTGTGCGCATACTTCCTGGCTCGCGACGGCGCCATTCCTGCGCACGAGCCACGGCTGCTCGAAGCTCTGAAATCGGCATATAGCAGCCTCCTGCAATTTGTAATTGCCTATCCCGCCCAGATCATGGCCGCGACTACCGTCGTCTTGATTTTAAGTGCCAGCCTCGTCCCCTTTATGGGCCATGCCTTCTTGCCCGACTTTGAAGAAAAGGATTTGATGATCCCGACTAGTGCCATGGCCGGGCAAAGTCTGCAGGCATCCACACGCATCGGCTTGGCTGTCGAAGAAGCGCTGAGCAAGCTCGACGACGTGGCAGCGGTAGGTCAGCGCGTCGGGCGAGCAGAGCTGGATGACGATGCCGCCGCTCCCAATTTCAGCGAATTCGATGTCCGCTTGAAAAACGGTGCCAAACTCGACGAAGCCACCGACAAAATTCGCACTGTGCTCAACGGCATTCCGGGCATCACCTTCGAAGTCGCGTCTTTCCTCACCGACCACATCAATGACGTCTTGTCCGGCGGCACGCAGGCAGATCTAGTTATCAAAATATTCGGACCCGATATTGTTGTCTTGCGCAAGACTGCCAATGACATGGCGACGATTTTAAAAACCGTTCCCGGCATGGCCGACGTGACGCCTGAACAGCAGATTTTGATTCCGGAGCTGGACATTGCAATCGATCGCCAAAAGGCAAGTCGCTACGGCGTCACCGCGGCCGATGTCGCGGGAGCGTTGGAGAAAGTGGTGCAGGGCCCGATAGTGTCTCAGGTTCTCGAAGATCAGCGACTCTACGGCTTGAGAATTTGGGGACAGGCTGACACTCATGATAGTCCCGCGGACATTGCCGCAATACCGCTCGACACCACAGGCGGTGTGCGGATACCGCTATCGGAGGTGGCATCCGTCAGAGTCGGACGGGGCCCGAACGCCCTGGTAAGGGAAAACGTCAATCGACGGGTGACGGTTCTCGCCAACATAACGGCCAAGGATATGGTCGGCGTGGTTGATAAGGCGCAAGACAAAATTCAAAAGCAGTTGAATCTACCACCCGGCTATTACATTACTTATGCCGGACAATACGCTGCTCAGAAGTCATCGACGCAGCGGCTGGCCGTCGTATCGTTCATCGCCTTTTGCGGCATTCTTCTTTTGCTAGCTCAAGGTTTAGGCAGCGTCAGAGCGGCGCTGCTGGTCGCCAGCAATCTGCCCTTAGCGGCAATTGGAGGCATCTTTGCCGTTGCTCTTACCGGCAACGTGCTGAGTCTCGGCTCCCTGATTGGCTTTATCAGCCTGTTCGGAATTTCTACACGCAACAGCTTGCTTCTGGTTTCGCATATCAACCAATTGATACGCGAAGGCACGCACCTGAAGCGGGCCATTTATCAAGGCGCCGTCGATCGACTTGCTCCTGTTCTCATGACGGCATTGACTGCCGCACTAGGCATGTTGCCGCTGGCCATTCAGGGCGGCAGCGGACGCGAACTCGAGCAACCACTGGCCGCAGTAATTGTAGGCGGCTTGATCACAAGCACCGCGCTGACGCTTCTCGTCATCCCTGCGCTTTACTGTCTGTTCGGCCAACGCGTCATTGCGATCCAAACTAGCGAATCATAGCTCGCTGTTCGCTTCTGTTGTTTCCGCCACCAAGAGCGGTGCCGGTCTGTTATTCCGCCGCCTGCGCGGTATGCGCAACCAGGTACTCCGGTCGAATACCTGGATTGCCAAGGCTTTTGCGCCACAATATACGGTTGTCCAAGACGCGCTAGAGATCTACGCGGCGGCCTGTAAACAGATTGAATATGAACAGCAAGACAGCCAAGCCGAGCAGCAAGTGAATGAAACCGCCGCCGACTCTCGCTACCAATCCTAGAACCCAGAAAAACACAAGCAGACCAATGATTGTCCACAACATAGAAAATTCCTCGTTGGATCAGTTAGCGAAATTAGACAGTCTGAGCCAAATTTCGTTCCCTCACAATTTCCACATCTCTGCTATGTTATGGTTAAGCACGCTTGAGTAGAGGTTCGGGCAGTCATGCAAAGGACGATGCCGTTTCTGGCACTCTGTCTGGCAGTTTCAGCGCTTGTGCTGGGCGATGCCGCCCAGGGTCAAATGCCAACTGCGGTTGATATGCACCAACCTTTATTGCAAGAAAAAGCTCTCGAGCAACAGGAAGATGCTCAGCAGGTTATGGTGGCCAGAACCAACCTTGAGAGTTATTCGCAACGCGTCAGCGAATATATTGAAGAGCTGCAACAGCGTTGTGACGAAACACACGCAATGCGCGGTAAGGTTGAAAATCGCGTTGCCCAACTGAAGAAGAGTTTGGCGGAGCTTCCTGTGGATCAGCGCGGGCCGGTGAAATCCGAACTGGACAACTTGAAAAACTGGTTGGCGGCCGAGTCCGGAATGTCGGCTCAAGCGGAGAAAAACGTGCGGTTGTGCCAGCAATGGCTGGCTTACGAGCGGTCCGAGGTCAACAATGCCGAATACGGCGCGGCCGAAGCTCAGCAACAAATCGCCGACGAACAGCTGAAGCTGCGGCAGGCGCAGTCTGAATTGGAGCGCCAACAACGGCTGTTGCGCGACCAGGAATACTGGAATGCGCGCAATGAGGACGACGACTATTATTACGGCGGCGGCTACCACGGACGCGGTGGCTACGGGTACGGCTATCATTTCGGCGGCGGGCACACGATTCATGTGGGCGGCGGCGGCCACAGCAGTGGCGGCAGTGCTGCCACTGCTCATTTCGGCGGCGGTGGCCATGGCGGCGGGCATGGCGGGCACCGATAAGCTCTCGCAACCTTAAAGCAATCCAAGCAACAGATTAGCCAGCTTGCGTGGCAGCGGCGAAGCCCGGCGCTGTACTATACCTGCGCCGGTTTCAAAGGTTTGAGGTACAGCGATGCTACAGCAACTGACGCGCCAGTCTTACCAGGTCTTTCTGAGTGACGGCAGTACCATGCAAGTCAAAGGCGAGCTGCAAGGGCGCGACGCGGCCGCCGAATTCCTCGAGAGCGGCGGAGTGATTTTCTTTCCTGAAAGTCCGTTCCGCCGCAGTCCTCAAGACAACCGCTTTCTTCTCAGCCAACACCAAAAGGATGCCGCCTACCACAAAAACATCGCCTACCGTCCGGCAGAAGACAAAATCACCGGACTGCAAAAGGCCGGCGCGGCCGAGCTGGAAACATTACGACGGATCATGGCCGATTACACGCGCCAGTCGATGGAGTTGGTGGAAGAAGTTTTTCCAGCTTACCAGGACGGCTATAAGCTCGATTTTGCAAGCTACCGTCCAATCGAGGAGCAAGGCAGAAAAATGCGCTTGCGCGCTCGCAACGACCTTATCCACGTCGATTCATTCACGACGCGTCCGGTGCATGGCGACCGCATCTTACGGGTGTTCGAAAATATAAATCCGCACCGCGCGCGCGTGTGGAGAACCTCCGACACCTTCGAACAACTGAGCGCGCAATTCAAGGATCAAAGACCGCATCCGGGCGATGTCGACAAAGAATCGCGGGGCATCATTCCGTCTTTTATAACGCAAGCGCTCGGCATCAAGTCCAACTGCAGCTCCAATTACGACAAGTGGATGTTGAGCTTCCATAATTTCCTGAAAGAAAATTCTGCATTCCAGTCTAACTGTCGCAAGGCAGTTTGGGAATTTCCACCGGGATCGGCATGGATCGTCTATACCGATATGGTCAGCCATTCAGTGCTCTCAGGGCAGTACGCCCTGGAACAAACATTCATCGTTTCTCAAAAGCACATGGTGCTTCCGGAAAAAACACCGATTAATATTCTGCGCAAACTTTATAGCGAATAGGGGCGTGCCGTGCATCGCTCAAGGGAGGAGTCCGACGTGCCGCAAATAACGCTGGCAGCCAGTCCGAAGACAGTACAGCGTCCGCCACAGCGGGCGAGTCAGCCCGGCACCGCGCGTCAATCGTACGACGATGCGCTCAGATTTGTGCTGCCACTGCTGGCGGTGCTGGCCGGTTTGCTGGTGCTGTATGTTGCATTCGCGATGTCCTGGACAAAGTTTAGCCGAGCAGAAGTGTTTTTTGCGGAATGCGCCCGGGAGATGGTCGCCTTCAACAACATGGTAACACCGCTTTATCAGAGCAAACCGTTTTTTGATAAGCCGATTCTCGTTTACTGGTTGATTGTGGCGATGTACAAGACCTTCGGCGTCACACATTTGGTGGCACGTGTACCGAGCATGATTGCCGGATTGGCGACGGTGGCATTGACAGCAATAGCGACAAGAAAACTAACATCGTCCGATAAAACCGGCTTGATTGCCGCGATTTGCACGGGCAGTTCGTTCATGTTCTTTTCCTTCGCCTACCTTTGCATGTCGGACATGTACCTGGTCTTGTTTGATACCCTGACATTGATTTTGTTGTACATGGGCACGCTGCAGGAGAGCAAGCGCACGCTTTTATGGTTGCTTGCCGCCACTTCCATGGGATTCGCCTTTGTCACCAAGGGGCCCATAGGCATCGTATTGCCCGCTATCTCGTTCGTTGCGTTTCTGGCTTTGACTAAACGCCTGCATTTCATCAAACCATTGCACGTCATCGCCGGTGCAATTATTGCTGGTTTGATTGCAGTGCCCTGGTTTTTCGCTGCTTACAAAGCAAACGGAACCTGGGCGCTGGCATACTTCTTCATTCGCGAAAACTTCCAGCGCTATGCAGCGGCCACCTATGACACGCACAAACCTGTGTGGTTCATGCTGGTATCACTGCTGACAGGATTTCTGCCGTGGTCGATTTTTCTACCCGGAGCGCTCAGTTCATTTGTGCGCAAGTTTCGAGGCAAGGCAGGCTGGCAGCCTGCCTTGCTTTCAGCAGACATACAGCCGAAACTGTATCTTTGGTTGTGGGTAGCCACAGTGACGGCTTTTTTCAGTTTTTCGCGCGGCAAGTGCGACTATTACGTCCTGCCGGTTTATCCGGCCGCTGCAGCTCTGGTGGCGATTTATCTGAGCGAAGCCGCCGGCAAAGGCGCCCGCATTCTGACCATGACCGCCGGCACCATTTGCCTGGTTGCGGGTCTGTGCTCGCCAATCCTGCTCTCCATTATTGCCGCGCCCAAGGGCTTTGAAAGCTGGTGGATGCTGCCTTTGTCGCTCACCGCGTGTGGTGCGGCGACAGTGGTTAGCGCAAGCAGCCAACGATTGACCAGGGCAATTTGTTGTCTTTTCGCAGCTGTTTGCACAGGCGGGGCCGGTTTTGCCTGGCAGGCGCTACCGTCCTTGTCGAATCTGCAGCCAATTGATGTCTACGCCAAGGTTATGAAGTCCACACCTGCATACACAAAAGTCGGTGTCCATGCGGCTTTGGGACATTGGATGGACGAGCTGACCTTCCAGGTGGAACGGGATCCGGTTCAGCTCACAGACACCAACACGATAACGCAGTTCTTCGCACAAGGTCCGGCAATTGCATTGATCCCCGAGAAAGACTACGAGCGGGCGCTTGCTGAAAGCCCACAACTTCGTTCGCTGCCCTTGTCGGTGCTCGACCGGCGAGAAGTCTGTGTCCACCCGCTGACACCTGGCTACGTCTTGCAACGCAAGGGCAATTTGTACGACACCAATCTGCTTCTCGTGGAAAATTAATCAATCCGGCTTGGCATCCGGCTGCAGTATCGGAATGACAGCTGGGACAGCGTTTCCAGTCACGCAAATCGAACAAATCGTGCCGTCTGGTCTATAAAAAGTCTACTTTTCTGCTGCGACACGCGGGATCCAGGTGACATTGTCGGGCATATTGCATGCGGTCGGCTGAATCAACCCCAACGGAGCTGCGCATGTCTTTGCACACTCGCCCTACCGAAGAGCTAGTAGACGCCGGAGTCATGGCCTATAGAAACAGGGACTTCAAAGCGGCCGTTAACTACTTGCAGGAAGTCCTCGATGGCGAGCCACTAAACTGGCGCGCCAAGCTATATCTGGGCATGTCCTTCTTCTACAGCGGCGACATACTTATGGCCGGGGGTCAATTTCGAGCGCTCGTAAACAGTTGCACAGACAGCGACATTCAGCGCAAAGCAGCAGCAGCCATGCAAGCGATCAACTCGCACATCAAAGCTATGCCGGAAATGACGTGTACAATCAAGAAGCCTTCCTTGCCACCCAACACAAAACCAAAAGACTTCGACAACGAAGGGTGCGATGTGGAATGGGTGCAACACGATATTCGCGAGCACACTTAAGCAAATGGCGCATGTACTTCTGGTCGATGATGATGGGGATCTGGCAGAGACCCTCAAAGAAGTTTTCGAGCTGGAGAGTCATAGTTGTGATTGCGTAGAGACGGCAGAACAAGCGCTCGAGCGACTGTCAAAAACGGCTTACGATCTCGTTTTGCTCGATTGGCAATTGCCTGACATGGATGGTTTGGAAGTGTGCCGTCGGTATCGAGCCGCCGGTGGCAAGGATCGAATCGTTATGCTCACTGGCATGCGCGATGCTCAGTCGCGTCAAGCCGGCCGGCAAGCGGGCGCCGATGATTTCTTGACCAAGCCGTTTACAGTCGATCAATTATTGGAACGCATGGCTGCATATCTTGGAGCCACGTAAGGGCTGCGCAGCGCGCTGCGCTGTTCAATCGGTGGTATAAAGCCTGAAAGGCCGCCGGACAATGCATTTAAATCTTCGACTGTTTTACAAGCTCATTGCCATCGTTCTCATCCCATTCGTGTTTGAGGGAATTCTCGCCTGGTCGTTTTTCAATATGGTGGAAAGCGCTCAGACACAAGCCTCGAACGAACGCAAAGCGCGACGCGCATCAGCGGATCTCAACGACCTTTATCAGAGAACTACCGATACCGCTCGTCTGGTCGGAGTGGTTGTGCTTAGACAAAAAGCTCCCAGTGCGGCCGACTTCAACCGGCAAGAGCAAACCATGGCCGGCGATTTGAAAGACATTCGCGAACTTGTGCACGATGACCCCTCCATGCTCAAACAGGTTGACGAACTGGAGCAAAATATCAATGCCTCTCTGCGCGTCGTCGAGGAATCACTTTCAGATGTGGAATCGAACGATCAAATGGCAGCGGTCTCGAAACTGAAGTTTTTGAAAAACACGGCGCCTGTGGTCACCGAAAAACTCTCAACGCTGAGAAACCACTTCGAGGAAAAAGCGGACGAGCATTTCTACAGGCAGGCAGAGGACTTTAAACGTGTGCACACGTTGACCTGGATAGGCATTCTCTTCAATGCCTTGCTGGTCCTGGGTTTGGCACTGGTCGCAGGCATCGAGCGAAATATCAGGAGCCGGTTGATGGTGCTTGTGGAAAATACACATCGATTAGCCAAACAACAACCGCTCTTGCCGCCGGTGGGAGGCACCGACGAGATTGCCCACCTCGATAAAGTGTTCAAGCAGATGGCTCAGGCACTGGACGAAGCGCGCAGGCAGCGCGAGGAAATCGAACGGGTGAAGCAAGAGTTCGTTTCCATGATCAGTCATGATTTGCGCACGCCTCTGACTTCGATTCAAGTTTTCGTCAGCATGCTGGCCAAAGGCATGTACGGCGATGTGGGCGAGAAAATAAAAGATAAGGCGGCGATGGCCGATCGCAATGCCTCGCGACTGATCAGGCTGATAAATGACCTTCTGGACATCGAAAAAATGGAAGCCGGACAACTGGCGCTGGCATGCGAAGACGTGCCCGTAAGCTCGATTGTAGAACGCTCGTTGGAATCGGTGCGCGATTTCGCGGATAAAAACAAAGTTGTTCTGGAAGGCACCACATGTGGTGACATGCTGGTAAGAGCGGATGCCGACAGGATCGTACAGGTGCTTGTAAATCTGCTGAGCAACGCCATCAAATTCTCTCCACAGGGCGAGACAGTCACTGTTGCCGTCGATGACGGCGAGACATTGCTTACCGTGAAGGTGATCGATCACGGTCGCGGTGTGCCGCAAAACTTGCAAGACTCCATCTTCGAGCGTTTCAAACAAGTGGAGGCAAAAGACGCAACCGAAAAGAAAGGCACCGGATTGGGACTGGCCATCTGCAAGGCCATCGTCGAGCAGCACGGCGGCACTATTGGATTGGAGAGCCAAGAAGGCAAAGGCAGTGTCTTCCACTTTACTTTGCCGAAAGCTCATACCATGGCCAATGCGCAAGCGCTCGCCATGAAACACGCATGAGCACGTATCAAATCCGCTTACTAGAACGACGCGCGCGCTTTCTCGAGCGCTGGCAGACGCGACTGTCGGGCACGGCAGAGGCGATCGGGTTGCTTGACACCAATCGCGCCCGACACGATGCCTTGTTACAGATCAACAAAGACTTTCACCAGCTGTCCGGTGCAGCAGGCATCTACGAGTTGCACACGGTATGCAGCGCCGCAATGGCAGCCGAAGATATTTGCATTCCACTGCTGCGCTCAGGAAAGTCAGCATCCAACGAAGATATTTATAGCCTGAAGATATTTCTGTCATCGATCGTGGAAACTTTTGCGGCCCTTAAAACGAGCTCCGGCGAATGCTCCTGACAACCCGTGGTTTAATGGTATAGAGCGGCTCAGCCGGCGCCGTCTCAACAGACGGGAACGATTAAGTTCCGCCACGTCATAGGTACCAGTAAACCTGGCAGGAAACTATGGAAGAGTTTCGCATTGAAGACATGTCACTGCTGCAGTTGGCTGCCCTGGCTGAAGAGTTCGTTTGGGGACACCTGTCACTCAACGACGCCGACCGCGAGAGGCTGCGGCAGAAATTAATCGATCGCTTCGCTCAAGTAGAAGCATTAAATCGCTCGACCCTCAGGAATTTAAGCAGCTCCACCTGAATTCGATAGTTTATCTATTGACATCATAACGCCAGGGTATATTATGCTCTGGCTGGTTCAGCACGAGACTTACTATGAAACGAGCCCTTCTTTTGCTTTTAGGCGCCAGCACGGCGCTGAGCGTCGGCTTACCAGTGCTTGCGCAGGACGGCTTCTCAGGAACGTACCAATCTGCCCCTCCGCAGCAATGGCAGCCGCTGGCGCCCCAACAGGGCTACTCTCAGCCGCCCAGCCAGCAGTCCGGACCAGCCGTGCCGCCGGGACAATATCCGCCGCAGGCAGGGCCTAGCGGCGATCAGTCGACGTATTACGGCTACGCGCAGCAACAGCAGCCGAATTATCCGCCGCCTCAGGCACAAATGCCGATGCAGGGACAAATGCCGATGCAGGGTCCATACCAGCAGCCCTACGGGCAGCAAGGTCAAACGCTCAACGGTCAGTCGCAATGGCAACAACCGCAGCAACCAGCACAAGAGCCACAGGCACAGCTTTACGACAACAACAATAACAACAACAGCAACAACAACGACCAGCCGAAATCGGACAAACTAGCCGGACTCAAGTCGGTAGGCAAAGTGGTGGCCGGCGTCGGAGCCGGTGTCGGAGCAATGTACCTGCTCAACAAGATGATCAACCGCAACCCGGTAAGTGCAATGAGTCCAATGTCACCGTATGGCAGTATGCCGTACGGTTATCCACCGCCGTCGCCATACGGCTATCCGTATTCGGCGGTGCCGCCCTACGGCGGAATGCCCTATGGAATGCCCAGTCCCTACCAGGGCGTGGTGCCCTACGGCGCCAACCCGATGGGCGGCATGGGCGGCATGGGCGGCTTGATGAACATGTTCCACTAATCCTCAATCAGCCAAAGCATCCTGGAGTTCTACCGCAGTGAGCTTGCGCCATTTTCCCGGCTCGAGCCCTAATGCGGCCAACTGCAACTCGCCTATCGAAGCGCGCACGAGGCGCAGCGTGGGGTGCCCCACCGCTGCCGTCATCCGGCGCACCTGATGATTGCGGCCTTCAGTCAGCGTCAACGATATCCATGCGGTCGGAATGCTCTGACGAAATCTGATTGGCACCGCCCGCGGTGGCAGCGCCGGCTCTTCGACCAATCCCGCTTGCGCCGGCAGAGTCCGGCGGCCGTCAAGCACTAAGCCGCTTTCCAGCTTCCGTAATGCCTCTTGCGAGGGCATATTCTCCACTTGCACGAGGTATGTGCGGCGGTGTTTTTTTTCCGGATTGAGAAGTTCAAAGTTAAGATCTCCATCATCGCTCAAAAGCAAAAGTCCTTCGCTGTTCCAATCCAGACGCCCGATTGGATAAACCTTGGGTGGAAATCCGAAGGCCGAAAGCGTTTCCTTGTCAGAGCCAGGCTCCGGCGTAAACTGGCTCAGACAGCCATATGGCTTAAAGAAGGCCAGATACAAAGCGTCGGCTACAGGCACAAATTTTCTTTTGGCCGGCTGGAGCATTTTTCTTGCGCGTCGCGTCATCTGGTTTGACCTCGCGTTTAAGTTTACACGCCACATCGATCTTGCAGAGTACTCGTAACACTCGGGACTGCCGGTCTTTCTCGACTGGTAGTAAAATAGGCGAAGTGCTGGAAGAAACGCTCAACCAAATAGACAACGCGCCTCTGTCTCGCGAAAGCACGCTTGGCGCCATTCTCAACAGCCTTGCCGAGGCTGTCTTTTTGTTCGACTGCAAAGGCAAATTGGTATTTTCGAATCGCGAAGCACAAAAGATGCTGACCGCCGCCCATGCGGAGTTGCCCGGAGATCTGCGCACACTAGGTGGAATTTTCAGGTCCGACGGAAAGACGCCCATGCCGCCGGAAGAATTACCTCTGTCAAAAGCCTTGAGAGGCGAATCGGTGAACGACGCGGAACTGTACGTCCATCCACCATCCGCGTCTGTGGGCATGTGGCTGGGCGTCGACGCGCGCCCTATGGTAAATCTTTCCGGCAATATTACCGGCGCTGTGGTTGTCGCGCGCGACATCGGTCATAGCCGCCGCCTTCATGAGCAGTTGCAAAAGGTCTGCGACGAAGCAGTGACATCGGCCAAATTGAAAACGCAATTCGTAGCCAACGTAAGCCACGAGATTCGGACACCACTGGCCGGCATTCTAGGCATGGCAGAACTCTTGTCTTTGCGCGAGCAGAGCGACGATGAATCACGTCAAATCGCAAATTACATTTTGCAGTCGGCGCAGAGTCTGTTGACCATCGTCAACGACTTGCTCGACTTCTCCAAGTTAGAAGCCGACAAATTGACTCTGACGAAAGAGAAGTTTTCCATTGCCGCCATGCTGCAAGAAACCTGTATGTCAGTATCACATTCGGCAACCAGAAAGAATCTAAAAGTCACCGTCGAAAATGACACCAACGGACCCGACGAGGTATACGGAGATCGCGGCCGGCTTGTGCAAATACTTCTGAATTTCGGACACAATGCCGTCAAATTCACCGAGCAAGGCGAAATCACTATCAAAGCAGAACGGAAAACTGTGAATACGGAAACGATGCGCGTTTGTTTTTCGGTGACCGATACCGGCATCGGTATCAAGCCTAGCACCCAACAGGCTCTATTCGAGCCGTTTGTGCAGGGCGACGGCTCAATCACCAGGCGCTATGGTGGCACAGGACTCGGACTGTCAATCGCCAAAAAATTGACTTCCTTGATGGGCGGCGATATCGGCTTCGAAAGCAAATTCGGACAAGGGTCCAAATTTTGGATCTCCGTGCCCCTGGAGTATGTTCTTCCTGAAGAGAGCGTAGCTAAATAACCAGCCCTTAGTGGTACGTCCTGAGAGGCGGCAGCTTTGTGTCGGGCGGCGGTCCGCCGAGTTTTTTTAGACCTTCAGCGGCACGAGCGGCCAACGGCGTCATCGGCACCAATTTGAGCACCACCTGATATTCGGAAATCGCCGCCGCGTAGTTGCGAAGCGCCACCTGAACTACAGCCGCCACGTAATGCGCCTGAGCGTCATTCGGGCTGGACTTAATTACCGATGTGATGCGCTTGAGGGCGTCATTCGGTTGCCCTGCGTCCAGCAAATAGATGGCATCCTTAATCGGGTTGTAGACTTGCGGCAGCGCCGGTTTTTCCTTTTCGGCTTTGGCTTTCCGTTGCTTTTCTTTGTCTTCTTTGTCGGCTTTTTCTTTATCCTTGTCGGACTTTTCCTTTTCAGCCTTTTCTTTGTCTTTGTCCTTGTCCTTGTCCTTGTCGGCGGAGGCTTGATCTGCCTTGCCGGCCTCGCCCTTGCTTTCGGCTTTAGCTGCCTCGCCGCCGGCGCCGTCTTTCTGGGCGCTATCGCCGCCCGCAGGCTTGGCCTCGGTACCGTACGGACCCTCCTTTATGGGCACGGCGTCCTTATTCATTTGAGTTTGAGGCGTGACGTACTGGGGCTGTCCGGTGAAAAGTCCTTGCAACGGGTTGGCGCCGGTGGGAGTCTGGGGAGCGTTATAGTTGGTCGACGGATTGCCGCTGGTATTAAACAGCCCACCAACGGGATTGCTTCCTTGAACGACAGGCGTCGGATTGTCGTGCGACTGCGGCGTAGGATATTGGGGCTGTGGCGTAAAAAGCCCTTCCAGCGGGTTGCTGGTAGGCGCCGGGGTCGCGCCTGAGGAGTCCTGCGCCAGCGCCGGGCTGCCGATTAAAGACAGCGCAATCAAAGAAACAAGGGCTCGGGTATCAATCCGCATGTTCGACCTCAATCATCCACAACTAAATAATACCGCTTATGTTATGTTGGGAATCGGCTGCTTCCTTCTGATTGTTGCTGCATCCAAGCACATTATGTCACCGCTGCCGACGTATGCATTGAATATAGCTGCCTGCGCCCTGGTGGCTATTTGCTCCAGCGCGCCGGTTTGGGCAAACCCAGCCGCCGGCGCCGGCACACGGCAAAACACTCAGAGCAAGCATCTGCAAGAGCTCGAGCAATGTGTCTTCGGCAGCGAGCACCGCAACTTATCCAACGAGCAACGCCTGCAGGCTCTGGAAAAAGCGACGTTGGGCCATCCTTCAAGCGGCAATCTCACCAAGCGACTGTCCGCAGTCGAACACGTCGTGGGCAGCACACATTCTCAGATGATGCCGCCGGTAGCCCCACGGCTTGATACCGGAATTACAGGCGCTCCAGCAGCGGCTCCGGACTGTCCTATAAACAACACCATGCTCAGGGCACGTGCCACCGAATATGGTGCCGGGCCGCCGAGCGGCACCTTCCGCAACCCGCTTGCCCGCTATCCGATGAACGCGACCTACGGCAATTATTCAGGCGGTGCCGGCGGAGGATATTATTCCGCAAATGTAGCGGCGCCTGCATATCAGAGCGCAGCCAACCAAGTCAGCCCGCCCATGTCTGCGCAAGCGACCAACAATAACACCAACGGGCAAGCCGGCAGCAATTGGCGCACCAGCGCTCACGTGGGCATGAACAGCGTATTTACGGCAGCGCATTTTCTGCCCGGTTCGGCCGGCAGCACGCTCAACGCGCTGCATTGCCCGCTTTGCCGGTTGCTATCTTTCTGATCTCTTACAGCGGCCGCTAGTCGGCTTGTCCCCAGTGCGTAATCGCTTCCCAGACGGACTTCACTATGAAAACCGTGAGCACTGTGCTGAAAAGCGCCAGGAAGGTCGTGTCTGCGTCGATACCTTCCAGCGAATTCACAAACAGCTCGTAACAGCCGAAGACGACGACGAACAGAATGAGGTCGGTAAAGGAGTGCGTAGCTTTGGTGCGCAGCTCTGCACGCTCGCGCCGCGCCGATTCATCTTTGGCGGTAGGACGTGGCTTGCGAGCCGTTTGCATATGCGCCGAAACCTCTTCCTGCGGGACAGATGACGCCCCGCTTATGCCCATGTTCCTATCAGCTCTTGGTGCGAACTCCATGGAGTCTTTACCTTTATCCGCCCCGAAATAGGCGGAGGGAAAACCGGAAGTTTGTGTCGGTGAACGCATAGCAGCGCCAGTATAAACCATGGTTCGCCGCCCACTTATATCTCTAGCATAGCTGAAAACCCGCCGGCCTGCTGGCTGAGCATGACGGCTGCGGAAGTGTTCGTTTAACCAGATTTAAGTCAAATGTCAGGCAGCGCTGATATCGCTTTCAAAAGTCGAATCGGCGTCGCCTAACTCGTCCGAGTCGTCCTTATCGGCGCCATCGCCGCCGAACTGAGCGGCCTCGGTAGAACCCGCCCAGGCAGCCGTAGAAGCTGCGCCGCCGGATACCAGCATCAGAACTTTGTCGAAATAGCCGGTGCCGACTTCCCGCTGGTGACGCGCTGCCGTGTAGCCCTGGCTTTGCCGGGCGAACTCTTCTTCTTGGACACGAACATATGCCGGCATCCCTTCAGCCGCGAAAGCATGAGCAAGCGCGAAAGAATGCAAGTTGATCGAGTGCCAACCCGCCAGAGTTATAAATTGATATTTGAAGCCCAGACTGCCGAGATCCCTGTTGAAGCTGGCGATCGTCGCGTCGTCGAGATTCTGCTTCCAATTAAATGAGGGCGAGCAGTTGTAGGCAAGCAGCTTGCCAGGATATTTGCTGTGAATGGCCTCGGCAAAAGCTGCCGCTTCTTCGAGGTCGGGTGTGGACGTTTCAAACCAGAGCACATCGGCATAAGGCGCATACGACAACGCACGCACGATCACCGCCTCCAACCCTTCTTTGACCCGATAATAACCTTCAGCTGTGCGTTCGCCGAAAATAAATTCCTTGTCGCGCGGATCGATATCCGACGTCAGCAGAGTGGCGCTCAAGGCATCCGTACGCGCAACCAGAATCGTGGGCACATCGAGAACATCCGCGGCAAGCCGAGCTCCTATCAACGTGCGAATAAATTGCGATGTAGGCACCAGCACTTTGCCGCCCATGTGACCGCATTTTTTCTCAGAGGCGAGTTGATCTTCAAAGTGAACTCCGGCAGCGCCGGCTTCGATCATCGCTTTCATCAATTCAAAAGCATGGAGCGGACCGCCAAAGCCCGCCTCACCGTCGGCGACAATCGGCACATACCAATCGATGTTGCGATCGCCTTCCACTGCATGGATCTGATCGGCGCGCATGAGTGCGTTGTTCAAACGCTTCACCATCGAGGGCACGCTATTGCTTGGATAAAGACTCTGATCCGGATAAGTTTGCGCAGAGCTGTTGCCGTCGGCCGCAACTTGCCAGCCGCTAAGATAAATGGATTTCAGCCCGGCTTTCACCATCTGCACCGCTTGTGCTCCGGTAATGGCACCAAGGCTGGTAACGTACGGCTCATCGTTCAGCAGAGAAAATAAACGGTCGGCGCCGCGCCTGGCGAGCGAATACTCAACGGGTATGGATGGACGCAGCTTGAGCACGTCTTCGGCCGAGTAGTCGCGGCGAATGCCCCTCCAGCGGTTGTCGTTCAACCACCGGCGTCTCAACTCTTCCGCTTCCTTCGAGTGCTCGCGTTTCATATCTACCTCCGACTGAGCGCTTTCGAACTCATTTGCGGCGGCGATAAAAAAAGCAACCGGCGATCGCCGCTCTCTACGATTGATCGTTCAAGTAAGCGTAGGCCGGAATAGTCAGAAACTCGACAAAGTCTTGGCTGTTAACCAGGCTGTCTAAGATTTTGGCGGCCTCTGCGAATCTTCCAGGCCCCGACTTGGTCAATTGTGACAGCTCGGCTGTCCGAAATGTTTCATACATTTCTTTAGTGACAGGACGGCCGTCATTAAGTTTGGCTCCATGCCTTATCCATTGCCAGAGCTGGGCTCGCGATATCTCGGCGGTGGCGGCGTCTTCCATGAGATTATGAATTGCCGCTGCGCCTATGCCTCTGAGCCAGGACTCGATATATTGCAGGGCGACGTCGATATTCGCCCGCACGCCGGCTGCGGTGATCTCTGACCCCTCGATGTGGGTGTTGAGCAATTCGCCGGCGCTGACTTGAACGTCGTCACGCATTTTATCTTTCTGGTTCGGACGATCGCCAAGGACGACATCAAAACATGCTTTCGCTACCGGCACCAGATCCGGATGCGCAACCCATGTCCCGTCGAAGCCCTGGCTGGTTTCGCGATCTTTGTCCTCGCGAACTTTGAGCAGCGCGCGCTCGTTGACTTCGTGGTCTTTCCTGCTGGGAATAAAGGCTGCCATGCCTCCCATTGCATGCGCGGCGCGACGGTGGCACGTTTTCACCAGCAAGTTGCAATATGATTTCATGAACGGCACGTTCATCGTCACCTGCGCGCGATCCGGCAGCAGGAAGTCTTTGTGCCCGGAGAATTTTTTGATCATCGAGAAGATGTAATCCCAGCGCCCGGCGTTCAAGCCCGCCGCATGATCGCGCAATTCGAAGAGAATCTCGTCCATCTCGAAGGCGGCCAAAATAGTTTCGATGAGAACGGTGGCGCGAATGGTGCCGCGCGGAATGTTCAACTTGTCTTGCGCGAAATTGAAGACATCGTTCCACAAGCGGGCTTCCAGGTGGCTCTCCATTTTGGGCAGATAAAAATACGGGCCGCTGCCGCGGGCGATGAGCTCGTGCGCATTATGGAAAAAGTACATGGCGAAATCGAACAAACTGGCCGATACCGGCTGCCCATCGATCTTGATGTGCTTTTCGAGCAGATGCCAGCCGCGCGGGCGGACAACCAGCGTCGCCAGCTTCTCGTTGAGTTTGTATTCTTTGCCTTCCGGGCTCTTGAAAGAAAGGCTGCGGCGCACCGCCTCGCGGCAATTGAGCTGCCCTTCGATCACGTTTTGCCAGGTGGGCGAATTGGCGTCTTCAAAATCGGCCATGAAAACATTGGCGCCGGAATTGAGCGCATTTATCATCATCTTGCGCTCGACGGGTCCGGTGATTTCCACGCGGCGGTCGAGCAAGTCGGCAGGCGCTTCGGCCACTCGCCACTGCGAGTCGCGCACATTCGCCGTTTGCGGCAAGAAATCGGGAAATTTTCCGGCGTTCAACTCCGCCATGCGCTTATGCCGTGCGGCGAGCAGCTGCTCACGCTGCGGGTTGAATTGCCTGTGCAGCTCTTCGAAGAAATTCAGCGCCTCCGCCGAGAGAATTTCGCCATATGCCGGCGTCACTTTCCCGGCGACCCCAACCGTCTCCACCGCTCGAGCCATGTCTAAAACTCCTTTGCATTGAATGCCGGAAGTGCCAGACACTAGCATGTCACCGGCATCTTGCAGGCAAACCCCTAATTTCAAAAGTGTACTCCACAGCTTTTGGCGCTTATTTACTTCCATTGCTCAAAATAAAGCGTCAAAACGTAGGTTTTTCCGTAGCACCGGGCACAACAATGCTAGCCAGGTGGCGCTCGGCGCTGGTAACAGGGGTTCATTTAATGTTAAGCCTTGAATGGCGTGTAGCCGCTATCACCGACACCGGCTGCAAACGAAGCGAAAACCAGGATAACTTCTGGGTTAGTCCTGACAATCGAGTATTCGTTGTCGCCGACGGCATGGGCGGCGAGCGTGGTGGCGCCACAGCCAGTCGCCTGGCGGTGGAAGCCGTGGAAACCCTTTGGAACCAAGAGAAGCCTCATGGCGACGATCGCGAACGGATACTGCAGTGGCTGGTAGAAGCGGTGTCAAAGGCCAATTCTTCCGTCTGGGAGACATCTGCCCGTGATCCGGCGGTGCACGGCATGGGCACGACCATTGTAATGGCGGTGCAATCAGACGACGGGCATCTTTATATCGCGCATGTCGGCGATTCGCGCGCATACATGATTCGAGAAAGTAAGACCGTCGTCCTCACGCAAGACCATTCGGTAGTGATGGAGCTTCTGTTGCAGGGCAAAATTTCTCCGGAACAATTCCGCACCTCGCCTTTCCGCAACTACATTACACGCTGCGTCGGACACAACAACAACGTCGAAATCGACCAGACGCCGGTGGAGGTCAAACCAGGCGATTGCATCATTCTATGCACCGATGGCCTGCCCGCGGTGCTGCACGATGACGAAATCGGCGAAATCTGTCGCCAGCACGATTCGGCCGAGGAAGTCTGCAAACAACTGCTCGACGAGACGCTTTTAGGCGGCGCGCCGGATAACGTGACGATCATTGCCATTCGTTACACCCAAGTGCCCAGTGAAAGACTCGAAGAGCAGCTGACACGGTAACCAGGTATGACCGAGCCCACACCGCAAAAGCCCGGTTTGAAACGAATCGGCGAATTGTTGCTGGAAGCGCAGATTTTATCCGACGCCGACCTGGCGAAAGGGCTGGAATACGGCAAAAAAACCGGCATGGCGCTCGGGCGCGTGCTTACCATGCTACGCCTGGTATCCGAAACAGATTTGCGCGCTGGTCTGCACGTTCAGTCGCTGATGAAATTCGAGGGCATGCCGCCACCACTGGCAGTGCGTGCTCTTCGTTATATGAAAGATAACAGCTGCCACATCGAATGGGCATGCAAGCAAATCGGCTGGCAAAGTCAGAAGTTCAAGGACGACATGCCGCCGCGCCTGCGCGAATTGAAAGAAAAGTATGCTGATGTCGAACAGCGCCTGGGCACCGACCATCCCGAAATTGCCGATATTCTCTTGCAGCTGGCCGAATTCTACGAGAGCGAAGACATGTGGGCACATGCAGAGGCCAATTGCCAGATGGCTATCGACAAACTGGAAAGAGCGCTCGGCCATGGCAATCCGCGCGTGGCCAATGCCATCTCCAAGCTCGGCCGCATGCTTTTTCTGCAAAATCGGCATGATGAAGCGCAGACACAGTATCAGAAAGCTTTCGACATCAAATACAACACGCTTGGCGAAGACGACCTCGAAGTGGCACGGGCGCTGCACGACCTGGGACAAGTGCATGAGGCGCTACAGAAATTTGGTGAAGCCGAGCGTTTCTATCTTCGCTCGCTGAGCATCCGAGACAAAGTGCAGGACATTGAAGAACCGGAAATGCTCGAAGCCGTGCGCCGACTCGCTTTTGTGTGCAGCCGCCGGGGGCGCGCGCCTGATCAAGTTTTGATCGGACAGCTTCTTGCCGAATCCGGAATAGTATCCGAAGAAAAAATTCCGGAAGCACTGGCACACAGCCGAAAGAACAATCTGCCCCTGGCGCGGGCTTTCATCGCCCTTCAGCTTTTGGATGAGGATTCGCTGCGTCCTGTGTTGCACGCCCAACTTTTGGTCAAGAGCAATTTGTTGCCTGCACCACTGGCGGTGCGCTGTCTGCGCTTGTGCGCGCGACGCAAGATTCATATTGACGAGGCGATGAAAGAAGTCGGCTGGACGCTCAAAGAGCAGCGGACGCATAACGTGGCTGAGCTATTGAGCACGTCCGATGCCTTGCTGGAAGCGGAAGGACAGCTGCCCTCCGACTCGCCGGAAATTGCCAACCTCTGCCTTAAGCTCGCCGAATTGTACGAAACTTATGAGCGCTATGCGGAAGCCGAGCCTTTGTTTCGCCGCGCGCTGAGCATAGTTGAAAAGCAATCCGAGCATGACGCTCAGCTGCTTGTGATACTGGAAAAGATCGGCTTGATGTCTGTGAAACAAGGCAAATTTGAGCAAGCCGAGGGCATCTTCAAGCGCGTCTTGCAGGTGCGCATCCAAAAGCTGGGACCCCAACATATAGACGTCGGCAACACCTGCATGCATCTCGGTCAAATGTATGTCCAGAAAGGCGATCACATAAATGCGATCAAATGTCTGACGCGTGCATTACCGATCGCGGAGAAACAATATGGAGCAGAGCATGCGTATGTAGGCGATGTGGCTGATCAACTCGCCGTCTGCTATTACGAGACCGGCCAATACGATAAGGCTGAGCCTTTGTTTTGGCGTGCCTTCAAAATCAAGCGTGTGTCGCAAGACACTCAATCATCGGAAATCACGTCGCTACTCACCAAACTCGCTGATCTCTACAATAAACAAGGTCAATACAACATGGCGGACTCGGTGCTGTCCATGTTCAAAGAGAACAAGTCTGTTGTGCTTTGATTTGCCACCACTATAAGACCGGCTGCACATAAGGCTTTACACTCATCCGTTGTCGACGTGGGTGCTACCGGCAGGGCTGTCAAAGCAGAGCCCATGCCGGATTTACAGGTTTACTTCTTCGATTTAGTAGGTTTCACTACTACCAATAAGGCACCAGCGGTGACAAAAATGTGAGTGTCAAAAACATTTTTGGGGCGTTTCCTTTTTAAGTGAAGCGGCTTCGAAGCCTATGAGAAGCCGCGAGGGGACAGGGGTCCTTAAGGAGTAAGAATGAACTCTCAGCAGTTCCATGACGCAAACAGCAATAATAAGCCGCAATTTTCGGTTATACAGGGCGGTAATTACACCGGCAGAACAGACGCTGAGCTTATCGTCTTATGCCAGCAAAAAGATTCACGTGCATTCGAGGAGCTAATCAAAAGACATCAGCGTACCGTGTACGCGCTCCTCTATAGATTAGCTCCCGATTGGAATGACACCGCCGATTTGGCGCAGGAAGTGTTTATAAGAATGTGGCGGAGCATCGGCAATCTGCGCAACCCGAGCGCCTTTCGTTCATGGTTGAGTCAGATCGTCACCAATCTCTTTTATGACGAGCTGCGCAAGCGTCCTCGCCAGCTGCCCACCATTTCCATGGATGAGCCGCTGGACAACGAGGAAGGTAACGATAGCACCACACGTGATATCAGAGACAAAGCGGCCGGCCCCGATGAGCTGTGCCAGCGCAACGAGCTGACGGAAATTGTGCGGCAAGCCATGACGCGCTTACCTGAGCAGTTCCGCACAGCGATCATCCTGCGGGAATTTGAAGGCCTCTCATATGAAGAGATTGCGCTCATCACCCACACCGAAATCGGAACAGTGAAGTCGCGCATTGCACGCGCGCGGGCCAAAATACAAGAAATGGTGTCACCGTATTTGAAGGCAGCATAGAAGCGGGCTGACCGCGCCAATACAGATCATTTGCCAGGGCGGCGCCATATGCGTCGCCCTTATGCTTGCGCGTGGTCACGTTGAAACTGCTCATTGTAGAGGCGCGCATATGCGCCCTGTGCCGCCAGCAGTTGGCGATGCGTGCCGCGTTCGACGATTTGCCCGTGCTCAACCACGAAAATGACGTCGGCAGCCAGGATTGTCGAGAGGCGGTGCGCAATCACCAGGCTGGTCCGGCCCCGCATCAGTGGTACCAATGCCGCTTGAATCAATGATTCATTGACGCTGTCGAGCGAACTGGTAGCCTCGTCAAGAATTAAAATGCGCGGATCTTTGAGCAATACCCGGGCAATCGCCAGGCGTTGACGCTCCCCGCCGCTCAGCTTGTGACCGCGCTCGCCGACTATAGTTTCATATCCCTCAGGCAATGCCGCGATGAAGTCATGAATGTTGGCGGCTCGTGCCGCTGCTTCCAGCTCTTCTTGAGTTGCTTCCAGATTTCCGTACCGAAGATTGCTGGCAATGGTGTCATGGAACAAATACGTCTCTTGCGTGACGATGCCGATGTGCTTGCGCAACGAATGCAAGCTCACCGTCGACACGTCAATGCCATCAACCAGAATTTGCCCTTGCTGGGGCGAATAAAAGCGTTCGACAAGATGGGTAATGGTAGTTTTGCCGCCGCCCGATCTTCCAACTAGAGCGGCCAGTTGTCCGGGCTTTATGTCGAAGGAAACGTCCTTGAGCACCGGGCGATCCTCAGAATAGGAGAAGGAGACGTGGTCGAATTGCACGGAGCCGGCGATGCTTCCAACTTCTGCTTTCGATTTATCCTCCTTCGTTTCTTCATCCATGTCCAAATATTCGAAAATTCGCTCGAAGACGGCCAGGGCGCTGACGATTTGAACCTGTACACCGGCTAGCGTTGATGCCGGCGTATAGAGTCTCGCCAGCAAGGCGACGAAGGTGACGATGGCACCGATGGTGATCTGCTTATTGATCGCCAACCATCCGCCGCCCAACCAAACAATGGCCGGTCCAATTACAATCATGCCGGCGATCACTGCCATAAACCAGCGTCCGACCATAGCCAGCTCGATTTCCGATAGCATGAGATCGCTTGCCGCATCGAAGAAACGCTGGCGTTCATACCCTTCCCGCACGAATGATTTGACCAGCGTCATTCCGGATATCGATAGCGTTTCTTGATTGAGGCTGCTGATGTGGTCGCGCTTTTTGCGGGTGGCTTTGCGTATGTCGTACATGCGCCGACCGACGGGCCACAACGGGTAGATGAGCAGCGGCAGAATTGCCACCGCCAATAGTGCCAGCCGCCAGTCGAGAACAAACACGGTAATGGCCGTACTTACTAACGTGAAAATGTTGGTGACAATTGTGACTAGAGTCCCTGAAACGACATCATCGACGTTGTCCACATCGTTGGAAACCCGATTCATGATTTCGCCCGTCTTGGTGCCGGCGAAAAAAGATAGCGGCATGTGGTGCATGTGCGCAAAAAGGTGCGTGCGCAAATCACGCAATATGCCTTCAGCCACAAAGGCATTGAGATAGCCCTGTCCGACGCCGACGAACGCCGCGGTCAGAGCGGCCGCCACCATGGCGCCCACGTATAAGAGAACAAGATGAAAATTCCCCGACGGTATCGCTACATCGATGAGCTTCATGGTGATAAGCGGCGGCACCAGCCCGACAATGGACACAACAGCGATACACACCAGCACCGAGAGTTCCTGGCGCCAATACGGCAGAAACAGCGCACCGATCCGTCGCCACTGAACAGGTTTTTCCACCTTGGGCTTGTCGGGTCGAAACATGCTCGACCACATCAAATGGGTAGGTGGCGCTCCGCCAAACATTAGTCTCCTGTTGAGACCGTGGTCTCACAATGAATAATGAGATTCTATACTGAACCGACGCAGGCTGCCTGTATGGCAGCACGTCGGTTCACTGCTGGCTTGAAGCGCTATGAGAAATCACCGTTTCCGATGATAGTCAAGCGACGCCAGAAGTGGTAGTTTACCGAAAAGCCCATCAGCAGGCAACGGTTCGGCTGCGCAAACCCGGCTTTCTCGCTTGACCACACCGTTTTCGGTGATTTCTCATAGCGACAACGCGGGCAGTGCCCGGACAAGCGTGATCAAAGGTCTGTTCGAATAATCGAATCCGGCAACATACTCGGCGTTTCCTCCGGCAACATACTCGGCGTTTGCGCGGGCAGTTGTATCGGCGCGCGTAAGCCCGCTTCCGGCTCGGCCTTTTCTTTGAGTCGATAATAAAGGCGAACTTGCATCGGTATGAAACTGAGAAGACAAAACGTCGGTACCAGCGAGTAGATACCGAGCGCAATTAGAAGAATCGGCGAGCTGCCGGTGAGGCGCATTGTCAGAGCAACCAGAAGGACCGCCGCGGTCGGCACGCAGGACAAGAGGGCATACGTCAAAAACGGAATCGCGAAGTACCGCGCTATTTCCGTCGTTGATCCTTTAGTCAAAGCGAAGCTTCGACTGAATGCCTCCATGGGTCCGCATCGTTCGAGCTGAACAATCGTCAACCCCAGACAGCCACGCACAGCGCAAATGACACCGGGCACAATGAATAAAAACAATCCGGCATAAACGGCGAAATAATAAACGATTTGATTGCCAATCATCGGCCAATATTTTTCGAATTCCGCTTTGTCAGGCTTCCACTCGTACCCATTGCAGTCTTCGCAAGATGCGCCAACAACTCGGCATTTGATGGCCTGCAGGAGCAACATCATTGGAATGCCGAGTAGCTGTTTAAATGGGATCACGGGCAAGAGGAGCCAGGCGACTGTCAGTCTGTAGCAGGATCGAAGCACGCGCATGATCAGTCGCATCGCATCTGTCCATTGGCGGATGTAAGAGCAAGGAATGGTGAGCACGGTGCAGGGATGATTGGATGTTGTAAATGTCCCGTCCTTGCGCCTGCTTAAATGCAGCGGCGCCGACGAAGCCGGCTCATGACTTGCTACGAGATACGCTGCATCTTCTTCCGACAAACCGTCCAATTTGTAGGCAAGCGCATTGCAATCGGGACAAGTTCGCACCGAATCCGTTCCTGACATTTTTGTCCATGGTGTTTTGCAATGAGCCTTGCCGGTTGCATGAAATAGTGAGTGCGATTGCATAGTAATAACTTTCCCTGCCGCATGCTGTACTATGCAGAGGGTCGGCAAAACGGTCATAAAGAGGAATCCCATGAGCAGGCAAGTCAGTCCTTTGCTGACCGACCTTTATCAACTGAACATGATCCAGGCATACCTGGATTGCGGCGAAACGCAAGACGCAACTTTCGAGCTGTTCGTGCGAAAATTGCCCAGCCGGCGCCAGTTTCTTCTAGCGGCTGGACTCGAACAAGCCCTGGAATATTTAGAAAATATCCGTTTCGCGCCCGAGGATATTGACTGGCTGGCGAAGACGGGCAAATTCAAACAAAATCTGCTCGATTATCTACGTTCCTTTGAATTCACGGGCGAAGTTCATGCCATGAAAGAAGGGACGATCTTTTTCGGCAACGAGCCCATTCTTCGCATCACCGCTCCGCTGCCCCAAGCACAGCTTGTGGAAACGCGGCTGATCAACCTGCTTCAGTTCCAAACATTGATTGCCACCAAAGCATCGCGCATCGTTCTTGCGGCACCGGGGAAATTGCTGGTTGATTTTGGTCTGCGCCGCGCTCATGGATCCGAAGCCGGACTTCTTGCCGCGCGCGCGAGTTACATCTGCGGATTCGCCGGCACTGCCACCGTGCTTGCGGAAAAAGAGTTCGGCATTCATACTTACGGCACAATGGCACATTCTTACGTTCAAGCGCACGACAATGAGATGACGGCGTTTGAGCATTTTGCGCGTTCACGCCCGAATCAGCCAACTCTGCTGATTGACAGTTATGACACTCTCAAGGCGGCACACAAGGTTGTGGCGCTGTCCAAAAAACTCAAGTCCGACGGAATCACCATAGGCGCAGTTCGCATCGACAGCGGTGACGTGATCACTTTGTCCAGGCAAGTCCGACAGATTCTGGACGCGGGCGGCGTGCCTGACATCAAGATTTTTGTCAGCGGCGGACTGGAGGAAGACAGCATTTCTTCCATCGTCGCAGCGGCGGCGCCCATCGACGGCTTCGGAGTAGGCACCACATTGACCACTTCGTCGGATGCACCGTCGCTCGATTGTGCGTACAAGCTGGAAGAGTATGGCGGCCGAGCGCGACGCAAACGTTCCGCAGGGAAGGTCACGTGGCCGGGCAGCAAGCAGGTGTTTCGAAAAATTGCAGGCAATGGGCGGATGGCCGGGGATACCCTCGCGCGCGTAGATGAAACCGTAGATGGAGAACCACTAATTCATCCAGTCATGTCCGCCGGCAAGCGACTGTCGGCGCCTCCTACGTTGACTCAGATTCGCGAGCATGCCGCCCGCGAACTGGAACGCTTGCCGCCGCCTCTGCGAAAGTTGGACACCACCGCGTACTACAACGTCACCGTCAGCCCCGCCCTTACACGGCTGGCAGATGAGGTCGACAGATGGTTGATCAAGCAAGAACACGTTCTTTGATCAAGTGGCTCGAACGGCGACCTCTTCGGCAATGTCATAAGCGGCGATGCCGAATGCAACAGCAACATTTAAAGACTCTTTGATGCCACGCATCGGCAAATGACAAACCAGATCGCACCCGCTGAGCGCCTCGATCGATAAGCCGGTAACTTCATTGCCAACCAGCAGGCAAAGAGGCGTATTCACTTTCTTGGCGGCGAGAGCCTCCTTAAGTGCTACGCTCTCAGGCAGACCGTCAATGCCGCTGCTCACTTCCAGTCCGACGATCTGGAACCCGCTGTCTTTAAGTATTGGCACCACATCCGTAACCGACGCTGCATAAAGCCACGGCACATTGTCCTCCGCGCCGAGGCTGGTTTTAGCAATTTCCTTACGAGGAGGGCACCCGGTAATTCCACATAGAACCAGCAAAGAGCAACCGGCACCATCGGCGGTGCGAAACATAGACCCGACGTTCCATAAGCTGCGCACATCCTCGACGACAACAACAAAAGGCGCTGCCGCAGCGGCGATGTAACGGCTGAGAAGCGCTGCGTTGACCAATTGATTTCTTTCCTGCAGTCGATCGGCCTGTCTGTCCATCTGCAAGCACACAGTCAGCGGCCGCGGTAAACATCGCCGCCCGCATTTGGAGCAAGCAACGATGCGCGGCGTGCCTTCGGCTGATTCAATATCGAATCGGTGCCGGCAGTCAGCGTAAGGACAGCGAGTTTGCATGTGACCGATTCTAGTACAATTGAACGCTCAAACCCACCAGGAGGTCGTCATGCAGACCCGCGAGCGCTCGCTTGATATACCAGCGGTCCAGAAAGAGTTGAAAGCAGCCGGTTTTCAAGGATGGCTGTTCTATTCTTTTCACGGCAGCGACCCGCTTGCCGCACGCATCCTCGGATTGGCGGAAGGTCACTTTCTCTCCCGTCGCTGGTTTTTCTTCATTCCGGCTGAAGGTCAGCCGCGCAAGTTGGTTCATCGCATTGAGATGGAGGCACTTGACGATCTGCCCGGCGAGCGGCTCGTATACCTGGGTTGGCGCGAGCTGGAAGAAAAGCTGAAACAGATTCTTTCTGCCGGCGGACAAATTGCCATGCAATATTCGCCTAACAATGCGGTGCCGTACGTGTCACGGGTCGACGCCGGCACCGTCGAGCTGGTTAAAAGTTGCGGAGTTACCGTCGTTTCTTCGGCCAATCTCGTCAGCAACTTCGAGTCGCGTCTCAGTGAGCAGCAATTCAAATCGCACTGGCAAGCAACGGAAAACCTGCGCAAAATCGTCTTTGAAGCTTTCGATGAAATCGCCTCCGCGATCGCTGCTAATCGGAAAATCAACGAGTATCAGCTGCAACAATTCATTTGGCAGCGTTTTTCACACTACGGCATGGTCAGCAACTCACCGCCGATAGTGGCAGTCAACGAACACAGCGGGCGCCCGCACTACCAACCGACTGAGCACGAACATGCCGAAATAAAGCGCGGAGATTTCGTTTTGCTGGACATCTGGGCCAAACTAAAGGAGCCCGCCGACGCTGTTTATGGCGACATTACCTGGACCGGCTTCGTCGGCGACAGCGTGCCGGAGAAATACAAAAGGGTGTTCGATATCGTATCCGGTGCCAGAGACGCAGCGGTGTCATACATTCGCCAGGCCATAAGCCAACGCGAGCCGATTCAGGGTTGGCAGGTTGATGATGTTACGCGCAATTTCATCAACGAACGCGGACACGGCAAGGATTTCATTCATCGCACCGGACATTCAATTGGCACCGAGGTACACGGCAATGGCGCCAATATAGATAATTTGGAAACGCAAGATCGGCGCAGCTTAATCGCCAACACATGTTTTTCCATTGAGCCGGGAGTCTACTTGGATGAGTTTGGGGTGCGCAGCGAAATCGATGTATATATCACTGACAACGAAGTCATCATTGGCGGTCAGCCCATCCAAACTGAAGTAATTCCGATCATAAAATCCCGCTGAGATTAATCTTGGTTGCCCAGCGGCCTCACGCCCGCCGTTACAATGGATCTATAGCTAGCCACACCGACACTCGGGATTTCCTCCGTTCTGGCTATGTGGATTCAGTTGATAGAATCCGATCATGAACGTACCACTGAGAAAGAACGGACACGAGCCGGTCGTCAATCAGCGACTGGTTTTATTGGCGGAAGACCACCCGCTCAACCAAAAAGTAGCGCTTCTTTTGTTGGAGCGCATGGGTTTCACCGTCCACGTCGTCAACAATGGCGTAGAAGCGGTGAGAGCCGCCTCTCGTATAGATTATGACGCGATTCTGATGGACTGCCACATGCCGGAAATCGACGGTTTTGAGGCAACCAAACAGATAAGAGAAGCAGAAAAACAAACGGATAAGCATGTGCCTATCATTGCCGTGACTGCGCTGGCCATGGCCGGCGACCGCGAGCGGTGCCTGGCCGCGGGCATGGATGATTATTTGACCAAACCCATCGATCGCGAGCTGCTTCATCAGAAGCTCGTTTATTGGATGAATCCAGGCGCCGTGTCAGCCGTGCGCAACTCAGCCAAAGTGGTGCAAATGTTTGATGCTGCTTACAGCAATGGCGACAATAAGGACGAGCCGGTCAACACCGCTCAGCTTTACGATGCCTATGGAGAAGAAGCGGCCGACTTGATTTTGCTATTCTCGAATTCTTCGGAGCGCATCGTCGGCGAGCTGGATGAAGCGATCAAGGAAAGCGACAGCCGCAAAATCGCGCGACTATCACATGAATTGAAAGGCGCCAGTTGGGCCGTCGGCGCAGAGGAAATGGCGCGTCTGTCGGTATTTTTAGAGCAAGCAGCGTGCCAAGAGAATTGGCGACTGACACAACGGACTTTCGTCCGCCTGCGCCATCACTTTGATGAAGTGCAAAGTTTCGTACAAAAGAAACTCGGACGCAACACCTCTTCGAGTGTGCAACGCTAGCCAAAGTCGTGTTCCATTCCAGTTAATATCTCGGCTTCCCGCATTAACTCGGCGGGCGTCGTCTGTAACGCTGCGGCAATACGAGCCAGGATCCTGATAGAAAGATTGCGGGCGTGCCTTTCAATCTCACTAATATAAGTCCGGTGCAATTTGGCGCGGCTTGCCAGTTCATCTTGGGACATTCGCAAAGTTTTGCGCCGCCGCTGGATAACCACGCCCAAGTTCGCGACCAATGCATCAGACTTGGCAGGAAGAGACAAATCGCTGTTCATAGGGGACACCGTTGCGAAAAAACGTCGTGGGACTTGCGTCCGAGGCTTTAGTCGCGGGACATATGTCGTGGCTGGGACTAAATTTGTTCCCTCATCGGTTGGTTCGGTGGACCACAGCTCAGACATATGTGGTTGAATTTGCATAGGATTTCGAGGATGCCATGAGCCAGACGATTGCCAGCTCATATAACACGATCGCCAAGCTGTCAGGGGCTGTGGGCATGCTTATCGATCGCTCGATCAGCGGCACGCAGCATGTTGGCACTGTTTGGATGGTCGATGAAACTACGGCAGCAACCTGTGCGCACCTCGTTGCGCTATATACCGATTTCCTCGAAGCACTGATCGTGCGATTTCCGCACAATGACAAAACCTTTTCCGTCAGCGCCGTGACTGTGCATCCGCGATTCGATCGAGAGGTGGCGCTGGAAATGGCACAACGATCGCTAAGCAGCTCTGTGCCGGCTCTGGCTTTGCAAGATTACAATCTCGCTTTGCTCAAGCTGTCGCCCGACGTCACGGCGCTGGATCCCACACATGCCACGGCTTTCAATAAGCGCATCGCCGCTTCTCCTGGACCTCGCGACAAATCGCTTTCCGGTCATGTCGAAGAGATTGGCTTAGCGCTTGTGATGCAGACAGTCTCAAACGCTCGTAAGGATGGCGTTTTATATATTTGCGACGAACGCAACCGACCACTCGCCCGGCTGTTTTTCCGTGCCGGCAAAGTTCTATACGCCAAGTTCGGAAAGACGGCCAACGAATTTGCCATCTACCAAATGTTCCAGGACAATCTCACCGGCCAATTCCATTTCAAGCAGCAAGAGGCGCCGGATTGGAACGTCAATGCGCCGATGGGACGTCCGCTCGAAGGCATACTTCTTGAGGCGCATCGGCGGCTGGATGAAGCGCCCAACCTGGCAGAACAACTGGGCGGACGCACCACTGCTTATGAAAAAGCAACCGAGCTGATGTGCAAAGATGGGCTGCCCAACGAAATGGTGCCCTATGCCGAAAGAATCTGGCCATTACTGGACGGTGGCATTGCCGTCGATCAGTTGTGGGATGTAGTCAGTCTCGACAGCTACACGGCGTATGCAACCCTCGTCGAGCTCCTGGACAAAAAGCTGATCAAGGAAGTGCCGCAGGTCATCACTAAAGGCACTGCAGCTGCGACTCTAGAGATGGCCGCGTATGAGCCGTTGTCTCCCTGGGATGAAATCATTAGCTTGACGCCGCATCCAGTCAACGGCAGAGCACAAATGAGACGCGGCAGCCTGGTTGGACTCCTGCGTCCAAACGATCCTTATCATCTTCTGCATTCACTCAACTTGCCCTATCGCTGCGCCGGCAGTCCGATATTCAAAAACGGCAAGTTGATTGGCATGCACTGCGGCATGTTACCTCTGGATCCGGCATTGCACGCATTGCCGCATCACTTGCACCAGCTTCTTTGGGTAGACGCCGTCCAGGTCTGTTTGAATGCAAAACAGAAAAAGAGCTGGTCTCAAAAGAAATCGGTAGGTATGGCTCGTCCGGTCGAGTCCCCGGATGGCAAAAAAATCTGCAACAAATGCCAATCTCCAATGGTGAAACAGGCACTGTTTTGCGGAACATGCGGCAGCAAGATGTAACGCCTCTACTTCGACGTACGCGTCGTCCTACTCATGGGAGTCTTCGGGCTCCTTGAGCTCTTGCAAGTAAGGATCGCGGCTCGGCATGTAATGGCCGTCGGCCTCTTCCATAGCGATGCGCAACTCTTGCCAGCTTGGCTTAGCATCAGTTTGCGCGTCGCTTGCAACCTTTTGCGGTTTGCCTTCGGGGTGCATGTAATCGATGTCATCGGGATTGCTGTCGGATGCCAAATCGGCCATAGATATACCTCCGGCCAATCACATGTCGGAGGGTGGCATGACAGTGTTCCAACTGCCACCGATGTGCTGAGAAACGAAATTGCACAGATTAAGCCGATAGCGCAGCCGATTAACCTACGTCATCAGAGTCCGTGTACAAGGCTTTCGACGGCTGACTGTCTTCTTCCGTCCCATCCGGTTGCAATAACACGGCCGGCTCTTCGCGCACCTGTGATTTAATCGAGGTTTGCTGAGCAGCCGTCGTTGCCGTGTCGCTAGCCGAGGCGGACTTAGCTTTAACCTTTAGATGAACGGCTGCCGCCGGCGTCGATCTGGCAACCGCAGGATGCAACTTCGGCTTCGCCAGACCCGGCGATTGAGTAATAAGCAGCAAGCCAATCACCAGCAAGGCGCATCTTGCAGCCATGATCTGTTCCTCCGGGTCCCTCTCAGTCCAGCTCTGAGTCGCGGTTATTGTCGCGTTTGTTCCCGTGCAGGCTGCGTGTGATACCTTGGAGGATAAGGACTACCGAGGCTCGCGGCTGTCCGATCGCACAAGCAGGTGCAAATGGCCGATCCCAACAAGCGATTGCCCAACAATGTTCCGGGAAACTTCTTTGTCGATGCTACGTGCATCAACTGCGACACCTGCCGCCAGCTTGCCACCAAGGTCTTTGGCGAGGCGCATGGGCTCTCGTTTGTCAAATCACAACCGCACAATGAAGATGAATCGCGCAATGCCACGCGCGCTTTGCTGTCGTGCCCGACAGGGTCAATTGGCACCACCGGCGCCAACAAGGCAAAAGAGGTGATGGGCGACTTCCCGATCTCTATCGACAACGGTGTCTATTACTGCGGCTTCAATTCCCCAAAATCTTTCGGTGGCAACAGCTATTTTGTCACTCATGACTCCGGAAATTGGTTGATCGATTCGCCAAAATTTTTGCCCCACTTGGTCAGCCGGTTTAAAGAACTAGGCGGCGTCAAATACATATTCCTGACGCACCGCGACGACGTGGCCGACGCCGAGCAATACGCGGAGGTATTCGGCGCTCAACGGATTATCCATGAGGCGGATGCCAGCGCGCAAGCCGATGCGGAAATTCAACTTCGCGGCCATGAAGTGTCCAAGCTTGAAAAGGACTTTCTAATTATTCCGACTCCAGGACACACACGCGGACACTGCGTTCTGTTATACGACAACAAGTATTTGTTTACCGGCGACCACATGGCATTCGACCGTGACAAGCAAGAACTCGAAGCTTGGCCTGACGTCTGCTGGTACGACTGGGACAAACAAAAGGCCTCGATAGAACGGCTAGCGGACTTCAGCTTCGAATGGGTATTGCCTGGACATGGACAACAGGTGCACCTGCCTGCGGAGCGCATGCGGCAAGAGCTCGCCGCGCTCAGCAAGCGCATCGCCAAAACTTAGCAGTAGCTCTGCTTGGTTAAACGGTTGAACAACTCGCGGCGCCGCTGGTTGATGTGTTCGATTAACATCTTGCAGGCGGTCTCGACATCGCGTCGTTTGCAAGCGTCCATGATCTTGCGGTGCTCGATTTGAGCATCGTCCTTAATGCCCATGGAGTACTGTGCCAGTTGGTCGCCATAACCATGCAAACATTGAATCATAGCCAGCAACCGCGGGCGGTTTGCGGTGCTATAGAGCAAGCGATGAAACTGCCAATTCAATTCAAGCCATGGACCATCCGGCTGGGCAACATCAATCTCGTCCAACAATTTTTCGGCTTGCAGCCAAAGCTCTTCCGTGTGGTTGGGCACAGCCAACCGCAATGCTTCAGGCTCCATAAGAAGTTGTAGATCGAAGATCTCATTCAAATCGGCGACAATGGGCTTGGCGCCGTCGTAGACCACGAGCCCCGCTTCTTGAAGCTGGCGTAATCCTTCACAGACAACGGCGCGCGATGCCTGAAATTTTTTGGCAAGCGCTTCCGGGTCCAGACACTGTCCGGGCTGGAGCTCGCTCTTCAAAATCATTTTTTTCAGCGAATGGGCAATCTGCTCTGGAATGACTTCAATCATTTTGAACTGTCCTGTTTAGCTAGCCATTGCTTGCTTCCTGTGGACTATTCTACAAACAGACTACGCCTGGCGTCTAACCAGCGACTCCGCTTCCGCGATCAAACTCGAAAGTGGCACATCTAAACCGCCGGCCAGTCTAATCATGCTCTGGATGGAAAGGTTGCGCGAGCCCCTTTCCGCATCGCTTATGTACGTCCTGTGCAAGCCGCTCTTTTCGCTGAGAATCTCCTGGGACATTCCAAGCTGCCTGCGCTTCGCCTTAATCGCCTTACCAAGGGCCGTACCGAGCGCAATCTGGATTTTCATAGGGATTCCCACCGAAGCCACAACATAGATGTTTGACGTCTACCTCTAATCTATAGGCCGCAGTTCAGCTCGTCCAATAGCCAATTCAAATGAGACTGATAGGCTATGTCAATGGTATACAATGGGGCCATGCGGACAATGCGGGGGTTCTGCAATTGGAGCTCAGGCACTTACGCTATTTCATCAAAGCTGCCGAACTGCTGCACTTCACGAAAGCAGCGGAAGCTCTATACATTTCGCAGCCGACGCTGTCTACACACATTCAACAATTAGAGGAAGAGCTCGGCACGCAACTTTTTGCGCGCGTGGGTCGTAATGTGCGACTTACTGAAGCTGGTCAACTGTTTCTTTTGCGCGCCCAAAGTGCGGTGCACGAATTGGCGATTGCCACCGAAGAAATCGGTGCGGTCACCGGACTGCTGCGAGGCAGTTTGACCATTGCCGCCTTGCCTCTATTCAGCAGCTCGTATTTGCCCAAATGGATTACCGAATTCAACTCACTTTATCCCAACGTGCACGTAAAAGCGCGGTCAGGCGCGTCCGAAGATGTTGAGGAAGGAGTTGCGTCGGGCGTTATTGATTTGGGATTTGCCATACTTCCTTTAGAACATGCAGAATTCAATTGGCAGGAGCTATTTTCCGATGAAATAGCACTTGCTGTAGCGAAAAACCATCCGCTGGCAAAGAAGAAAAACCTGCAAATCGAAGATCTCAACGGGCTGGAAATAGCCATGCCGAGCCAGCGAATTGCCACGGCTCGATTGGCAAAACAATATTTCAATCAATATGAAGTTCATCCCACGGTCATCGTCGAATTTGACGACGGCAATGCGCTGGCGGCAATGGCGAGGTCGGGACGATTCGGTGCGTTGCTGCCCAGCGGTGCATTTGTGAACGATCGGGACATGGTTTGTTTTCCGTTGCCACAGGGCAGCTTTCGCTACACCTCCGCTGCGATTTGGACACATTTGAGCCCGGCCGCCAAAGCATTTTTAGATGTTGCAACCAGCGATCCACAGCACGAACAGTCGGCAAAACCCGCGCCCGTGATTGCTTCCGGCAATTGATAAGCTTTCCCTGAAGGCAGCCGGGAATTTTACGCCGAGCCTTGTCGTTATAACGAATAGCAGCGATGCAATCAAAACCCAATTTCAGCTCGGTCCGAGCTGCAGTCTTGCATCCGTTTCTCACAAGGAGTACAACCATGAAAAGCTTAGTATTAGTCGCCACCACCACCTTGTTGGCCGCTGTTGTTATCATGCCGGTGTCAGCCGAACCGTGCGTCCAAACTGAACGCACTCACCCACAAGCTGTTCGTCTTTTCCACACGAAGAAGATTGCGCTCAAACAAGAAGCGGGCTCTCAGTCTGCTGAAACAGTGAAACCGAGCAGAGCAAATCTCGATTACGCCACCGACAACTTCATCATCAACTAGTTTTAGCTTGACTGCATGCTACGTGTAAACCAGACGCAAGTCTGGCTTAGTCAATCGTTGGATCATGTCACTTCACATGGCACACCGGCAAACCAACGGCGGGCTCTGACGAGCCCGCCGGATTGGGATTTGCAGGTGAAGAAAGGCTGCTCTTAGCTTGCTTTGCGTGTTGCCATGCTCAGCTCGTCGCTGATCAGGCGTTGCGCTTGCAGGCGAACTTCGTTGGCTTGCACGGGTTTGCCTAGAAGATCGCAAATTTCCGCGAGATTGTAGAGGTTGCTCACAATCTCGGCACCTTGCTGTCCTCGTGTACGGGCATGCAGATCGAGGAAGCGACGCTGAATTTTCTCGGCCTTGTCGTAGCTACCCTGATTGAAATAGACTTCGGCGAGATGTTCGAGCGTGCTTAGAAGCTCGCTGTGGTCGGCACCGAGCTTCTGCTCGTCGAGCCGCAAGCTGCGCACCAGATATTCTTCCGCTTTCTGATACTTGTCCTGAGCGAGAAACAGTAGTCCGGCATTGTAATAATCGGATGCCAGATCAGGATCTGTCACTCCCAACATCTTCTCCTTCATTTGCAATGCCTGCATGAAGATGGGCTCGGCGGCGGCATATTTGCCTTCCGCTTCGAGGAGAAGGGACTGTTCGAAAAGGGCATTGATTTCTTTCATGGTGGAATCCCCGACCGTTGAAGAGTAGTGTTCTATAGATGTATTTCGTACTGAAGAGGCTTGCAACCTCCGCACTTATTAAGAGCTGCGGGTTGCGCGATGGATATATATACAATCGATGCCTGCTTCAGCAGTTCGTGGGGAGAATTCTAGGCGCGATTCCCTTAGTGAAACCTATGTAAGCATCTATGGGTTTCCTGAGTGTTTGCTGAAAAGAGGATCCCTTCAAATATGCATGGTATCTACGTTCTACATACTCGATATACGTTGGATATTTTTCGGAACCAGTGAAATCCGTTAGTCAATTAGACGGCCGTCATAAGAGGTAGGACACTAGGATTTCAACATGGAAAACTAATTCACTCATGCGAGTGATACCACATGTAGTGCGGGGCAAGAACGTACTATTTCGCTGCATGAAAGGGCGGCGCATGGCGCCGCCCTACAAGTGACCGCACGATCCGTTCTGAGCGCTCTGCTAGCCGCCCAGCAATCTATCTTCCGTTTCTTCCGCCTTAGTCTCGAGCTCTAATCCGACTGGAGCTTCATCGCCATCTTGCCGTCGATCTTGCCGCTCTTGTTCTTCCTTAGGCACTTCGATGGCTTTGCGCCCAGCACCGGCTGAGAATGCTTTGTCGCGCTCTTCTCGACCGGGCTTGCTCGGGCCTTGATCCGTAGCGGACTCACTAACTATCTCGTCCATAATGCCGTCCTCCCATGGCGGGCTATCGCCCGCCGGTACTCATAGCTGGACGCCGCGATGGCTTGGCAGTTCCAAGCGATTAGCGGAGCTTGCAGTGATCGCTCTTACAGCCGAGATGCTTCCGATTAATAGCAACGGTTTGGTATGCCTTCCTTGTGGCCTGTTTGATGCCGGGCACGTGATAGAGCCAGACAATAAACTTCCAGCCGGGCAAGCGCTTGCCTATTTGGTACATAGCATCAGCTGCGACGTAAACTTTGCCGCTTGGCTCGACAAGCAGTATGCCTTCGTCGAGATCTATATCTTTTATCTGTGGAAAACGTTGCTCTGAGTCCGATGATTGGCGCGGTATGAATTCGAGTTGCTGCTGCTGATCGCATCGGCGCATTCTCTCAACCCAAAGGCAGCAGAACTGGCAGTCACCGTCGTAGATTACTGTTGCGCTGGTCCGGTTGTGTACGGTTTGGCTCATATCTCTATTCCTATATTAACGGATGAGCTGTGCGCTATTTGGAACCCGTTTTCAACAGGGGGCGTCGTTTCCATGCAAAGTGAAGGGCAATTAAACAACGGGCCAAGTGGTATTCCCGTTTTGCATCGCTTATACTCCGGGAATCGTGGCAAAGATGGGATCTCATGCAAGCACGCCGAATCGGACAGCCTGAAACAGCCGAATGGCAGGAGCTCTACGAGTTCTACCTCGGTCTTGAGCGTCGCGAGCGCCGGCAAAGCGTCCGGACATTGGCGCTGGCTATCTTTTGCGTGCCTGTGGTCATGAGCCTGCTGAGCGTCATGCTGTAGTCCTGGCACAGTCCCCCGGGCGATGCATGGCATGCCCAAGGCAAAATATCTATGATGCCCATTGAAGCAACGCGGCCGAGCCCCTAACCGGTCGCAGCACCTGCGCGTAAGTACAGTCTTGCGGATTTTTATCCGGTCTAAAGCGCAACAATTTGGTGCCGTGGCGGAAGCGGTCGGTGAAATGATCGTATTGAACTTCCACTACCAAAACCGGCTTCAGCGGCTCCCATTCAGCACTGCGCGTGGTGCTCCATCGGCTGGGACCACCCGGCTTACTGCCTGTGAATCCAGGCTCTTCAATAAGCGGCGTCAGCAGTTTCACGAGCTCTTTGCGTTGTAGTGCTTTTAAAGATGAAGTGAAGCCGACGTGATTGAGCAAGCCCTGATCATCATAAAGGCCGAGCAACAAAGAGCCGACCACAGGTGACTTTTCAGCATAGCGAAATCCACCTACAACACAATCGGCAGTGCGCATTTTCTTGGCCTTGACCATTGATTTGCGATGCCCAGAACCATAAGGAACACCCAATTCTTTGGCGACCAAACCATCCAGTCCCTGCCCGACAAGTTTCCACCAGGCCTTCGCTTGAGCATAATCGGTAGAAGCCGGGCTGAGAGCCAGTCGCGGATTGTCGCTGAAGTATCGCGCGGCGAATTGCTCCAATTGACGGCGGCGAATTTCGATCGGCTGATCGACGAGATTATCGCCGTGCTCGTTGACGAGCAGATCGAAGGCGATTAAAAGAGCGGGGTACTCACCGGCGAGTTTCTTGATTCGTGTGGCGGCCGGATGTATACGCTGAAGCAGCAGGTCGAAAGCGAATTGTTCGCCGTCTTGTACAACCAGCTCGCCGTCCAGCACAAATCGTTGGGCTGCGACAGCACGCAAAGCCGCAACCACCTCCGGGAAATATCGTTCCAGCGGCTGCCCGCTTTTCGAACGCAATTCAATTCGATCGCCGTCTCGAAATGCCAAACAACGGAATCCATCCCACTTTGGTTCGTATTGCCACCGCCCGTGGTGCGGTATTTCAGAGACCAGCTGTGCTTCCATCGCAGGAAGCTCAGGTGTGATAGGTAGCATCGCATGTTCCTCGTGTCGTTTACGACGCGCCGTCCATGTGCGTGTTTCAAGCTGAGCCGTATACTGAAGGATTTGTGCGCATCCACACCAGAAGTATGGTAAACCCTGCTAGCCACTGCCGTTGTGCCTGTATAAAAATGGACTCTGGAGGAGTGGTACAGTTCGCATGTGATCAGTATGTTGAACCACAAAGCGAAGTTAGTACACAGGTGACAGAATGAATATGATGAACAACAACAAACTATTTGTGGGCAACATCTCGTTCAAAATGAGCGAGGACGATCTTATGGAGCTATTCTCTCAGCGCGGCAAAGTGCTCTCGGTAGCGATCCCCACTGATCGTGATACCGGACGCAAGCGCGGATTCGCGTTCGTCGAAATGGAAAACGACGCTGATGCGCAAGCGGCAATCGAAGCCTTCAACGGCAAAACAATACAAGGACGTGAGATCGTCGTGAATCCTTCACGACCGAAAGAACGGACGAACATGCGGCGGGACAGCTGAGCGTACTTGCGCACACGCAGATTACGATCTATTGTAGGAGTTATCAGACGATAACTCCTGCTGCCTGCGTTGTTGGGCTTCAATTTCCGAAGGCTGCAAGGCCGGCACTCTGAGGGCCGCATATGACCAACCGTGGTATTCAAATGGGCGAAGACATGTCCGTTCAACCACCGCCCAAGCCACTTGTCTTGTTGGTTGAAGACAACCCGATTCAATTACGCATTTCAAAGGCCTATGCCGAAAAGCTCGGTATAGATGTGCATACCGCGAATAATTGCAAGGAAGCGATCGAACTCCTCAAAAAGCGCAAGTACGCATTGATTCTCATGGATTGGCGCATGCCCGAGATAGATGGACTGCAATGCACGCGTACAATCCGAGATGTGGATGCAGAAAACGGACTGCATACGCCCATCGTTGCCTTGACTGCGCGTGCGCTCGAAGGCGATCGCGAACGCTGCCTGGCTGCAGGCATGGATGATTATTTGAGCAAGCCATTTACAACCGCGCAATTGAAAGAAGTGCTCGGCCGCTGGATTCCATCACGCTTTGAAGGGTAATCAGTCGTAAAAGCACGCGTTGCAGTATCATGGTGCCTCCAGGAGGGCGACCATGAAAGCTATTGTCGTTAAAAAAACCGGCGGCCCGGAAGTACTAAAGATTGAACAAGCTGACGAACCAAAAGCGGCAGCCGGACAAGCTGTTGTAAAGCTTGAAGCTGCCGGCGTCAATTTCATCGATACCTATCATCGCCGCGGTCTCTACCCCAAGGAAGTGCCTTTCGTCCCGGGGCTGGAAGCGGCAGGAATCGTAGAATCAGTCGGCCCTGGCGTCAGCGCCGTCAAGCCCGGCGATCACGTCGCCTACACGAGCGTGCCGGGCGCTTATGCCGAAAAATGCGCGGTGCCGGCTGATAAATTAATACCGGTGCCCGCGGGCATGTCTTTCGAACAAGCTGCGGCCGTGCCGCTGCAAGGCATGACGGCCCACTATCTGCTGCACGAGTACTACAAACCGAAAGCAGGCGATACGGTTATGATTCACGCCGCGGCAGGCGGCATGGGCTTGCTTTTGGTTCAGTGGGCCAAGCATCTCGGCGCGCGTGTGTTCGGCACTGTTTCTTCGCCTGAGAAGGCGAAGCTGGCCAAAGATGCCGGAGCAGATGAAGTGATCATGTACACGAAAGAAGATTGGGTAGCGAAAGTAGCCGAGCTTACCGGCGGCAATGGTTTGAGGCTAATCATCGACGGCGTCGGTAAGACGACATTCCCGGGCGATTTGCAAGCCGTAGCCAATCGCGGCAATGTCGTCATCTTCGGCTCCGCAAGCGGCCGAGCAGAACCGATTCATCCCAACGATTTACAGCAACGCTCAATAACCGTGTCAGGCGGAAGTTTGTTCAATTATCTGAATACGCGGGAAGAATTGATGGAGCGCGCAAACGCCGTATTGCGTGGTATTAAAGAAGGGTGGCTCAAGTTGCATATAGGCAAGGTGTTGCCACTCGAAGAAGCGCAAGAGGCACACCGGCTTTTGGAAAGCCGGCAGAGCACCGGGAAGATAATTTTGAAGGTATGACCAAGTCACAGACGTCCGAGCAGTTTCACGTACGAACAGACGCGCGAGCGCAAATGGAAAGCGAACTGATTGTTCCGCTTTTTGTGGTTGTATCTCTGGCCATAATCATTCTTTTCGCGCTCAATCGCCTGTATCCTGCGCAATTTATAGGGCGTGGATTTTTCATTCCGTGGTGGCTGGACGTGATCGCATATGTGATGCTGATAGCCATATCGGGATTGTATCTCCAGCGCCCCAAGTGTTATGAGGTCAGTGACGAAGGCATCGATATTGTTTATTTGATGAAACGCTACCGTGTTCCATTGGCGGACATCAAAGAAGTACAGGCAGTCGGCGAACGGGTAGCACGCCCGCTGGACGAAGCTCTGTTGGGTGGAACCTTCGAACGCATCATGCACGGCTTTAGTCTTTGCGGCGGATTTTTGAGCAACAACAAGGTGGCGCCACTACCGGCGGTGGAGCTTAATTTGACCAATTGCGATATCGGGGGCGTCAAGATTACTTGCAGGGACGGGCGCACCGCCATCCTGACGCCGGCTGAATTATCCACTTTTCTCAACGAAGTCGAGCGTCAATTGCGCAAGCAAGGCATAGAAGCGGCGGTGGTGCGGGAAACTCGAGTGCAGATAGGGTAACCGTGAGCGTACCGAGTAGGCAAGCAATCTGGCTTTCAATGGCTGATTGCTTTCGCCAAAGCGAAGGCGACACCGGCAGCGATACCACCGACCACCAGCGTCTGCAGAGCAGTGATGAACGGATGCGTGCCCGTGAAGCGCCCTTTCACGAATCCGAAAATTAGCAGCGCGGCGGAAGTGATTGCCACCGAGGACAACAGCGCAGTTTGTGACTCATGAATGAGCATGTAAGGCAGCAGAGGCAATAGTCCGCCGAGGAAATACGATCCGCCGATTGTCAGCGCGCTTTTCCATTCCCTCGACCGATGCGGTTTTTCCAACCCCAGCTCAAACCGCATCATGAAATCCACCCAGTCGTGCGGCCGCTTCTCGAGGGAGTTGAGGATCGGCTTGATCTCATCATCATTCAGTCCATAGCTGCGGAAGACATCGCGCACTTCCTTTCGTTCTTCCTCTGGAATCTCCTTTACTTCTTTGACTTCCCGTTTTCGTTCGCTAAAGTAATGCTCGGCATCGCTGCGCGCTGCCAACCATCCGCCCAGTCCCATCGAAATAGAACCGGCCGCGATTTCGGCCAGTCCCGCTGTCGTCACCACCGCGTTGTTGCTCAAAGCCCCTGACAGTCCGGCAGCCAGAGCAAAAGGCACCGTCAAACCGTCGGAGACGCCGATAATGATATCCCGCAGCGTATCGCTGGCTGTGAAGTGGTGCTCGACGTGGCGGGGGCGCATTCGGTAAATGATACAGGTTTGCAGGCCCGCAGCGGCGAGGCAGACGCCAAACAAACCGAAAGAACCCGGAAGGCCAAGACGGCTACACCTAAGAGTTATTTCAACTCATTTTTTACATTGTTATCATATGCGCGGGAATATAAGCTAGAGCGCGTCTGGCGGGCTGTTTGTCAACTATGAGGGATCTTATGCAGGGAAGATGGAAAATCGTTGCGGCGACAATTTCAATTTTGGGTGCCACCACAATTGGTGCCACACAAGCGGAAGTCGGTGTTTCAGATAAAGAAATTACGATCGCGACGTCGAATGCCTTGTCGGGACAAAGCGAATGGGCGGGCAGAGAAACGAACATAGGGATCCAGAGCTACTTCAACTTAGTCAATGCCGAGGGCGGCATTTTCGGCAGAAAAGTAAAAATAATGAACTATGACGACAAATACGAACCCGACGAAGCAATTCAAGTTTTCAAAAAAATTGTCGCCGACGGTGCATTCGGCATCACCGGCGTCTACGGCAGTCCCGTCTCAGCCAAATACCTGCCGCTGAGTACCTTGCATCACGTTCCGCTGGCCGGATTTTACAACGGTACTTATTTCGTGGGCGAGCCCGTAAAAAAATACGTATTCAGCGCCCGTCCTTCATATCGTGATGAGATGCATGATGCCGTCGACCACCTCTGGAAGGAGTGCGGCTTCCACAAGTACGCCTGCATTTATCAAAACGATGCCTACGGGGTTGATTGTCTGGAAGGCTTAAAAGAAGGATTGAAGAAATACAACGCCGATGTGGTCGCCACCGCATCCTACACGCGCAACCACAGCGACGTGATCGATGCCGTCAACGAAGTCAAAAAAGCCAACCCAGACGTAGTGTTTCTCGGTGCCGTATACAAACCAGCGGCACAGATAGTGAAATTGGCACGCGAAGCCAATTGGAATCCGATTTTTGTGATGAACTCCGGCTCGAGTGTTGATGCTTTCGTGGGACTGGCCGGACCAGATGCCGAAGGCAAAATATTCACTGAAGTCGTGCCACCACCGTCCCGAACGGATTTGCCGTTAATCGAGAAGTTCCAAAAAGCGTTGAAGAAATACTATCCAAATGAAAAACCGGGCTTCGTCAATTTGCGCGGATTCATGGATGGAGTCGTCTGGACTGAAGGTTTGAAGCGCGCCGGCAAAGACGTGGACAGGGAAAAATTCGTCAACGCCATGGAGGGCATCAAGCACCTTGATGTGGGCCTCGGTAAAGGTATGGACCTGAGCTATTCTCCAACGGACCATTTGGGCTTGCACAAAGTGTTCTTCGGCACGTTCAAGAACGGTCAGACTGTTTCATTCGAAGACTGGAAGTCGCTGAAGAAGAAATAAGTCGGTAAACATCAACCGAGAGGGGCGGCATCGATGGTGCCGCCCCTCACTTATTTATTTGTTGTTTTCATCCTCGGGCTTCTTCTTGGACTGTCCTGGATTGGCAGCCTGATCGGAAGCATCTTTGACGGCTTGGCGTCCTTGCTCTTCGCCTGATTGCAGGAATTTTTCTTCTTCCTCTTTCAGTTGATTGTAAGCCGCTTCACCGGCAGTCGGCGGTCTCTTATGTTTGCCGGACTGTCCTTTCTCGGATTTCTTGTTCTGATTATCCTTCTGGGTGCCGGCTGTCTTGTCGGTCTTACCGCTTGCGGCAGGAAGCGCACCGAACAACACTCGTCCGAGCATGGAGTTACCTGCGTCACCGGTTGGGCCGGGGTTGGCTGCCGATGGGCCGGAGCCGGCTTGTTTGATGTCGGGTGCAGAACCGACGACATCAGCCAGACCCTTGAGCAGGTTATCTTTGGCCAGCAACTGGTGGCTCGTGCCCTGTTGAGGCGTCGAAGACCCAGGTTGTCCGCTCGTCGTCGGAGTGGCTCCGTCAACCGGACCGAACTGCGGAGCGCCTTGCGGTACGCTCGGCTGTCCGCTGGTTTGCGGCGCGCTCGAGAGCATAGACTCACCACCGCTGTGGAGCTTGGTGCTGCCATCTACTGTATGGCTTGGCGAAGAACTAGGTGTGTGCGATGTGGTCAGCGGCGATGCGGCACCGGTCACAGTGCCCTCCAGCGAGTTGCGGGCGACGGAGTTGGCTCCTTCTACCGCGTGCTTGACTTGATCAGCAGCGGCTTGCTGGCTTTGGTTAATCACGTTTTGCTCGAATTGAGCATAATTCTCGCGGATGTGATTGTTGACCGTGTCGGCGTTGTTGGCAGCGTTATTGACCGGCGTTCCGGCATCGCTGACTGGCTTGCTGTCCACATTTGCACTGGCATTAGTGGCGCGTGTCCATGCATCGTTGGCTGCAACGGTGCTTTCATTGCTGACGCTGCCCGTCTGGGTGGTGCCGGCGGAAGTGGCGGAAGCAGGTGTGCCCGCATTGGCACTGCCTGCAGAACCGGATGGGTCGGCGGCTGCCGGCTGTTCCAACGGTCGGCCCAGGTTCATCGCTTGCGAAAGCATTGAACCGCTGCCCGGCGTCGGCACGCCCGGATTAGCTGAGGCAGCTCCAGATATTGAGACGATCTCGCTTCTGTCGGCTGGTTTTACTTCAGGCACCGCGTTGCGAGCGATATTGTCACCGAGTTGCCCGAGCTGTGCATCTCTTATAAGATTCATCGGCTGGTTGGATTGTGACTGCGCAGGCTGCTGCGGCTGCTGTTGCTGCGCGTGCGGCTGGACAAATTGCTGCTGAGCGTTGTGTTGCTGGTTCACCTGTCCGGGAGCAGAATCGGTCTCGGAACGCTGGGGTTGACCAGCTGCCTGCTGCGGCGGCGTAGAGATGGATTGTCCATTGAGAGCCTGTTGCAGCATGGACATGCCACGCGGATTTTCGGCTGCGTTCTGGACGCCTTCGCGTGCCATCTTCGCGCCCTCGTTGGCGACTCCATTCTTGAATTTCTCGTTGGCTTCAACGATTTTGCCGTTGACGATGTCGGCTCCTTGTGGTGCGCCCTGTGTCTTTGGAGCGTCCAAGCGAGCGGACTGGAACGTCGATGATGCCGGCGTTTGACCGGAGACCGGAGCCGCGCCGGACGACGTGCCGCTGGATGCGACGTAGCTGCCGCCGGACTGCGTCACTTGCGATGCAAGCGTTGTAGCTCCGTCACTGGAGACGCGAGTTGAACCGGGCACCGAAGGCGCCGCACCGGCAGGCGATTCATTTGCAGACCTGCCTTGAGACGCCGTGGTGGCATCCGTGCCGGCGCTAGCGAACTGTTGAGGTTCGGTGCTGCGCTGATAAGGAAGAACTTCATTGGTTGCGCCCGCGGCGATGGATGCGCCGAGATCAGCAAGCTGGTCTTTCTTGAGCATATCCATCGGCATCGGCAGCGGCTGCGGTTGCTGTCCAGACTTGACCTCTCCGACATTGGCAGGACTGCCCGGCAGTGGCGGATTCGGATAAGCTCGCGATCCAACGTCATGCTGTTGTTGAATCTGAGCACCTGACGACACTGATGGCATCTGTCCGGCTTGGGATTGCGGCGAAGCCGGCTGTCCGGTAATTGCGGCATTGAGCGATCCGATGTTCTGGGCATTTTCAATGGCGCCTGTCACGGTGCCTTTGCCCATTTCAGCGGCTGACTGGCCGAACTCTTGATGGAACTGCGCACGTGCATCGGCGATCTTGCCGTTGACGACGTCCATTCCGGCGGGTGCGGTTATCGGTGCAGTTGAGGTTGTGAATACAGATCCCGGCTGCGCATTCGGCAAGCTGCCTGACGGAGCATTGCTGCTTATCGTCTGCTCACTGCTTGCAGCGGCAGCAGTCTGTCCGACGACAATGTCCGTGTCGTTGATTACAGTCGAACCAGGCGCGCTGTTCGAAGGCACATTGGGCACGGACCCGGCGATAGCACCGCCGATGGTGCTGCTTGACGGCAGGCTCAACGCACCGCCGGCAGAAGGAGCAGCATTATCCGCACTGGCGAATTTCTGCGGCTCTGTGCTGCGCTGATAAGGCAGCACCTCGTTGGCAGCACCGGCAGCGATGGCGCCGCCCAGATCCGCTAGCTGATCTTTCTTCAGCTGATCCATTGGCTGCTGTGAAGGTTGCATCTGGTGTTGCTGAGCAGTCTTCACTTCACCTACCGGAGTGCCGGCAGGCGCTGTCGACCATGTATTCGGTTGCGGCTGAGTGCCCTGATGTGCCTGGTGGACAACCGGCGTTCCAGATCCAGTCTGCGAGCCCGGCGCGCCGGGGACAGCAGGCTGTCCGGTCAGATGACCGTCGAGCGAGCCGATGTTCTTCGCGTTCTCAATAGCGCCAGTCACAGTGCCGGCACCCATTTCGGCCGCTGTCTTGCCGAACTCTTGA
>DATNQY010000214.1:0-34314 GCA_036703785.1 Candidatus Obscuribacterales bacterium
AATGCCGATGAAATATCACTGAGCTTGACGGGCTGCAGATAATCGCCGATCAGCGTGCGTTTCCACCAGTCACCGGTTTGCTGCCGTTCTTCCGCGGTAGTGAATTCATATAGATAGTACCGTGCACGGATGAACTTCGGCGGATGATCGGGAAATGGATCGCGGGCAAAAAGTCTGAGCGTAGCCGCGTCGCCGCGAAGCAGTTTTTCCAGCAACCTCACAAACCACAATTCATAGCCATAAGTGGCGATTTGCCTGCCGACGAGCATGATTGAAAACGGGATGAACCACATTAGCCAATCGAGCCTCAGGTGATATGGTGCCACTTGGGGCGGGCATCTGTTGAGCCGTCCAGGCTTCGCCCTGAATTCATACTCCTTCCAGTGCGTGTGAACGTTGATCACCGGTTCGTCCGTGCCTTCGAGCACGACTTCATACCGTTCGCGCGTGATGCTGCCGAATGCACCGTAGGCGTTGATCAGATGCAGAGGGTTGTAGTTATAGTTCATCAGCTGTCCCGGCGAGAACAAATTGATCGCAGGTTGAACGCTCAATAGAATCACAATCGCGAGCAACGCTTGCATGCCGATCTGATACCAGGCCGGAAAGGCCATCGCCGCATGATGCAACTGGGGTAGGACGGTGGCACCAAGCGTTGCATCAGTAAATGCCGTGATACCCAGAACTACCGTCAGCCAATTCAGCCATGCATAATTGCCGCTGACAATGAGCAGAAGTTGGTGGAAGATAATGAAGGCACCGGCAATGGCGGAGATAGGCTGCGGCGCGAACAGTCCCCAAGGCATGGAAAGCTGAACAACGTGGCTGAAAATCACGCCGTATCGGTGCATGCGTTTCGGCAAATGATGAAAGTACCAGCTCAAAGGATTAGGCAGTGGTTGCGTTTCGTGATGGTAGTAGAGGCAGGTCAAATCGCGCCAGCACTTGTCGTGGCGTAATTTGATCATGCCGGCTCCAAATTCCACACGGAAGAGCATCCAGCGAAGAATCACAATCGGCACCGCCGATGCCACCATCGCACCCGTACCGATAAAAGCGGCGAAGAATCCTGCTTCGGTTAGCATGGATTCCCATCCGAATGCAAAAAAGTTCTGCCCGACATTGACTATAGAAAGATAAAGACCCCAGAGCACCAGCCAAGACACGGTTCCAGTCCACCAGGGAAGATGATCCGGCACCGCAAGGATAAGCAGAGTCGAGAGAACTATGCCGGTCCAACCGACGACGCGCAGGTAGCGGTCCGAATAATGAAAATGGAACAAGCTCGGCGCTTGTTTAAACGAAACCATCCGGGTGAACCTCGGCGTCGGCAACAAACCTTTTTCGCCAAGCAGTGCCGGAAACTGATCGAGCACAGCAATAAAAGCGACGAGGTATAAAACCGCCAGGCAACGTTGAAAGAGCCATGCGGTGAACTGAATGTTTCCGAGGATATTGCTGGACAACTCCATGTCGGAGACGACATGAAACCTGGTCCGGATTGTTCCCTCCGCCCTATTTGACGCGGGCGAAGTCGATGAATCCTTTGGAGGGATCCGTACTCACGAGCTTGACTCGGCAGCTGTCGCCTACGTCGAGCCCTTGTTCGTTTTCCACGACGCGTCCTTCGGCCGGTGGCCTCTTCAGGCGCACATACGTGCCTTGGGATGATGCACCGGTGACGATGGCATCGTAGACTTTCCCAATTTGGTTGGCGAGCAAAACCGCGGCTGCCGCTTTGCGCATGAAACGCTCCAGTTTGCGGGCCCTTTCTTCGCGGTCGACACATTGTTCGCAGATACGCTTGAGGTCGTCGTCGGAATACGGGCTTGGCTTGCCGGAAAGTATCGCTTTTACCAGGCGCTGCGTGACGAGATCGGGATAACGGCGATTCGGTGCGGTTGAATGCGTGTATTCGTGCACCGCTAGTCCGAAGTGTCCGGTACTCGGTTCATTCGGCAATTGAACGACATACTCACCCGGTCCGAGCAGTTTCACAACCGTCAAGGATAGATCTGGGAAGTGCTCGGGATCTTTATTCTTTCGATCAGAGACGAAATTGTTCAGCGCGACGGGATCCGGATCTGCAGGCAACTTAAAATTGTACTGCGCGGCCAACTCGATAAGTTTTGGCCAGCGCTTCGGTTCGCGCACCACGCGCTCGATCAGCGGGCTCTTCTTGCCACGCAGGAATTCAGCGAGCGTGATATTGGCGCTGATCATAAAGTTCTTGATGATCTCTCGGGCCCGGTTTTGCTCGCGCACTTGCATGTCGAGCACCGTTCCATTCTCCATTACCGGTTGTGCTTCGATAGTTTGCACGGTAAGTTCGCCGCTGCGATGATGCAAGTCATACAACCAATTAGCAAGTTCGTCTTGTGTCTTGAGTTGTTCTTCGAGCCCGGGTGTCGTTTTCAGTTGCGGCAGATCGGCTTTGCCGTGAAGCCAGTCCGACACCGGCTCATATGCCAGCTTAGCCTTGTTGCGCACGAGTCCGCGATAAACGTCGGATGACTTGATGGTGCCGTCCTTGCTAATTACCATTTCGGTAATCGTGCATTGGCGATCCTGATCTTGCAATAGCGAAGTTATGCCTTCCGACAGCGGGGTCGGAAACATCGGAAAGGTGATTACGCCCGTATAGATCGAGAAGCAATTGTTGGCGGCGTGCTGGTCGAGCGCCGTGTCGCGACCAACCGATAAGTCTACATCCGCGATGCCGACGAGAAGTTTGATGTCGCCATTGGGCAAACGCTCTGTATATTCAATTTGATCGAGGTCTTGTGATTCGATGTTATCGATGGAAGACCAGAGAAGGTTGCGGAGGTCTTTAATGGAGTTGTCGACGACTGGAGCACCAGAGGACTGAATTTGCTGGAGCTGTTTTTGGCAATCTTTGGAAAAATCGGGCCAAAAAGAATAATCGACCATTTCGCGGTGGGCTAATTGTTTTAAGTCGACCGCTTCGGTTGTTTGTTGATGCTTATGCATTTATTCTCCGCGATAATTGGACTTCAACTGCCGCAATTGCTCAAAGCGATCTCCGCCGCTCTTCGGCACGTCGCCGACAGTTATAACTTTTTTCGGTGCTTTATGGCTAGCGATATGCGGTTTTGAAGTGGAAGCAATCGGATGCTCCTGCACGGGTGTCGCGGCTGGTGTGGTGGCTGGTGTGGTGGCCGGTACTGTTTCTGGTGGCAGCGCGGCTTTGCTGTTCGTAGTGGCGGGCGGCAGCCCGCTGGGTGTGGTCGCCGCGGTCGGAGCGACGGGCGTCGTTGGCTTTATCGCGGGCTGAACAGTTGCAGGCGGCGTTACCACCGCAGGCGTCGGCTGTTTTGGTGCCAACAAAAGGCAGGCAATCGCGATCACTGCTGCCACCCCGCCGGCGATGGCTGCCGGGATTACCCACGCCGGACTCTGCGGTTGCTCGTCCTCAGGCAGCGGCAACAACTCGTGAGTTTTGAGCGTTTGCGACTGACCCGGACGCGGAATTGAGAAGGTCAAATCTTGAGCCAACTCTGCCATCGTTTGCTGGCGACCGTGCGGATGTTTATTGAGCGCGGTCATCACGACCTGCTCCACTTTATCCGGAATGAACAAATCCGGGCGCACGGACGTGAAGCTCGGCGCCTGTTCGTTCATGTGTTTGGCCATGGTGTCGACCATGTTTTTGCCGACCAGCGGCAGGCGTCCGGTAAGCGCCTCGTAGAGCACAATGCCCATGGAGTAGATGTCCGCGCGCGGATCGAGTGCTTGTCCCATGCACTGCTCCGGGCTCATATACACCGGGCTGCCGCAGACTTCACCGACTTGTGTCACACCCTGCGATGCTGCATCTTGAGCATTGATGGGCAAAAGCTTGGCGACACCGAAATCGACAACCCTGATGAAATATGGATCTTCTTCGTTCGGCACAATCATGATGTTGGCCGGCTTGACGTCTCTGTGGATGACGCCCTGTCTGTGCGCGTGTTCGAGTGCTTCACAAGCCTGGCTCAGCATGTGAATCGCGCGTTCTACCGGAAGTTGCTCGCAGTCTTTGATTTCCTGAGCAAGGCTGCGTGCCTTGTGCTTCTGATCGGGATGGGTGCTGACCAGATAGTCCATCACCATGTACGGTTGGCCCGTAGGCGCCAGTCCAAAATCGTGCAGCGTGATTACGTTGGGATGCTTGAGGCGGCTTGCCGCTTTTGCTTCTTGCTGGAAACGCTTGACGCTCTTCTCGTCTTCGATAAACGATTGCTTGAGCATTTTGATGGCTACCCAGCGCTCCATCAGCTCGTGCCACGCAAGATAAACGACACCCATTCCGCCTGTCCCCAGCCGGTGTTCTATTTTGTATCGGTCGGCCAGGCGGCGTCCTTCCCATTGGTCCTGCGGAAGCGACACCAGCTGATTGCCGTCGTGCGGGCAATTCGCCGTACTGCCGGCGAATTCGCGACTGCACGCCATGCATATCTTTCGTACTATAGTGCCGGTAAGGTCTTCGTAAGGCACAGACGCCACTCCAGGGATCAAGGCTTACATACCCGGGCGCCCGTGCGGATAATCGCTTGAAGACCCGGAAAGCTCACGTGGCGGCGGGCGGCAGCCCGCTGTTGAGGGAAGCGGGCTAAAGCCCACCGGTACCAAAGGCAGGGCAGGGCATAATAAGGGCATGCTTGCCCCCGGCACTGTTGTCGACCAAAAGTTCGAGATTGTCTCGGCAATGGCGATGGGCGGTTTCGGTGTCATTTATCGCGCCAAGCAGCTCGGCTTCGACCGCATTGTCGCTCTGAAAGTCCTGCAAGGGCAGGGTCGCATCCAACACGAGGACATTCGTCGCTTCGAGCGCGAGGCCCGCATCCTCAGCCAGCTCAGGCACCGCAACCTGGTGCTGTTTTATGGTTTTGGCGAGTACGAGGGCAACCTTTATATTGCCATGGAATTGGTGCCTGGCAAAAGCCTGGAAGTGGCGCTGGCAAAGCGCGGCAAGTTGCCGTTGGAAGAGACGGTATCGATATTGAAACAGGTGTGCGAAGCTCTGATGTGCTCGCACAGCCACGGCGTCGTTCATCGTGACTTGAAGCCGACAAATATCATGCTGTGCGAAACGGCGGACGGCGTGATGGTGAAGCTCATCGATTTCGGACTGGCCATGCTGATCACTGCCGACATCACGGCCATGCAGAGGATAACCTCACAAGGAAATACGGTGGGCAGCGTCGAGTACATGAGCCCCGAGCAGTGTATCGGACGACCATCCGACGACCGCTCCGACATTTATTCGCTCGGATGCGTGCTGCATCATTGTCTTACTGGAGAGCCGCCTTTCACAGGCGATAATCCTGTCGTCGTCATGCGCAGGCACGTCGATGATTCGCCGCCGCGCCTGGCAAAAGTCCTGACAGATCCTTTTCCTCCTCAGTTGCAGTACGTCATCGACAAAGCGTTGGCGAAAGATCCGGAAGACCGCTATGAAGACATCGGCGAACTGCTGGCGGACCTCGAACTTATAGAAGGTGGCAGCGATGGAAAGTTAATAGCCGACAAGGCGCCGGTGGCCCGTCCTCGGCGTGGTGTGCGCATTTCCAAACGCGGATTGATGACCAAACTTTCGGTGGTGTTGACGGCGTCTGTGTTCGCCATTGCTCTGGTTGGTGCCATGGCCCAATATTTCACATTGGCTTTTCCGCAGAAGGCTCGAACAAGTTCGATTCAGGTTTTGTCGAACGCACGGCAGTTTGACAAGAACGGAATTGAAAGCAATCCATCACTCAGAGCTGCTGCCGCGATACAGTATTCCAGAGTGCTCGATTTGAACAACGACGACCATTTGCTCGATCAAAATCAGGTGGCAGAAATCTACGATAGACTGGCCGTGATGCATACCAGTGCTGGTGATTTTGAGAAAGGCATGCGCTACTCCGAGCAGGCGATTCACCTGTTCATGGCTGAGGATGCGTTCAATTCTACTTTGCAAAATGCGGCAAGCCGATTGATGTTTTGCGCCAGTCATCTCGATCGCCAGTCGGAAGCTCTTGCGCTTGTCGAGAAACTGACAAGCGCGTGGCCTGAGAATAAGGACAAGCTGGGTGTGCGCAGGCAGCTTGCCGATGCATATTCAATTGCCGGTAATTACGAGGCGGCATTGGATGTGCTGCTAGAGGTCAAAGCGCAGACACCGCCCGCTTCGCGCGACTACAAATCGCTATTAGCCCAGATCGAGGCCACTCAATCCAGATTGACGAAAAACTGATCTAGCAAGGCAGCGGCTGCTCGATGACGCCGGCGTGGACTTTGAAGATCACGGAGCCTTCCAGCCAGCGCGGGTCGAAACCGGTGAGATGCGTGGTAGTAATGATCGTTTGCAATCCTTCTTCGGTGACGGACATCAGCAGGGCTTGCCGGAACTCATCGAGCTCGGCGAGCACGTCGTCGAGTAGCAGCACTGGAGAATCGTTGCAGCATTCTCTAATCAGTGCCACTTCAGCCATCTTCAAGGAAAGAACGATGCTGCGCTGTTGTCCTTGACTGGCGAACGTCACCGCGTCCTTGTCGTTCAAACAAATAATCAAATCGTCGCGATGCGGGCCCACCGTCGTTTGTTTGCGGCGGATTTCCTCAGCGCGTCGTTCTTTCAACAAACGCATCAGTGTTTTGGCCAGCTCTATTTCTTCCATCTGCTGAAGTTGCATCGCCGTTAGCGGACCGGTTGACAGATCTTTGTCGCCGCCGCCGTCGGCAGCTTCGGCTTCATCGCCCAGCCATGTTTCTTCAACCAATTGCTCCGATGCTTTGAACATGTAGCGAATGGACAAGAGTTCTTTTTGTCTTGAAATTCGCTGTTGCTGATTTTCAGCCAGCGGCAGCAAGCGTGCGAGCATCGCTAATCGCTGCTTGATGATCGCAGCGCCGAAGCGTGCCACCTGTTTGTCCCAAACCAGTAGCTGATCTTGATCGGTAACCGTCACCTTTCCACGTTCGAAAATGCTCTTCAAGAGCCGATTGCGCTGAGCAACCGATTTTTGATAATCCGAAAACGTACTGATGAAGGCCGGACGCAATTTCAAAATCAAACTGTCAATCCAGTCGCGGCGAAATTTCGGCCCACCCCGCAAAAGATTCAGATCGTGGCTGGCAAAACTGACGACCAGCAAGCGGCCCAGAAGCTCGGTCATCGATTTTTGCTGCACACCATTTATGGTGGCAAGTTTTTCAACGCGGTTGGAGCTCTGTACCGGCGGGCGACCGGCCGCTGCGGAACTCTGTACCGGCGGGCGCAAGCCCGCTGTTCTTGCCATGCGCACGCACAGCGATTCTTCGCTGCCGCCGGCGACGAAGTCAACTTTGGCGCTCATTGCCTCGCTGTTCCATAGAATAAGATCGGCATCTTTATCCGCGCGCGGCGATCTGCATGTTGCGAGCAATTCGATCGCTTCCAGAAAATTGCTCTTGCCCTGTGCATTTTCCCCAATCAGAACGTTGCGTCCAGGCCGCAGCAGGAGTTGGCATTGCTGGTAATTGCGAAAATTGACCAGGCTGACTTTGCTGACAAACATGACTAACGCTGCTCGGCAGTAAGTTTGGCGCGATCGGTGAAGCGCGGATGCGCAGCGAAATACTGCCGGGACTCATCCACGTCGCCGGCTATCTGCGCCTTCAAGGCATCCACGTTTTCGAATTTCTTTTCGGGGCGCAAATAACGCAAAAATTCCAGTTGCAATTGCTTGCCGTAGAGGTCGCCCTGATAATCGAGCACATGCACTTCAGTGGTGATCGATCCGCCTTCGCCGAAGGTGGGACGCCGGCCGATGTTTACGACCGAGGGTAGCCGCATGCCGTCGGGCAGGCGCACAACTGAGGTATAAACGCCGATAGCCGGCTCTACCTGCTCTTCAGGCACAGTAATGTTGGCGGTAGGAAAACCGATGAGGTGGCCCCGTCCTTCACCGTGCGCCACGGCGCCGCCGATGGCGAAGGGGCGTCCGAGAAGCTGCATCGCCTCTTCTACCCGTCCGGCTGTGATGGCCTCGCGAATCCTCGAGCTTGAAACGGGAGCCCCGTCCATGATTACTTCGCCCGCGGTGTGAACTTCGTATCCATATTTCTTGCCGAGCTCACGCAAGAGCTCAGGATCGCCGACGCGATTGCGTCCAAAACGATGATTGAACCCTACCGAAAGCGACTTCGCGCCCAAGCATTCGACCAGCACCGAGCGAACGTAATCTTCCGGCGAGAGCCGGCAAAGCTCTTCCGTAAAGGACAAAACCAGGGCGGCGCGGATGCCGAGCTGTTCGAACAGCTCCAGGCGCTGGTCAATAAGAGTCAAAAGCGGCGGGGATTTGCCCAATGTCAGGCTGCGTGGGTGTTCTTTAAAGGTAACAACTGCAGGCACGACGCCCAGCCGCTGAGCTTCTTCGACCGCTTTGCGGATGACCACTTGATGTCCGGGGTGGACGCCGTCAAAGAACCCCAGGGCACAGGCGGCTTGCTTGAACAGACCTGGCTTTATTTCATAAAACGTGTCCAAGATCTGTTGCCGCCTGCTGAAACCTTTGTAACAGACACATTCTAGCGTAGGCTTGGTAAGTGTGCGACGAGATGGGTGCCAAACCAGAGCCCATACAGATGGGTGGAAACCCGCATGCTGACGTAAACTCGAGTGGGAATAAAGGGCTAGCTCGTGTTAAAATACAGTTGTTTTGGACGTGAGATTTCCTATGTTTGCTTCTCACTCAGTCAACCGCGTGCAGTGCGTCTTGACTGATTAGCAATTTCCGTTTGGTGATACAGGATGCCCAAAAAAGAAGACGCAGCAACAGTAACAACAGAAATGCAAGATAAAACCGCAACACCTCGTCAAGAAGCCCACTACAACGAATCCGACATTCGCGTGTTGGAAGGGTTGGAAGCTGTCCGGGTTCGCCCCGGCATGTATATCGGTACGACCGGCCCAAAAGGCTTGCACCACCTCGTTTGGGAAATCCTTGATAACTCGGTCGACGAAGCTCTGGCCGGCTACTGCACGGAGATCGACGTCGCTGTAAATGCGGACAATTCGATTACTGTTGAGGACAACGGCAGAGGCATTCCGACTGGAATTCACGGCCAAACAGGCAAAAGCACTGTGGAGACGGTTTTCACCGTCCTGCACGCCGGCGGCAAGTTCGGCGAAGGCGGATATAAGGTATCAGGCGGATTGCACGGCGTCGGCGCTTCGGTAGTCAACGCGCTGTCCGACAAGCTCATTGTGCAGGTGGCCCGTGACGGCAACCTGCACGAGCAAACCTACGAGCGCGGCGAGCCCAAGGGCGACTTGAAGGTTATCGGTAAATCAGACAAACGTGGCACGAAAGTTACTTTCTGGCCCGACAACACGATTTTCCACGACATCAACGAAGACAACGAGCGCGTCTCTATTAAGGTTGAGTGGGATACGCTTGCTCAACGTTTGCGCGAAATGGCCTTCCTCAACAAGGGCTTGAAAATCACCCTCACCGACGCGCGTGGCGAAGAGCGTACCGAAAGCTATCACTACGAGGGCGGCATCGCCAGCTTCGTTGAATATCTCAACGATACGCGCACGCCGGTGCATAAGCCTCCGATTTATTTCGACAAAGAGAAAGATAATATCGTCGTCGAATGCGCCTTGCAGTGGACTGATGTATATGCGGAGTCTATCTACACCTTCGTCAACAACATCAGCACTCATGACGGCGGCACGCACCTTACTGGCTTCCGCAACGCCTTGACGAGATGCTTAAACGATTATGCTCGGAAAAACAACGTCCTCAAGGAAAAAGAAGAAAACTTCAGCGGTGAAGACGTGCGGGAAGGATTGACTGCGATCATTTCAGTCAAGGTGCCGGAGCCGCAGTTCGAAGGACAAACGAAAGAACGACTCGGTAATCGCGAGGTTCTGCCGATTGTTCAGGATGTAGCTAAAGAACATATCTCGGATTTCCTCGAAAGAAATCCAAAGCAGGCCAAAGAGATAGTCAACAAAGCTCTGATGGCTAAAAAGGCCCGAGAAGAAGCGCACAAGGCCAAGCAGCAAGTGCGCCGTCAATCCGCTCTCGAAGGCGGCGGGCTGCCCGGCAAACTTTCGGATTGCAGTGAGCGCGATCCGGCAAAATCAGAGATATACATTGTAGAAGGTGACTCCGCAGGCGGCAGCGCCAAGCAAGGTCGCAACCGGCAATTCCAAGCTATTTTGCCTCTGCGCGGCAAGATTTTGAACGTCGAGCGGGTGCAGCCGGGACGCATCTATGAAAATAACGAAGTGCAAGCGATGATTCAAGCGTTTGGACTGGCCGTGAAAGACGAGCGCGACAAAGACGAGGATGACGGCGATGGCAACAGTGGCAAGTCCAGCAAAAAAGCAGCCGACACTCTGTTGCGTCCTAACGCTTTAAACCTCGATCTCGGCAAACTGCGTTATCACAAAATTATCATCATGACCGATGCCGACGTCGACGGCAGTCACATTCGTACCTTGATTTTGACCTTCCTGTTCCGCTATGCGCGGCCGGTTGTTGAGCAAGGCTATGTCTACATCGCGCAGCCGCCGCTGTACAAAGTGGAAAAAGGCAAACGCGTTGAGTACTGCTACAACGAGCACAAGCTCGAGGCCGTCGTTGCTGAGATGGGCGAGAAATACAACATTCAGCGATTCAAAGGTCTGGGCGAAATGATGCCGCAGCAGCTTTGGGATACGACAATGAATCCCGAGACTCGCACGCTCAAGCGCGTGACGCTCGCTGATGCCTCGGAAGCCGACCACATCTTCGACCTGCTCATGGGCGAAGCCGTAGGACCGCGCCGCGAATTCATCGAGAAAAACGCCCACTACGCGAATCTGGACGTATAACTTTCAATCCGGGTGTCTTCGCAATCCTCGGAATCTGGACTGTCTCCAGGCGGCAGAATTTCTCGTTTCTCGAGAAACGAGAAATTGATTCAGGCTGGTAAGATGGAATGCTCAGCCAGTGCGCGTTTCGCGACGCCCTGATTTTAGAGTTTCTCGGATCTCGAGAAACGAGAAATTCCGGGCTGAGGGTGGTCGCTAATCCGAGGCGCTCGGCAGCGGCTCTTCATCGCTTTGCGCTTCTTCGCCGGATTCGGGCTCCGGCTGCGGTACTGGGATGAGAATATTCACCGCGCCTGGTACCACGTCGATGTCGCAGGGAGTGGTGCCCCAGATTTCGCCGTCCACCATCACCGGTGCTTCGCGATCGGTCTCGATGCGCACCTGACGAACTTCCTTAATCAGCAGTGGCGCGTCACCGGATACGACACCACTTACGTACCAGGCGCCGAAGCGGTAGGCGAGCCTTCCATAGTCGGATAGACTGAGCGGGTTGACCATGCACAAATACAGCAAGCCGTCCGACAATTCTTTGATGCCACTGCCGGTGGTGGGGCCCACTCCGCGCGCATTAGTGATAAAAATGCTGGAAGCCAGTCGATAGAAGCCTTCGGACTCGATAAGCACGCGGGCAAACATCGAGCGCTGTCCGACTGATTTCACGAAAGGCATCAAGTGTCCGATGACACCGAAATTGCGATTTATGGTTGATTCGGGCGTCAACACTACCGGTGGGATGTTCCCTATGACTGCATCGATGGTGAAATATCGCCCATTGATGCGTCCTAAATCCATTGGTGAAACGTTTCCCGCCGCGATAATTTGCATGGCGCTTTCCACGTCTTCGCGCTCGTGACACGGGCGGATGCCCAGCTTGCCGGCAAGCAGCGTATCGTTGCCCATCGGTACCAGTCCGACCGGAATTTTTTGGTTGGCTTGCGCCAGCGACTCGAGCACGCAACGGGTGGTAAGGTCTCCACCGACGACAACTATCAGATCGAGCGGCTCTTCAGTGAAAAGTAAGCACGCCGTAGAATGCTCCGACAAGGGGATGGCACGAACATTCCATTGATCGAGCTGTCCCAGACGGCGAGTGACGTAGCCGATCACTTCATCAAGGTAAGACGGATTTGCGCACTCAGGGTGGTACACCATGAGCGCCTGTTTTATTTCAGCTGCGCACAATGCTCATCCCTCGGCTTCTTGTTGTATCCGTCTTGCATAGTCCCAAAGTTCCCACTTAAAGTGCCGCAGCCGGAATCGGTGAAAACCACAGCTCTTCATTTCATTGTAAGCCTGCTGCACCGTCCAATTCATGCGCGTAATGCGAAAAACCGCAATCAGGTAGCCCGTGCGATCGGCTCCGTGCAAACAATGCACGAATATCGGACGCTTATCAGGATTATCGAGCAACTGCAAAAATTTATTGATGAAATCTGCGTCCGGCAGATTGAAGTAGGTTATCGGCATATGAATCAACTGCATGCCCAGCGATTCGGCAAATTGCGCTTCCGCACGCGTTGAAACTCGCCCCGATCGCAGCGATATGATCGTTTTAACCCCGAGCTCGGAAAGCCGCTGAAGGCCGGCTTTTTCCGGCTGCCCGCCTCTATACAACCAGTCGGTGACTGCTTGAAAATTGCGGATGGGCAATTGAGGGGGCTGTGGCGTCATATGGTATTTTGTCGTCCTATAATGAGTTTACCGATGACGATACGGCAAGCAAGATGACGTCAACACCTTTAACGCGCGAGCGTGTAGCTAGAGTTGTCAAAGCTCTGCCTGTATTGATTGGACACAGCTGCGCGGCCGGCGATATCCCCGACATTGAGACGGTGCTGCCACAGTTGCTGAAAGACTACTTCCGGGTGATGGAGATTGCACACTTTGTGCGCCGCGGCGGCGTCAGCGCCATGGTCTATCGTGTGGAAACGGGCAAGACAAAGTTTTCGCCTGAGGATTATCTAGATAGAGCGCACGACCGCCTTTTGGCTGAATATAAGGAAATTTACAAGCCAGAACCCCGCACCGAGGAGTCGCTGCTGCAAATTCTTAAATCGACGACGCCCGAGGAAGAGTCAGCGGTAAAAGACGTTTTGCCGCTTCTGGATGGGCTTTTGATAGCGGAAAGACAGAAGCAATCAGCCGAAGTAGACCCCACTGCGGGTACCAACAGTGATTAACGTTCCTAACGCGATCACAATTGGCCGGGTGATCCTGGCACTAGGTACGGTGGCACTCTGTTTCAGTCGCCAAGACAATGTGCTCTGGATGGCATTCGGACTGACCATCGTCGTGATCTGGGCCGATGCGCTGGATGGATATTTCGCGCGCAAGCTGAATCAGGCGACTAAACTGGGTGGGGTGCTCGACATAGCCGGTGACCGCGTCGTCGAACTGACGTATTGGATTGTGTATGCCGTGCTGAATTGGGTGCCTGTTTGGATCCCGTTGCTCTTCCTTGTGCGCGGGAATTTTGTCGACGCCATTCGCGCTCAGGCGAGCGAACAGGGCTATACGGCTTTCGGCTCGAAAACCATGATGCAATCGGCTGTGGGCAAGTTTATTGTTTCGTCCAACTTTATGCGCTTTTCGTACGCGGTGGTGAAAGCCGTGGCCTTCTGCCTGTTAATTGCCGGTAATACGAGCCAGGGCAAGGTTACGATTGTGCCGACGGTTGCGATTTATTGCGCATATATCGCTGCTGCCATTTGTCTGCTCAGGGGCGTCCCTGTGCTGGTCGAGGCTCGGGGCATTTTGAAGTAGAGCGCGCGGACTGGTGACGTTTAGATCTGATACTGGGCATAATATATGGAACCGGCTCTGGATACTCGAATTCAGGTCTGGTTGACCATCTGAGGGTAGTTATGCCGTCTTTGAGCTGGGAAGTCGCTGCCGCCACCGACCGTGGGTGCTTGCGCGAAGATAACCAGGATAATTACTACGTCAGCGCCGACCAGCGCATCGTCGTCATAGCCGACGGCATGGGCGGCGAACGAGGCGGTGCGCTTGCCAGCAAGCTGGCCGTGGAAGCGGTAGAAGAGTTTTTCTGGCAGAACATTCCCGATACCAACAACGAAGAAGCAGTGCAGGAATGGCTGATGGAGGCGGTGTCCCGGGCTAATCAGTCGGTTTATAAAACCAGACTGACCAATCCGCAAGTGGCACGCCTGGGCACAACCATCGTCATCGCCGCTCAATCGGACACCGGGCTTGTACATATCGCGCACCTCGGAGATTCGAGGGCTTATCGGGTTACAGCCAACGATATCGCTGTCTTGACGCAGGACCACAGCGTCGGATTCGAACTCGTATTGCGCGGGCAACTTACTCTCGAGCAATACGAAACCAGCCCCTTCCGCAACTATTTGACGCGTTGCGTCGGACATGAAGACCAGGTCGTAATAGATCAGTCTCCGGCGCAAGTGGAAGCCGGCGATTGGCTTTTGCTGTGCACCGACGGCTTAACGGGCGTTGTGCGCGAAGACAAAATCGCCAGCATCGTGCGCAGGGCCGAAAATCCCCAAGCCGCCTGCGAAGAGCTTGTAAAACAAACATTGGCCGGCGGTGCCCCAGACAACGTCACTGTGATTTGCGCCCAATACGCAGAAAAGACTGCCCGCGTCAACACCGGCGAGCATCCGGCATATTCCGGCAAGTAAGCATCCCTCGGCAGCGCCAACTGTCTCGAGACACGAGACAAAAGCTGCTCGCGTGACACCCGTATGTTTTTTCTAGACCAGTTGCGTGCGGTGAGTGGCGATCGCGGAGACGACCGGGATGGGGCCCGTCCATTCCAGCTTCTGGTGCAGTACGGCCAGCGGCAAATCCTTCACCATCGCCGGCAATAATTTGACAGCATCTTTTTGCGTGGTGATCACCATCTCCGCACCAACGCTCTTGTACTCGCGCGCGATTGTTTCGATGTCTTGGTGCGTGTACCAATGATGATCGGGAAACCACTTATAGCCCATCACGTTGGCGCCGATGCCGCGCAACTGATCCAAGAAAGACTCCGGTCTGGCGATGGCGCAAAAGGCGAAGACGCGAGTATTACGCACGGTGGCTGCGCCGAGCGTGACATCGGAATAGGCAAACGGCTTCAGCACATCTGCCACCATGCGGCAGGCGGAGATTTGCGCTCCGGGGGCATAGCGCATCGCTACTGATTGCAAGCGACGCATGCGTTCTTGATCGACGTCGGCCGGCAGCTTGGTGATCACGATCCAGTTGGCTCTGGCCAGACCGCTGAGCGGCTCGCGCAAGCGACCTGCCGGCAACAAGTGATCGTTTTCCAACTCGTCGTTGTAATCGATGAGAATCACATCTTGGTTGCGAGCGATGGCAAAATGCTGGAATCCGTCATCGAGAATAATTGTGTCGCAACCAAACCTGTCGATGGCCAGCTGAGCGGTTTCGATGCGCTTGGCGCCTACGATAACCGTGGCTTGCGGCACGGCGCTGGCGATCATGTACGGCTCGTCACCGGATTCGGTGCTTGTCGCCATCAGCATTTTGCCGTTGCTGACCACGACTATTTTTTCTTTGGACAAGCGCTTGTAGCCGCGGCTCAATACTGCGACCTTGCGACCATCGGCTATCAGGCGTTGGGCGAGATCGATTGTCACGGGCGTTTTGCCGGTGCCACCAACGGTGATGTTGCCGATGCTAATCACGTCCGCACGAAATTGCGCTTGCTTGAGTACGCCCATGTTGTATGCCACCATGCGCGCGAAGCTGGCGGTGCCCATGCCGACTCGCGCGGGCCACAGGAATTTGACTAAAGCTTTTTCTCCCAGCGATTCGGGATTGCCCCAAGTCATGAGGAGTACTCACCCTTCCCTGCTACAACAGCCACTCGTTCTCTCAGGCTTTCTTCACCGTGCTGCGCTGCGGCAGCCGTACCCCCCGAGAATACTGAATTTAACACGGACATCGTCCGTTGCACAGCACCTTGACTGTTATCGAGAAAACTCTTGCCGGCTTTGCCGATTGTTTGCCTGCGCTGGGGTGAAGTGATCAAATCCAACAAGTCGGATGCCATCTGATCCGCCGACTGCAACTGGACGAGGCCGCCGCGTTCGAGTAAAGCATATGCGACATCGCGCGTCTTTTCGGTATGTGGACCGCATACCACCGGTACGTTATATACAAACGGCTCAACGATGTTGTGTCCGCCAATGGGTGCTATGGTGCCGCCGACGAATGCGATGTCGGCCAATGAGTAGAACTTGAGCAATTGTCCGATGGTGTCGAGTACGTATACATCGTTGTCTTGCTCGAAGGATTGGTCGCGCGAAAAGGTGCGCGCGCGGAATCCATAGCTTTCCACAATTTGGTATACGCGCTGAAAGCGCTCCGGATGCCTGGGCGCGATGATCAGTCTTATGCGGCGATTGCTCGCGCTCAGCTTAGTGACGGCATCGAGCAGCGCGGACTCTTCGCCTTCGTGGGTGGATCCGCCGACGATAACCACGTCGTCCTTTTGGATATTTAGCCTGTGCCGCAAACTGCTGCGCTCGGCTTCATCGACCGGCTTGATTCCGTCGAATTTCATATTGCCGCAAATGTATATCGACTCTGGATGTGCGCCCAATGCGCGATAGCGAGCGGCTTCTTGCTCGGACTGGACGGCGAGCGCTGCGAAGCTGCCGACGGTTCCTGAGAAAAAAGCGACCATAGATTTGTACTGTTTGAAACTGCGCGGCGAGATGCGACCATTCACGCAGCACACTTTGATGCCGCGATTGGCGCACTCGCTCATGAATCCGGGCCAAATTTCCGTTTCTACAATTGCCACCATATCCGGTTGCACGCGATCGAGCCAGGCGTTCACCGCCCAGGGAACATCGAATGGAAAATAAAACACGTTAGCCCAATCCCCGACGCGGGTTTGGGCCAGCGCCTGTCCGGTGCCGGTAGTTGTGGATACGAAGACCTCGCAGTCGGGGTGCTCTTTGGCAAACAATTGAACGAGCGGGTAGACGGCATTGAACTCGCCGACTGATACCGCATGGAACCATACCCGGCGTTTGTGCCCCTTCGGCTGTACCGCTGCCGGCACCACGCCCAGTTTCTGCCATACGCCGTGGCGCGCCTTTTTCTTGAACGCGAGCAGTAGCGGCCCCGCCATCAGCAGCAACAGAGAGAATCCGAGGTAATAGAGAAAGATCATGCGGCATACTCTAGCGTGTTGCGGCGTTGGTTGCCATGTAGTCCGTTTAACGTGCGTTTAGCTGAGTTTTGGCACGATCCAGGAAGCTAGTAGTTCATAGGTTTGGTCCTCAGCGTCCGGACACCTTTGCGCCAATGCCTGTTTGTATTCTGCCTTGGACTTGAACTTGCTTGGGGCGCCCAGTGCGTGAGCGTTGAGAACCAAATTCGATGCTTGCCTCCAGATCCCGGCGAAATGTGTACCGTTTAAGTCAGGAAACTTAGCCACCATCTCGTGCAAGCAGAATTGATAAGCGTCCTCGCTGGAGTCCGTTTTCGAGGATCCCGGTAAGAATTGTCGAATCGCCTTTTTGTGTTCATTTGTCAGTTGCCAGCGAATTACGCTCAGAAGAAGTGCTGAGTCATCCATTACTTGCACCCGCCGATCCCACGCCCTTCGTTTGATCTTCACTTGTGTTGCTGCTTGCTGCATCGCGGCGTCCGAACTGGACCGAGCAGACGGCAAAGGTCAAAAGGCTGGCCGTCAGCAATGCGACTAGCGAAGCCCCGAACTTTGTCATTGGATTCAATGTCGATTGGTCGGGCTGGAACGGATTCACCCAACAGGTCACCTGCTTGCCCTTTGGGTAGCGCCGCCTGGCGAGATCGTTTGAAGGACCCACCTGCTCCGCGGAAGTAAACTTGTGCGCGTTATAGTCGTACTCGTACATCACGGAACAGATCCGAGTCCGGACAGGCGTTCTGTACATGATGTCCCAATAGGCCATGTTGACCGTAATGTCGGTGACCTTTGCCGGCACCTGCGGCCAGAAAAAGACCCAAGCTGCAGCTCCCGCAGAAAACGCACACGCCAGAACAAATGCTATAGCTGCTACCGAAGGCCAGTATTTCATTCGGGTAAGAACCGAGGACGGTGCTCTAACGATGTGGCACCCGGTTTAGTATGACACTGCGGCTAAATGAGGTCTACGGCATCAATGTCTACCGCCAGGCTGAGCGTGGCGGTACCGCGCCGGAGCTTCAGAAAGCGCGCCACGGCCTGCCTGCCGGGTTCGCCGGCCATGTTTTTTATGATCAGATGATGCCTGTAGCGGCCGCGAATGCGCTCGATGAGGCATGGTGCCGGTCCTACGATTTTGATTTGTTCTTCGGAAAAGGAATCGTCCAGATGCGAGCTGAGCTCTTCCGCGAGCTGCTCGCAGCCAAATTGGACCTCTTCGTCGCTTTCGCCGGTGAGGACTACGCGAATGATCTGGCTAAATGGCGGATATTCAAAAGCGCGGCGCGCCTCCAATTCTTGCTCGAGAAAACCGGCGTAATCTTGATTGCGAGCCAGAGTCAGGGCGGGCAGGTCGACGTTGAACGTCTGGAGGATAACGTGCCCAGGTGTGTGTCCGCGTCCAGCGCGGCCTGATACCTGCGTTAAAAGTTGAAAACCGCGTTCGAGCGAGCGGTAGTCCGGCAGGTTGAAGGCTGAATCGGCAGCTAGAGCGCCGACCAGCGTCACCCGGGCAATGTCCAAACCTTTGGCTACGATCTGCGTGCCGATGAGGATGTCCGCTTCGCCCTGCACGAACTGATTGAAGATTTCCTCGTAGGCGCCCTTGCGAGAAGTAATGTCGCTGTCCAGCCGCAGGATGCGCGCCTGCGGAAACAGCGCCTGTGCTTCTTCTTGCACGCGCTGGGTGCCCAGTCCAAGCTGGCGAACGAAGGGGCTCTGGCAGGCGGGGCAGGTGATCCACGACCAGCAGCGGAAGCCGCAGTGATGGCACATAAGGTAGCCATCTTGCTCGTCGCTCTGCCCGACACGGTCGAACGGCGAGTAGAGCTGCCGATTTACCGTAGCGGCGGGCGGCAGCCCGCTTGTGGTCGAACTTGTACCGGCGGGCGTAAGCCCGCTTGTCTGGTGAAACACCAACGACACACTGCAATGCCGGCACTTGGTGACAAAGCCGCACGCCCGGCAGAAAACGTGGCTGGCATATCCACGGCGGTTGATCAGCAAAATGACCTGCTCTTGCTTCTTTAAACGCTGTCCAATCGCGTCTTGCAAGTGCCTGGAGAAGATACTCCGATTGCCGAGCGCATATTCCTGGCGCATATCGACCATGATTGATTCGGGCAGCGCCTGCTTGTGTACGCGTTGTGGCAGCTCAAGAACCCGTCCCGCGTCGCGACATTCCGTGAAGGTGGCGACATCGGGCGTTGCGCTGCCGAGAAGTACTAGTGCACCGCAACGCCGGGCGCGTTCTACCGCCACTGTCTTGGCATGATAGCGGGGAGCCGGGCTGCTCTGCTTGTAGCTGGAGTCATGCTCTTCATCGAGAATGATCAGCCCCAAGTCAGGCAAGTTGGCCAAAGCTGCCGAACGAGCGCCCAAGAGCACTTTTGCCTGTCCCGCACGCAAACGCCTCCAGGTGTCGAACCGCTCGCCTGGTGATAGCGCGCTGTGCCACACGGCGACAAGATCGCCGAAGCGTCCGACGAGGCGTTGCGCAAGCTGCGGCGTCAAGCTGATTTCCGGCACCAGCATCAGGGCCGACCGTCCCCGCTGCAATGCTTGTTGAATCAAACGCAAATAAACTTCGGTTTTCCCTGAGCCTGTGACCCCATGCAGCAGCCATGGAACTTGCGTTTCGGAACGTGGGCCATCTGCGGGCGCGAACTGGTGGTCTAGCGCTTGCGACAGCGCCGAGAACGCCTGCTCCTGGTGATCGGTCAACACCGGCGCAGCCTGCTTCTGATGTCCGTTTGCTCCATTGTTGAGATGGGCGAGGGGATCGCGCAGCACTTCGTCTTCAACCAGATGCAGCACGCCCTGACTGCACATGCGCTTGATTGTCTCTGCCGTCGTCGAGGCCGCCTCGGCCAGTGAAGAGACAGCCATCTCGCCGCCGGCGCGCTTCAGCACCGATACAATATCCGATTGCTTTTTGGTGGCAGGCTCTGCACCAGTGAGCATAACTTTGCGCACCACCTTTGGTGCTGTTTTTGTCTCGCTTTCGCGTTCGACGCTAATGATGCCTTCTTGCCGCAAACGCGCAAGCGCGCTGTAGAATTTGTTTTGCGCCAGACCACTTCTGTGTTTCAGCGCCTTAACCGCGAGCGCTTGCCCTTTTGCCGAGCGCAAAGCACTGACGAGGCCGCTTGGATCTAATAATTGCTCAGTCTTCACGAGCCTGGCGACGCGCTTCACGCGCGGTCCGAGATCTGCTGGGATAGCCGCGGCGATCACCTCAACAATGCTCGCTGCATAGTAGTCCGACACCCAGTGCAGAAACTCAATATACTCGCGATCGAAGAGAGGCTCGCTCTCGAGCACTTCAATGATCGGCTTGATCTTGAAGCCGGCGTCCGCTGCTCGCGCAGTGCCGTCCTCAAGCCCTACAACATAGCCAGGCACTGCATTTTGGTTGCCGAACGGCACCAGCACCAAGCTGCCGATGAATACTTCCATGCGCAAATGCTGTGGCACTTCATAGGTGAACAGGCGATCGCCAAGCTCGCGTGTGGTGCTGTCGATAGCTACGTTGGCAAAAATCATCGAGCCGCTGGAAGCCTCGAGCTTGCGCAATCCCTGTATATGCGCGGGATATGCGGTGCGTGAGTGTGTACCCTGATTCCATATCATAGGTTGATTCACCCCCTCTCAACAATCGCGTTCTAGAGGTGAAACGTCAGCAACCGGCAAAAAGTTCAATTGCTGAGCATGAATGTTTGTTCAGGAAAGCGGCTCTCGCCCGCCGCTACCAAGGCGGAAGGAAGCTCAAGCGCCGATCAGGTACTTATTCCAATACGTATGTCCGGACAGCGAATGTTTGGATATCTCGAAGGTCACGTGGCTGGGCGGGCGTCGAGGCGTAGTCAGAAGGTGCATGTTTGCTTCCTTCGGAGTGCGGTCGCCTTTCTTCACGTTGCACTTGAGGCAAGCGGCTACGACGTTTTCCCATGTGTCGATGCCGCCCCTGGAGCGCGGCTGTATGTGATCGATGGTAAGGTCGTGCCTGCGCTCGCCGCAGTACTGGCATGTGTAATTGTCCCGATGCAAGACGTTGCGGCGGGACAGGCTTATCTCTTTATAGGGGATCTTGACGTAATTGCGGAGCCTAATAACAGTCGGGAGGTGAAATGTCTCGGATAGCATCTTGCCGTTGTGTTCGATGCTTTCTGCCTTGCCCTTAAGGATGAGAACAATGGCGCGGCGCCAGCTGCATATGTTCAGGGGTTCGTATGATGCGTTGAGAACCAAAACTTTAGACAAGGGAAACCTCTATTCGAAAAACCGCACTACTGGAATATTCGATTGGTTGCAGATAGGCTCGTATAGCTAGTCTTGACAAGGTTGTGTTTTGTTCCTTCGGACAGTGCAACCAGCCCCTTAATCATGTCTTTATATTCACACATTATAACGACGAGTTGGTGAATTTGTCCATAAATAGGACTGTTGAGGACCCTGTGCTACAATGTCCGATCTGTCAAAACAGACAGAAATGGGCTTTACTCGTCGTCTCGCCCCGGATGCCCCAAGCGGCATCGCTGCCTCCCCGGCAGCACTACGAGTCAATCGTTTTCCTATTGCAAATTTTTTGGAAGAGAATGCCTACATTGCAGACAACCAGACAGGAGAGAGGAGCAACCTTGCCAGTAGCCACGATGAGACAACTTTTGGAGGCCGGCGTCCACTTCGGCCACCAAACACGCCGTTGGAATCCGAAAATGCGCCCGTTTATTTACGGCGAGCGTAACGGAATCTACATCATCGATCTCGAACAGACGCAGCGCGCCCTGGATAAGGCGTGCGAATTCATTCGCAAGGCCGCGTCCGAGAGAAGAAACATCGTTTTCGTCGGCACCAAAAAGCAAGCTGCCGACATCATTGAAGAAGAAGCTAAGCGTTGCGGCGTTCACTACGTCAACCGGCGCTGGCTCGGCGGCATGCTGACCAACTTCGAGACGATTCGCTTGCGCATCAACCGCTTGAAAGAGCTCGAGGAAATGCGGGATACAGGCGAGTTTTATCGTCGTCCAAAGAAAGAAGTCGCGGTGCTCAACCGTGAACTCACCAAGCTCGAGAAATCGCTCGGCGGCTTGAAGAACATGCGCGGCAAGCCCGATATTCTGTTCATCATCGATCAGAAGCGCGAAGAGATTGCCGTTGCCGAAGCGCAGAAAATCGGCTTGACCCTCGTCGGTATCATCGATACCAATTGCAATCCGGATGGCATCCATTACATTATCCCGGGCAACGACGATTCGATCCGCTCAATCAAGCTCATCACAGGCGCGCTCGCCGACTCCATCCTGGAAGGCAAGCAAGGGTCCGGACAGGGTGCGCCGGAAGAAGAGCGCTCTAATGATCAGAATCAGCCGAAGAGCCTCGTGTCCGTTGCAGTTGCCGACGAGTTTGCCGGCGACAAGCCGGAAGAACAGTAAGGATTGATTGGACAATCAGAACGTCGACACCCTCAAAAAGAGTGGGCGCTCGGCCTGTTCTGTCATTAAGGCGGCGAGCCCGTCTCATGCCACAAGGAGAGGAGAAAAGGTGAACATGGCTGTGGAAATTTCCGCAACGCTGGTAAAAGAGCTCCGTGACGAAACCGGCGCGGCGATGATGGATTGCAAAAAAGCGCTGGTGGAAGCCGGCGGAGACAAAGAGAAGGCGCGCGAGATTTTGCGGGCGCGCGGTGTTGCCGTAGCCAACAAAAAAGCGGCGCGCGCGACGTCCGAAGGCCTGGTGGTGGCAGCCATTGCCGCCGACGGCAAATCGGGCGCCATTGCTGAAGTAAATTGCGAAACCGACTTCGTCGCTCGCAATGAAGAGTTCGGCGGTCTTGCCAAAGAAATCGTCAACGTCGCTTTGCAAAACAAAGCGAAAGATGTCGACACGCTTCTTGGTCAAAAACTGGGCGGACATACCGTTAAGGAAGAGATCACCACCAAGGTTGCCAAAACCGGCGAGAACATGGGCGTTCGTCGCGTCACCTTCTACAACGTAGACGGCGCCGGCATCGTCGGCAGCTACGTTCACGCACTGGGCGGCAAGATGGGCTGCTTGCTGGAGCTGAAGGGCACCAAAGAGCCGAGCAACAAGGACGAAGCTCAAGCGTTTGTCCGCGAGCTGGCTATGCACATCACATCAGCCAAGCCGCAATACGTCAACCGCAATGAAATTCCTGCCGATGTGGTTGAAAACGAGCGCCGCATCGAGAAAGACCGCGATGACCTCAAAGGCAAGCCCGAGAACATTCGCGATAAGATCGTCGAAGGTCGCGTGGACAAGCTGATGGCCGAGCGTTGCTTGCTCGATCAAGCTTTCATCAAAGACCCCAGCAAGACCATCAAGCAGCTTCTCGATGAGAAGGGCAAAGCATGGGGAACCGAGCTGACACCGACACGCTTCGCGCTGTACATCCTGGGTGAAGACCAGGGGCCGCCCGAGCAGACGGAGACCTAGGGCTGCTGCGACGGAATGGAATCAATTATGGCAGCGGCGGGCGAAAGCCCGCCGTTTTTCTTAGCGTGCAGGCGCCTATATACCTGTGGAGAATATTTTTTGCTCAATTCGTATACCTGAGACGGAAATATGCATTGGGCGCATACCTTTCGCCTGGTTTGTATGCCTGAGAGGCATAATGGTTTTCGGCTGCGTCAGAGCACGTTGGTCTGCGATAAGACGCTTTCCTGGATCAACTTGGCTTTGCCGTCCATCTGGTTGGCTTCGGCGGTGCGGCCCATCGTGCGGTACAGTCCGCCTATCTTCGAATACAGATCGGCCAGCGATCCGTCGTTTGGTGGCAATAGCTTTTCACGAATACGCACTGCCCACAGGAAGAAACGCTCGGCTTGCTCAAGGCTGCCTGAAACCCTGAATAGAAGCGCCAGACTTTCCAGACTGGCCGCCACTTCCAAATGCTCTTGTCCGAGAGTTTGCACGCGAATTTCCAGGGCGCGCAAATAAAGGGCCTCGGCAGCGGCCGATTTCTTGTTAGCCATGTAGAGATCAGCCAGCTTCGCGCATGTAGAAGCTACCTGCGCGCTGTCTTTTCCGTACGCCTTTTCGGACAGTGCAATCGAGCCGTGGAAGAGCGCTTCTGCTTCGTCGTATTTTTTCTCTTGAACGTATATGCTGGCTAGAGTGTCGAGATACTCCGCATGATCGAGTTTGACGTTTTTGGCCTGCTTGGTGGATACCTCTGGACCAGACTGTTTGGCCGCGGCCTGAGTCGAATTGCGCAGCACGCGGGCTGTGATCTCGGGATCGATCCAGGGAATGCCGCTGACGACCGCTTTGATGGCTGGTCCCACCCGGTTGGGTGACAGATCCTGCATGATATAGCCATCGGCACCGGCGCTCAGTGCCGGAATAATGTCGTTGGCATTGTCACTTACGCTGTACAAAATTACGCGCAAGTTGGGCGACGTCGCTTTCAGCTGTTTCGTCACCTCGATGCCGTCTATGACAGGGACTTTCACGTCGACCAACACAACTTGCGGCATGGTCTGCATCACTTTGTCGATCGCTTCGGCGCCATTTACGGCGCGGCTGGCGACGAACGCACCGCCGGCAGTGGCAATGTTGTTGCTGATCGTAGCAGCTACCGAGTCGTTATCTTCGGCGAGCACCACCTTGATCATGTTCGGCTTTGGCGCCGCCTTCTTCTCCGGCGTGGCCGGTGGGGCTCCGGAAAGTGGCGTCAGATCAGCTTTTAGCGCCGACATCGATTGATAGCGCTGTTCAGGATCTTTCTCCAGACACTTGAACACCATTTTTTCCAGAGGTTCAGGTACGTTCAAATTTTTGCCAAGTTTGCCGAATGCAAGCGGTGCATCTTTCAGATGCTGGTAGATCACTTCCGGCAGTGTGGCGCCTTCGAACGGCGGGCGCGCCGCGAGCGCGTTGTACATGGTGGCACCAACGGCGTAAATGTCCGTGCGGTTATCGATTTTTTTATTTGCGCACTGCTCAGGGCTCATGAACAGCGGGCTGCCGAAAAGCTGCCCGGCTTGCGTCAGATGGAACGTTTCCTTTTTCGCCTCGGGCATCAACTTGGCGATGCCGAAGTCAACGATCTTCACCACCTCCTGTTTCTTATCGTTGATGACGAGCAGGATGTTGCTGGGCTTGATGTCCCGGTGAATAACGCCTTTGCTGTGCGCGTGCTCGAGTCCGTCGCATACTTGCATGAATATCTTGGCGGTACGCTCGGCTCCCAATGCGCCTTCCACGATCACCTGCTCGAGGCTTTTGCCTTCGAGATAATCCATAACTAGATACGCACGCCCTTCCGGCGTCACGCCGAAATCGTAAATCGTAGTCAGGTTAGGATGATTCAAACTGCTTGCCGCGCGCGCTTCCTGCTGGAAGCGGTAGAACATCTTTTCGCCTGAAGATTCGAAATGTTTGAGGATTTTGATCGCGACTACGCGGTCCATCATGGCGTGGTGAGCTTTGTAAACGATGCTCATGCCGCCTTCGCCTAGCACGGACAAAATCTTGTAGCGCTCAACGAAGGTGCTGCCGATTAGTCCGGCGTCTTTGTCCTTGGCAGCCACCTTCTTGGTAATCAGCAGTCCGCCATCATCCGGGCACGTTTTCTTCTCCGAGCCCCACTCCTTACTGCATTCGACGCAAACCAGAGGGCTAGCCACCGTCTGCTCGTGGGACGGTTTGTCGACGGCCTTCTCGGCAGGCTTCTCAGCGGGAGGCTTTTTGGTGAATTTGTCCCAGATCATTAAGCAGTCCCTCCGATCCAACATGCCACCGGTCATATGGACTGAAACAGATGTCTGCACGGTTCACGCCAATGGGGGACAGTCAGATTAAGTAATAGAAAGTTTCTAACTCCACAGAGGGTTCGCTTTCTTGCGGAACCTTATGATCCCGTAAATGTCTTGATTTCAGTAACCCTGTATCATGGGCCGTTGGTCATTTGCAGGCACAACACGCCTAGAGAAATCAGGAAAAATGGGAGACCTCAAGTACAATCGGATCCTGCTCAAGCTCAGTGGGGAAGCGCTGAGGGGCGAGAAGGATTTCGGCTTCGATTCAAACGTCATCAAGACGATAGCCAGGGAGATTGCCGAAACTCACGCGTCGGGCGTCGAAATAGCCGTCGTGGTCGGAGGCGGAAACATCTTCCGCGGTGATCTCGGCAAGCAATGGGGCATGGACAAAGCTGCTGCCGACTATGTGGGCATGCTGGCGACGATCATGAACTGCCTCATTTTGCAGGAGGTTTTGAAAAACCTCTTCCATGTCGATACGCGCGTGCAAACCGCCATTGCCATGCCGGAAGTGGCGGAGCCCTTTATCCGGCTGCGCGCCATCCGCCATTTGACCAAAGGACGAGTCGTGATTTTCGGCGGCGGCACTGGTAACCCGCACGTCACTACCGACACTGCCGCCGCATTGCGAGCCGCTGAGATTAAGGCGGACGCGGTGCTGATGGCCAAAAACCATGTGGATGGTGTCTATACGGAGGACCCGCGCCTCAACCCCAACGCCAAGAAAATCGATTGCATTACCTTTGACGAGATGATTCAAAAGCAGTTCAAGATCATGGACGCAGCCGCTGTTTCACTCTGTCAGCAGAACAATATACCGATAGTCGTTTTCGACTTTGAAAAAGAAGGCAGCATTCGCGAGATCGTGTCCGGCGCCGAGGTCGGCACTCTGGTTGGTACATGTGTCGGAGGGAAGAGATGACCACTACCGTGAATTGGGACCAAATTCGTAATACCGCTGACGATCACATGAAGAAAGCGGTAACGACCCTGCAAAACGAGTTTCACACAATCCGCACCGGGCGCGCCAACCCGGCGATTCTCGACCGGGTTGACGTGGAGTATTACGGCACGGAAACGCCGCTTAAGCAGCTGGCTAACGTGTCTGTACAGGAAGGCCGCAGCCTCGTCATCACCCCCTATGATAAAAGTTCGGTAAAAGCTATCGAACAAGCAATTAACAAATCGGACCTCGGACTGACTCCGACATCCGATGGAACGGTCGTCAGGCTGGCGATTCCGCCTTTGACTCAAGAGCGCCGCGATCAACTGGTGAAGCAAGCGAAAAAAGTCGCTGAAGAGGCACGAGTTGCTATAAGAAACGTCAGAAGGCATGCACTCGATGAGTTGAAGAAAGGAAAAGGACAACTGTCCGAGGATGATGTAAAACGTCACGAAGAAGAACTTCAAAAGCTGACGGACAAGTACATCAAAGAAGTCGACAAAATGTCCGACGACAAGGAAGCCGATATCCGGGAGGTCTAGGTTATGTGCGGAATCGTTGGGTATCTTGGCTCTGCGCTCGCGGCGCCCGTCTTGTTGTCCGAGCTTCGGTGCCTCGAGTACCGCGGTTATGATTCGGCCGGCGTGGCGGTGATTGAAGGCGGCAAACTGGCCGTTTTGAAGGCGGCCGGCAAACTGGACAACCTGGAGAGCCTGCTGCAAGTGCGCCGTCCCGAAGCCACGATCGGCATCGGGCACACGCGCTGGGCGACACACGGCATTCCCAACGATGAAAACGCGCATCCACATACCGACTGTACGGGCGAATTGGCGATCGTCCACAACGGCATCATCGAAAACTATCAGGAGCTTCGCGAGAAGCTGATCAAGGCCGGTCACAAGTTCGATTCCGAAACGGATACCGAAGTGGTGGCGCACCTGATCGAAGACGAAATCAAATCGCACGGCGATTTGCTCAGTGCCATTCGCGCTGCCGTCAAGGAGCTGCAGGGCGCGTATGCCCTGGGCATCGTCAGCCAAAAGCATCCGGATCGCATTTATGCCGTCAACCACCACTACTCGCTGGCAGTGGGGCTGGGCAAGGATGAATCTTATCTGGCTTCGGACAGCGTAGCGGTTTGCCAATACACTAATAAAGTGCTACGACTGGAACAGAGCGAAATTGCCGAGATCACCAAAGATGGTGCCAGGCTTTTCGGATTCGATGGAGCTGAGGTCAAACGGCCGCCCATGGATGTTGATGCTGTGCCTTACGTGATCGACAAGAAAGGGCACAAGCACTTTCTACTGAAGGAAATTCACGAGCAGCCGCTGGTGCTGCGCAAAACGCTCAGCAAATATCTGCACAGTCCGGATAAGCCGGTGAACTTCACATACATTCACGCCGGCGGCAACGGCAATGGTGCAGGCTATGGCGTGTCCTTGAATGAAGCCGACCTCAAGCGCATCAACCGCATCAAAGTGGTTGCCTGCGGCACCGCTTATCACGCGGGGATGGTCGGCAAGCATATTATCGAAGAGCTGGTCGGCATACCTGTCGATGTGGAAATGGCATCGGAAACGCGCGCCAAGCGCTTGCTGGTGGACAAAGACACGCTAGTAATCGCCGTCAGTCAATCGGGTGAAACTGCAGACACGTTGGCGGCGATCAACGAAGCGAAAAAAGCCGGCGCCATCACACTTGGTATCACCAACCGACCGGACTCGCAGCTTGCGCACACCACGCCTAACCTGATCGTCACCGAGTGCGGTATTGAAGTCTCGGTGGCGGCTACCAAGACGTTCACCGCTCAGTTGGTCACCTTCTACCTGCTGGCTCTCTACATGGCTGAAAAACTCGGCACGCTGCCTGCGGCAAAGATTCGCGAAATGAAGACCTTGCTCGGTCAGATTCCGACCTTGATGGAGCAGATTCTGTCCAGGGAAAACGCCTATCGCGAGCTGTCGGTGAAATATGCCGATGCTCACGACATGATGTTTATTGGCCGGGGCATCAGCTTTCCGGTGGCGCTGGAAGGCGCTCTGAAGTTGAAGGAGCTGAGCTACATTCATGCCTCCGGCTATGCCGCCGGCGAGCTCAAGCACGGTCCAATAGCCGTCCTCGATGCACGAGTGCCGGTGATTTGCCTGCTGGTGCCGGGCGCCGTATACGAGAAGACATTGTCGAACGCACAGGAAGCGCGTGCGCGTCAGGCGAAGATGATCGCCGTCGCCGTCGACGGCGACGAGCAGGCGCCCAAAACGTTTGAAACAATCTTCAGCATTCCGAAAATCGACGAGTTCTTCAGCCCCTTGCTGACGGTGTTGCCATTGCAGTTGCTGTCGTACTTCATCGCCGATTATCTGGGCAAAGATGTCGACCAGCCGCGCAACCTGGCCAAGTCTGTAACGGTGGAATAGGCGTTGATCGGATGGGGCACCCCAAAACACGAATCCCGCAGTTGCCTGCGGGATTCGTGCCGTCTCTGGTTATAAACTCGCTGGTGATGCCCCTTCTGAGATCGAGTTAGGTGGTGGGTCTTCCACGATCTTCGGAGTGATGAGTAGCATTAGCTCTGTTCTGTTGCGTCCCTTCAGTGTGTTTCTGAACAGCGCGCCCAAGATGGGAGCTTCAGCCAAATATGGAACTTTGGATAGGGTTGCTGCTTCCTGCTCGGTGAACAGTCCACCAATTACCAGCGTCTGTCCGTCCTTGATCCGCACTTCCTGCGACATGATGTCGCGAACGTTCAAGAGGGTGACGATAACCGAGCCGTTGGCGAAGGACTGCGGTCCGCCCAGGGGCTGAGAGACCTGCGGGCGCAAGCGGAGTGTAATGAATCCGTCTTCGGCAATCTTGGGCACGACATCGAGGAAGATGCCGGCTTTTACAAGTTCTACGTTGGTGCTGACCACGCCCAAGCTAACCGTGGTTGTTACTTTGTGGACAACTTCGTTAGCCAGGGTGATCAAAGATTCCGTGTTGTCGTCGACTACCACAGTCGGGTTGGCCAACAACTTGGCTTTGTTGCTCTGCAGCACCAAGTTCAGTGAGAAATTGAGTCCGACAGGAACCGTGGCGATGTTTGCCCTACCGCCGGCGTTTTTGCCCAGAGTCAAGAAGTTGAATCCTGACACTGACTGGTTAAGCGCGGTAATACCGGCAATCGATGGTGTCGTCAGGGGCAAAATGTTGCCCAGCAATCCTGTGAAGCCGTTGGTTGGTGGTGGAACTGAGGCCGGCGGTCTGACCTGAGTGATCGATTGTGTGAATGAAGGCGTAGTCTGTGTGAACGCCAATGGCAGTGGGGCGAACCCGGCTATTGGCTGGGTGATCGATGAGTTTCCCAGTCCATTAGTTGAAGAGAAAGCTTGTGTTAATAGCGTATTGCCCAAAGCGCCCAATCCCGGCAAGAAGTTGATCATCGGAGCGCCGCCGCCACCGAGTACGGTGCCGGATGCCCCGGCGCCCTGCAAGTTCAAGTTGGCGCCAAGCTGGCGGATGCCTGCGTTATTGATTTCAACCAACGAAGATTGAATGTGCACTTGCCGTGGACGTCGATCGATAAGTCGAATGCACTCTTCAGCGATATTGATGTCGTCTTGCGTTCCGCAAACCACTACCTGACGGTTCCTTGCGTCAGGGATGGCAATTGCGCGTCCGCCGTTTTGTTCTACCGAAAAGTCAGTGACGACATTAACGGTGGATCGGATAGATTGAGAGCCGGGATCTGTAGAACCGCTGTTGAAACCGCTGCCCTCGTTGACCTGCTCACGAAGCGAGCCCCGAATGGAACGTGGTCCGTCCGTTTTTGTCGACCAGAGCTCTTCGTCTCCGGATTCGTTTTCGTTGTTACCGGTGATGTTGCCCAGGTTATAGATAGTTGTCTTGGATACTTGGGTGCCACCGCCTGCGGTTGGAGAGGTAGTGACGCGCTCCTGCTGGTCGATTGTTTTGTTCGTCGGCAGTTCGCGAGTGAGTTGGACGTCTCTTGCCCGAACGCTCGATGTGAAGTCTGTCAGCGTGCCCGGGTTAAAGCATGTTGCAAACAGTATCTGCGCCACATCGAAGACGCTGGCATAACTTATTTTGAATACGCGCAATAGCGGACGGTTGAGTCCGAGCCGGAACAGGGCGTTCGGCATACCTATAATAAGAGTTGAGCTGTCCAATTGGCGCCACTGCAAACCGGTGGCGGACAGGACAGTGTCCATGGCTTCATTGAGGGTCAGGTCGTGCAGATCGCCGGTGACCTGTCCGATGCAAGATTTGTCTAGAATGATGTTGAGGTTGCCGCGATGAGCAAGCTCTGCGATTACCTCTTTGACTGGAGTATCGCGAAAGGCCAGATTGTGAATGATCTGCTGGCTCGGAAAGCGATCGAAGGACTTCCGTATCTTGACGTCCTTGCCGACCACCGTCGGCAATTTTGTATATATAGGATCGGTTGGCGTCCGCGGATGAGATGCGGCGGCCTGGGCCAAATCTTTTCCTGAGTTGTCGGCATTGCCGGTGGTGCCATCGCGCAATACAGGCGCGTCTGCAGCATCGGTATTGCGTGCGGTGTCGGACTTCTGGGACGCGGCGTCTGCTTTATCAGCTGCGGCGTCTGCCTTAGTGCCCGCAGCTTGCTCTTTGCTTGTGGGCGCGATCATTGCTTCGGGATTACTAATTAGGTCTGCGCTCGCCGGCTGCACGTCCTTCTTGGACGCTTCACCGGATGTGGTGCCGGCGTTGTCTGCCACCGCTTCTGGTGCAAATGTGGGCGCGCTGTTGGAAGTGGGTGTTGGAGTAAATTTGAGGGTTTGTTTGGACGTGGCGGCCAATTCCGGTGCTGCAGCATCACTGGTAGTGGCGAGCGGGGCAAGCGTCTTCACGTTGGTGCCGTCGGACATGCGAGCCGACCAATCGGAAGCATGAATTGGCAAAGGAGTCGAAACCAGCACGGCAGATGCCAACATCGCTGCGGTTATTTTATCTGCCAGAGCGCCCTTGATGAGGCGATTCATTAGCCGTTCCGTTTTTCTAGCCACCGCTTTTGATACCACGATGGAAATAAGATCCAGATTAGACAGGAACCATTGTACATACAGCTATTTAAATTGCAATCATGTTGCTGCATGTTAAGACGGTTGCCGGTGGTATCAAAAAACGATCTGTAAGCGCGCCAGATCTATATCCAGGCATTATGCGCTGAGTCATTAAATCGCAATTTAAAGTACATAAATTCTGCCGGCGCCCCGGTTGTCGAGGGTGATATAGCCACCACGGGCGGTTAACGGCCACCTTCGCTATATAAACTGTGTATAGCGACCTCGAGATTGTTTTTGGCTTCCACGAAGTGCGGGTTCAATCGTAGGGCCAGACGAAACTCTGTTATGGCTGTGGGAATATCACCTCGCTTATACAGTGCATATCCCAGGTCGTTGCGGGCTTGGAAATTTAATGGATCCAGTCCCACGGCTTGTTTAAATTCGTCGACAGCGCCTGTGATATCACCCTTGGTGAACAAGCATCTGCCCAAGGCAAGATGACTTTCCGGCAAGCTAGGGTTTAAGAGCGCCGCTTGTCTGGCCGTGCGCAGCGAGGCTAAGTCGTCACCGTTTTTTAACAGAGCATTGGTCAGCGCAACTTGCGCTCGCGCCAATGAAGGATCAATTGCCACTGCCTGGCGAGCTGCTTTCATGGCGCCGATGGGATCGTTGGCCATGAGCAGCGCTTCGGACAACCCGCTGTATGAATCAGCGTCCTGTTTGATCGCAATCGCCCGTCGATATTCATTGATGGCGTCGGATGTGTTGGCGCCGTGCATCAAACATTCGGCAAACAGATAGTGGATCTCGGCGATGTTTGGGCCAAGCTCCACCGCGCGCCGGAATTGAGTCAAGGCTTCTGAATGGTCGCCGCTCACATCGAGCATTTTTGCCAATTGAGCACGTGCCGGCGCATTCTCCGGCTGCAAGCTAATGGTGGTTTTCAGTTCGTTGACACCACCTTCGATATCGCCCATCAAGTAAAGATACGTTCCGGCCATCAATCTCAAACCTGGAGATGATGGCGAATCTGTGATATTTCGTCTGAGTTTGTTGACCTGGTCGGCTACCTGCCGCAAATCAAGCGCGCGTTTATCCAATGTGAGCAGTTTGAGCGCTTCGGCCTCGCTCATATCCGGTTTGCTCAATTTGCTGGCGCTCGAGACAACCGGCGGCACTGCCGGTGGTGATTTTACCGAAGTGGGCTGCCATTGTTTAAGGAGTTCGTTTTGCTGTGCTGCTGCTGCCGGCGATGTGTCCGGTTCTTTGGGAGCGAGCGTTCGAATCTGCGGTGCCTTCGACTCGGCAGTGGATGATGACTTTCTTCTCACGCGCCGTGGTGGCAGCTTGGTATTACCGGTGGTGCTGCTGCGGGTGGAGGATGCGCCTGCGGTAGTCCCGGACGGTGCTGCGCTGGTCGAGGCTGGACCGCCGGTTGGTATTGCCTGAGCCGCAGACAAGCTCAACAGGCAACTTGTAACGGCGGCTGCTGCCAATAAGCCTCGTTTGCGGTAACATTGACTAATCAAGTTTGCGACTAACGCCTCGACACACGCGCGGCTGAACTCTCGAGTTATGGCGAAATCCGCCTACATACATATACCATTTTGCGCTCACAAGTGCGATTTTTGCGACTTCGCAGCTTTTGCTGGCGTTGACGAGCTATCGCTCGAGTATTGCCAAGTTGTCGCCGGCGAAATACGCGATCGGCTAGCCAAGCAGCCCAATGCCGAAAAGTTGGCATCACTATTTTACGGCGGCGGTACTCCGGGATATATCGATCCGGCTCACCTTGAGGTCGTCCACGCCGCCCTTGTGACTCGCGTCGGGCTGCAGGATGACGCCGAAGTCACAATCGAGACAACGCCTCAGAGCATTACCGTCGACAAAGCGAAAGCCTGGAAGAAGATGGGTATCAACCGCATCTCGGTCGGCGTTCAGTCATTCCATGACGGCGAGTTGAAGGCAATGGGACGAGATCATACGGCGCAACAGGCGTTGACCGGCATCGGCAACGCGCTCGAAGCAGGTTTTTCCAATGTTGCCCTCGACCTCATGTACGGACTGCCTGAGCAGACCTTGCAGAGTTGGCGCCAAACGCTTAAAACCGCTCTTGGACTTAGTCTGCCACACATGTCAGCCTACGGTTTGACGATCGCCGTGAATTCTCCTCTGTTGCAACGCTATCCTCGAGAGTCCGAGTCATATCCGAATGAGGACGGCTTTGTCGATATGTACAAAGAGCTCGTCGACTCGTGCGCAGATGTCGGACTGCAGCAGTACGAGGTGTCGAATTTCAGCAAACCCGGCTTTGAGTCGACACACAATTTGGCGTATTGGCAAAATCAGGAGTATCTGGCATTCGGTGTTAGTGCGCATCGTTATGTCGAAAGTGTGCGCAGCTCGAATTTCCGTTCGTTGAAGCGATATATGAGAGAGCCGCTCGGCGATGAGACACACGAGATCATCGACGAGAAGACTCGCGCCAAGGAGGCAATTTTTCTTGGGTTGCGCATGCGGCGGGGGCTCAA
>DATNQY010000215.1:0-4967 GCA_036703785.1 Candidatus Obscuribacterales bacterium
TGTTCTTGTTGCTCTTTCGCCATTGCGAACTTGCTCAAGCTCAGCTGCACACGGCCGTCGCTGCCGTCGTCCTTAGTAAACTCCGCTACGTAAGGTTGGAGGCGCTGAGAAAGAAGCTCGACGAAGGCCTCGGGCGATTGCATGTTCGTCGCCGAAAGCAAGGACGTGAATTGACTGTCGATAAGCCCTTCCCTGGTTTTAGCGAGCAAACGGCAGGCGGTTTCATTGGCGAAACGAACCAAACCGCGTTCGGAAATGAGCAGCAGACCAGCCGGCATGTGTTCCATAACGCTGCGCGTGCGAGCTTCGCTTTCGCGCAAGTTGTCTTCCGCGGCTTTGCGCTCACTTACATCGTGCACAATGGCAATGGTGCATTGTTCGCCTGGTGACCAGGAAGTAGACCAGAGACAGGGCAACGCTTTGCCGTCCCTTCTCAAAACGGACGCCTCGAAATTTGCCGCCGGACGATTGGTGATTGCCTGTTGGACCGGAGCGCGATCCGCCTGGCTGAGGAATTCAAAGATTGATTTGCCGACCAGATCGTCAGCTTCCCAGCCGCAGCTGCCGGTGAGAGCATTGTTGACACCCAGCACGGTGCCGTCAGGCGCAATCGAGATGATCACGTCGGCGGCGCAGGCGATCGCTGCTTGTTCCCTTTTGATCGCGTTTAGCAATTGGAATGCCATGTCATTAAATACGTGATCGACCTGCGCAATCTCATCGCTGCCGCGCGCCGGCGTCTCCGGAGCTTCGAGCAGGGCGAGGCGTATGGCTTTTTGCGTTAGCAGCCGCAATCTGGACACGATGCTTCGTGCCAGAAGCAAAGCCAGCGACAAACTGCCGAAAATGCTGATGCCGACTGCCAGCACTATGTTGTGCCGCAGAAGCAAGTACAAAGGCGAATGCTGCACAGGCTGCGTATTCATTTGCGCGTTAATCGAAGCTTCGATCTCATCGATCAGCTCCTTCTCATGGGCCATGGTGTGCAGTGCCTTGCTGCGAAAATCGAGCAGGTCGATAAGTGACTGTTTGCGGCCCCTCTGCAAGTGGAACGTACTCAACTGCGAATGAGCGATTTCATCCATCTCTCGAGTGTGATTGTCTAGCTGATCGATCAGGCTAACCATTTCGGGCGTTTGATCTTGGGCGTTTTCTCTCAAATCTTTGATGCAGGCTTTAGCGTCCTCACCCGTCTGCCAGAATTGTTCGAGCATTTGTGGGTCGTGGTTGCGCAGATAAAATCCCATCATGCTGCCGCCCATGATCATCGAGTCCAAGGCAGTCTCGCAGTCGGCGATCATCTGGCGCGCGCGCTGCTGCGTGCGCGCTTCGGCGTAAGCGTCAGCCAGGACTGACAGAGTGGCAAGTATGCAGATGGAGGTCAGCACGAAGGGCACGAAAGCGATAATCGACAATTTCGTGCCGAGCTTGGTTTTTGACCAGACTGAAAAATTGTTTGCCATACCGATGGTAACGTACCCGGAAAAGCAACGGTCACCGTTTTTTCAAACGGCGACCGCCTCCGCGCCAAATTTATTGCTGGTTCTAGAACATACCCAGTCCGGATTTCCATTCCAGTACCTGTCCGACTCGCAGTTGCCCACGTAGTTGGTTTTTGCCATCTATGTGCAGCACCGTATTCAACAGCTCACGAGCATCCGGACTTCGTCCGTGTTCGGACTGAAAAGCCCTGCGAGCTATGAGACTGAGGTTGTCGCCTTCCTGGACTGTGTACGTTATAGAACCATCGCTATGAACATGAAAACGATCGAAATCGGCCGGTTTGCGGGACGGGGCAGAAACGGGGGATGGAAAGCCTGAACCGATTGCCATTCGCTCATCTCCATGCGATTTGCATGCTCCAAAATTACTTGGCATCCCCTGGCCAAGTCTTGTCCCATTTCTAACCGACTTCTTACCGGCTGTGCAGACTTTAGGCTGCGGGAAAACGCTAACGTGAGCAGGCGGCTCCACGCGCCGTCCGGGGGTTGAAGTAAACTGGATTAAACCGAACCGGAGGGCGTGACCTTGAGATTGTTGCTGGCTGTTTTATCAGTCTGTGCTTTGAGCGCCGGCCCGGTGCTTCCGGCGGAATTCTCGGCAAAAGTCGTATCTGTAGTGGATGGCGACACGATAAACGTGATGCACGACGGCATAAAGGAGAGGGTCATCTTTTACGGAATCGATTGTCCCGAGCTCGGACAAGATTTTGGCGATCAAGCGCGTCGTTTTACCGACGAGCGTACTTATAAGAAGGACGTCACCCTCGACGATAAAGGCAAGGATTCAAAAGGACGAACGATAGCCGTCGTATATCTGTCCGACGGCACAAATCTCAACCAGGAGCTGGTCAAAAGGGGGCTTGCCTGGTGGAGCGATAAATATGCTCCCGCAGATACTAAGCTGAAGCAGTTGCATGAGGCGGCTAAAGAAGCACACCTGGGACTGTGGTCTCAAAGCAATCCGATTCCGCCATGGATCTGGCGCAATGGGAGTAAGAGCGTGCAGGCGACGATCAAATCGAAATGAGCGTCGCGCGGGCGGCCCGCGCCGCCCCAGGGCTATTCTTTGCTGCCGATCAAAATGATGTTGGTGCCGACCTGGTAAGGTAGTCCACTCTTCGGGTTTCTCACTTTCCCGCTGGCGTAGAATCCTGTGGAACCGGTTTTAAACTCGCGAGCTTCGGCCGTAAGTGTGCCCCAGATTTCACCACTGGGAGTCTTAAACTCCAGGATCAATGCGTTCGGTGCATCGCCATCAACTTTTTTCGCCACGGATTAACCTCCAATTGCTGCCCATTAGTGTACAAGACTTAGGCTGTTGCCGCAGCCTTCGCTGCCATAACCTGTTGCACAACCGAAATTGCTGTCTGGCAATCCTGCTTGCTTATGCCAAGATGGGTCACCAGACGCACGTGATTTTGAATCTCGCTCATGATTACGCCTTTTGTTTTGATCTCTTCGAGAAATTGCCACGCCGTCATACCCGCCTCGCTTGTATCGAAAAACACCATATTCGTATCAGGCCTGGGAGTTAATACTCGCAGCCCGGCTATTTTTTGCAATTCCGCTGCCATTGACACAGCATTTTCATGGTCTTGTGCAAGTCGCTCGATGTTGTTTTCCAAAGCATATATACAAGCGGCGGCCATGATGCCGGCCTGGCGCATGGCACCGCCGAATGCCTGTTTGTAGCGCCGGGCTTTCTGGATGAATTGCTGATTGCCCGCCAACACAGCCCCGAATGGAGCGCCCAGCGATTTGCTGAAGTCGATGAACACAGAGTCAAAATGGGCGCACCATGTTTTTGCCGAGACGCCTGTCGCCACTACCGCATTCAAAAGTCGCGCGCCGTCAAGATGAGTGAACAGTCCGTGTTCGTGCGCAGCTGCACAAACATCGGTAATTTGAGCCAGCGGCCAGACGGTGCCTCCGCCGAAATTGTGCGTCTGCTCGATAGACAAAAGCCTCGGCGGCGGGGCATACACCGATGACGCTGGAAGCCGCTCGAGCAAGTCGGCGCGGGTGAAGATGCCGCTGGCACTTGCTACTTGATCGATCACTACTCCCGACCACATGGCAGCGCCGCCGGCTTCCGAACGCAAGACATGTGATTGCTGATCGACCAACAACACATCGCCCGGCTGGGTGTGTACCTTGACAGCGATGGCGTTGCACATCGTCCCACTTGGCAAAAAAAGCGCCGCCTCTTTGCCGAGCAAGTCGCAAACCATTTCAAGCAGATGCAGGACAGTAGGATCGGTGCCGCGCTGCTCGTCGCCTACCTCTGCCAGCGCCATGGCGTGACGCATAGCTGATGTCGGCTGACTGGCGCTGTCGCTAAAAAGATCGATCATGGCTGTACCTATGTGAACCGCCGGCCGCTCTCATTATCACATCGCGCAGTCGGGCATGACACAAGCGGTTGTACAATTTGAAGCATGCAAGATCCGGTGTCGGTCATATATGCCGCGGTAGGCGACGAGAAGCCTTTCGCCAGGTTGGTCGAGGAATTTTACAAGCGCGTGGAAATGGATGCCGTGTTGCGTCCGCTGTATCCCGATGACCTGACCGAAGCTAAGGAGCATCTGTTTCTGTTTCTCGTGCAGAGAATGGGCGGGCGCACAACGTACAGCGATCAGCGCGGTCATCCACGCATGCGCCAGCGTCATATGCGATTTAAAATCGGACAGCCCGAGCGTGACGCCTGGCTTAAATGCATGTTCGCAGCCATACAGGAGATAGACGAGCTCGCTCCGTTCAGGCAGACCATGGAAGTTTACTTTGCGGATTTCGCCAGCTTCCTCATGAATCAACCCTGAAATCAGCCTGGCGTTCCATCCAAAGGATGACGTCAGCAAGTGATCAGTTCATCACAATAACAATAGGTCGTGAGGCTGCTGTGATGGGCAACTAATTCTGATTTCCGTCGACACTGGCACCACGGACAGATTTGCGAGGTGAAACGCATGAACGGCGTTCTGATTATCGACATGGAGCCGGCATCGATTGTGTTTTATCGGGATGGCGCCAAAGATGGACAGAGGCGCAACTGCACCCAGGAAGAAATTCGCCAACTCTTGCTTGACCTTGATGGGCTCTCGCCGTTTCAACACTGGCCTCTGAAGGATTGCCAGATCTTGCTCCACGGAAAATATAGCGCTGCTCAGCTTGCGCCGTATTTGGGAAAAGCGGTGTGAATAATGTATTGAGCTTTGAACGCGAGCAGAAGCTTGTTCGCTTGCTCATATCCTTCATCGCTGTCGGGCTTGTTTTCATGGTCCTGCCCGGTACGTTTCTCGGAGTTTGGAATCTGTTTGCCATAAGCGGTGGTCACTCGGCCTCATCGGTGCCCGCTACGTGGATCCAAGCGCATGGTCATGCGCAGGTCTTCGGCTGGGTCGGCACGTTCATCCTCGGCATTTCGTTTTACACTCTGCCCAATTTGCGTCGCATAACCAGTCCCAA
>DATNQY010000216.1:0-36999 GCA_036703785.1 Candidatus Obscuribacterales bacterium
ATCCAGACAATTTGTATACCGGAGAGCGGACATTTCCCGATGGTCGATAATCCATCCAAAACGTGTGCGGCGATCGCCTCATTTCTCCATGGCGGTGAGTAATCGATTTTTACGCGACCAAGCGGATGTGCCTCATGCCACCTTTCCTTTATCGATCAAGTGGTACGCCTCCTTTATGCCTCTCCATGCTTGTGGATGAAATGACTTTCCTTTGGCGTCATTGTATGCTTCAAAGAAGTGTTTGATTTGAAATCGAAGTGTTTTGGATAAATCCTTCCAGTCTTGGATTTGTGCGTACTCGATTGACTTGGTGTGTACGCCGATGATTCTGTCGTTGCGGACTGTGTTGCCGGCTTTTTCCGTTTGTGTGGCAATCAGCACGCCTATGATTCGCACTTTGACCAGGGTGCCTGGATAGGACGGCGAGTCCATAAGCACAAGGACGTCAATTGGATCGCCGTCTCCGCCGATTGTAGAAGGAACGAACCCGAAGTCGAAGGGAAAGACCATACCTAGCGGCAACGTGGATGCGCATTCGTACATGCCGGTTTCAGGATCATAGTCGTACTTATTGCGGGAGTTTCTAGGTGTTTCGATTACCACCTTGATTTCATTCTTTTGCATAAGCGTATACCGTTCTATTAATAGCTATGCGGACGGGCAGGCGGCGACGGTGTTTCGTTGGCACAGTTTCGTCCAACCGGCCGATTCTGGATAAGTGTGGCGATATGGTCTACATTTTCGGCAAGTCGAACTCTATGATCAAGGCAAGAGTTATGGAAGCGATAACGTGCCGCGAACTTCAACAACTGCACAGCAGCTGAAAGAGCATGTGTTCGCCGTCAACAGCACGCGCGTCAGTCTGATAGCTGTTCAGATCGGGCAGGGCAGATTGCTGGAAGCGACGGCAAACATTCGGCGTGCAATTTCCGCGTTGCAGGACTCTGCTGATCCTGCTGAGCAAGAGCTTTATGGTGTGACGCTGAGATTCTCCGCTCAACTTCTTTCCGACGCCGGAGAGCGATTGATTGCAGAGATCAAGCTGAGAGAATCAATCGAAGTTTTCGAGCGTGTTGGTGATAATGCATCTGTCCAACTCGCATATTCGCTAAGTGAGCTTGCTTGTCTTTGCGCTGCTGAGGGGCGATTTTCTGAGGCTCATCAACAAATTGTGCGCGCCATGAATTTGTTGGCGGCTAGTGTGGCGGAAGCTTCCGGTATTCAATTACAGTCTCAGTTCGCAACTGCCCATCCGACTATCGTGCGCGCCCTCAAGCGTTATCTGACCGCGCTTCGATCGCGGGGGGAAACGGCAAGGCTTGAAGAAGCAAAGCGAACTTTCGATGCTTTTGATGCCGCCGTGCGCCGCACTGAATAAACAAAAGAGGAGCACGCGTTAGCATGCTCCTCTTTGGGCGTTCAAAACGTACTATTTATCTAAATGCGAAACCATCAAAATATACCGGTTCAAAACCGACGTCATGATGGTGATGGTGGTGCAAGACAATCGGCAAAGTAATGGCGGTGGCGATGCCGCCGGCTAGCAATAGTCCGCCAATACCCATTAACAGATAATTCGGATGTGTCGGACATTCCACTACTGCAGGGCGTGCCACAGGAACCGTTTCGATCACCGCCGGTTGACAGTTGCCTTCAACAACGGTGGTCGGAGGAGCTGGAGCTTGCGCCTCCGGCATGGGCACAGGTGTCTGGCTGGTGGAGGTGGATTCGGATCTCCATTCTTTGGTGGTGGTTTCGGTTCGTGGTCTTATCTGCTGTGCTCTGTGCCGTTTCGGTGCGCACCTGCCGCCGTTCATGTCCATTTGGACAGAGGAAGCGTCGGCGGTAAAACATTGTCCGGGCTCGATCGTCGAAGGTGCTTGCGCCACTACGGACATCGGCACCATGCGAGGAGAGTCGATTTCGGCAATCGATTTAATATCGATCTGTTTGGTGCCGTCGGTAGTGTCCATAACAAGTTTGGAAGAATCAATTGTTTTGATTGTGCCGGCAACTTGCGAGTTGTCCTTCATGTGAACGGTGTCGCGGCCATCTGCACCTCTAATTTGAGACAGCTTGTCTCCGCCTTGCAGGAAGGCAGTCGCGTAAAACTTGGCGCGCTTGCCGGAAGTATTGAGATCGGGATTCAGCATCACACCATACAATGCCGGATCGCTTGAGCCGGCTGTTCTAATTGCAAATGAATTCCCGGCAAATGAAGCTTTGGCGCCGTCCAGCCGCAAGTCTGCGATGCGACCGACAGGAGCTTGCCCGTCAAGCAGACCGGACGTGTGTCCGGCAACCGGCGTGTAGCTGATGGTGTCTGCCCATACGCATTGAGGCAGCATGGACGCCTGCACCGACAGCGCTGCCACAAGCGTTGTCGTGATTGTCTTTGTATTCATAATCTCTCCTGTTCTAGAGTCCGGATTTGCGAACCGTTGGGACCAGTCGCATTATGACGGCAAACTCATCAGGGTGACCCTCGTTTAATTACCTGCTTTCCCCTAACTGGGAACACAGCGCTCAAAGCCGCTTGGGCAGCCAGTTGGACATGTTCGCGGTTTCGTTCAATTGCGCACCATGCGCTCTGTCCGATTGGCCCTCTGGTCATCAGGTGGTGGCACGGACTATATTGGATTTGCCTCAGCTGGAGAAAAACCTATGATACGGTCTAACGCTACAAAGCTCACCGCTATGTTCATCTGTGCAGGAAGTATATGCTGCCTTCCCGCCTTTGCGCAGGCACCACAGGAGGTGGCGCAACCAATTCACCAGGTGCTCGCCGGCAGCGTCGAAAAGACAGATGATGCGCTCGGTGGACAAATCAATAATATGAGCGAAGATGCTGTGAAAAACAGCGACGTCGCGCAGGAGACAGACAAGCTCATTGCCAAGTTTCGCGCACCGAAACACAAAGCGGCCGTCGCCATCACCGAAGGCATCTATAGTGTGGTTCCGTATCGTGGATTCGGACCATCAACCGACGCAGCGGATATCGTGCTGGAGCGCGTCAAAAAGATAAAGAATCTCGCCGGCGCAGAATACGTTAAGCAGCGCATAGCCGATCGAATTCATACCGAAGTTGTGCAAGCCACCCTCGAGATTGCTATGGGATTGGACGAACCTGACGCGGACAAACGTCAGCACATGCTCGACATCGGCTATAACAAGCTGAAAGATCTTCTTGGCGAAGACGGTGCGAAAAGTTCGTTGACAAAGATTACGGCGTGGAGCAAACAGCTCGAGATTCCGCAATCGGCCTACCAGGCACCGGTGTGGGACGTGAATGATTTTCAAAGCAAGGTGCATGCATGCATGGCTGTCTCCATGCAGACAGACCCGAACATGCAGGACATCGTCAAGAAAGTCAAAAAATTTCACCGCAGTAAAGCTGCGATCGTAATGAGCGGCGCCCTCGAGTCGGCCCTCGAAGTTGCCAGTATCGGTGCGCCGGGATTTGTCGGTCCGATTGCCACCGAGGTAGCGCATGCGGTGTTTGTTGCCAGCACTGGTGGCTCCGAGCCCACGAAAATCATCAACCAGATGTATTATGCTAAATCGGTAGAGAGCCGGTACAAGCGCTTGAACGATGAAACACAAATGGCGTTGATGAACCACCAAACGGCCATACGCACGAAGAGTCCTACACTGATGGCTTGCTCGGAGGCTATTCTCAGCCAACTGATCGGCGCCGATCGGATCTCTGAGGTGCTCGGACAGACGGTGCTAGCCAACGGAGCGTCACCGCGCGAGTTGCCGATACAAACGGCGGAAAAACCATTGGACGTGCACAACACGAAATAGCAATGGACAATCGGCCTCATCTGTGAAATTCGGACACCTTTTTGTTAAACCTTGCGACTAAAGTTGCACCGTCGCGAGGTTTACCCATATGCAAGAAAATGCCGATCAAAAGGCGGGCGGTCAGGTCCAAGCACGTCGTAATGCTATTGGCGAGGTGTTGCAGAGGTTATCGGATAAAGGCATTGATGTCGAGGGAATCGCTGAGAACGCCGGTGTCCCTACTGCTGACGTAAATGCTTTATCGCATGATGATCTGATCAGCTTGACTGCCTACATTTCGCAGAACCACCCTGAGGTCCTCAAGAATGTAAGTGAGCGGTTTCCTGCTCTGCAAGGGCTGATCGGAATGCTCGAGGGAGGAGAGCTTCAAGGCATCCTCGGAAAGTTCGAGCAAGGCAATCCCTAAAGCTATTAAGTTGAAGGAGCAGTATTATGAACACCAAGCACACTGCGCTCGCTGTTCTGCTTGCCATCAGTCTTGGTGGCAACATGGCTGCCTCGGCGAGATCGCACAAAACTACCGAGACGAGTGCGTCCAAAACTGAACAAACCGTCAGCACAACGGACACGGGTAGTTCGAAAACCAGAACCGAACACAAGAGAAAGACGCGTGAAAGGAAGTCCAAAGCTGAGGCCGCTCAACCCGAGTCCGCTCAAGCTGAGTCTGAGAGCGCTGCCTCCAAGACTGAAACGAAAAAATCGAATCCGCTCTTTCGCCTCTTCGCTCCGTTAGAGACGAAGAACAAAACGGAAACCGAGAAAACAACCACCTCTAAAAAGATGGAAGATCAAGGGAGCCACGAAGGCAAGGTCTACGTCCACGGGTACACCACCAAGACAGGCAAACACGTGGAAGGATACTGGAGGAAAAGGCCGGGTCAGGGATAGCACTCAACCTGCGCTCTGAGGAATCCAAAAGAAGGAGCAATGCCACCTGGGCATTGCTCCTTTCTTTGGGAGTTGGATCTGTTTTAGCGCTAGCGAATTCGGATGTGTCCAAACGGTCCCCGGACGATGGTTCTACCTTTCACCCAACGTCCCCCATGGAGACGCTTGGTTCTAAGCACCGTACGGCCGAATGGACCGCGCCTCATCGTCATCCGGTGCATTCCCCCGGGGGTAGTTATGGTGCGTTTTCCGATATAGGCTTGAGCTTGAGGTATCGCCATGGCGAACAACGTGAGCGACACCAGTATCAGTGATGCAATTCTAGACATATAGAACTCACCTCTTGTGGCAACGGATTGTCGCGGTTGCCGACGGGGCGACCCTTCATATGTTCCGTTTGCTGAGCACCGGATTTGGTACCGCTTGGCCGGTTGGCCGTGGTTGTCGGCCGATCGGTTATTTGCCGTAATTGCGCACGTGCAAGCTACTGCCCTTGGGTTGCAGTCCGAACTTGCCGTCTTTGCTGACTTGCGACTTTAGCCCTTCCGCTGACTCGTTGATATTGTCGGCATTTTTCTTGGCTGCCGCGTGTTGCGCTGACGCTTTCTTTCGCGCATGTTCAATGATCTTCGCCTTTTCAGCGTTGGCGGCTTCGTCTACTTCTTTCTTATGGACGGCTGCTGCTGCCTTGGACCGCTCCGTCCCAACCTTCCAATCATACATTTTTCTCTTTTGGTCTATCTCTGCATGCAGGTTTTGTCGCCTTCGCTCGACTTCGTCCACGTCTCGTTTCGCGGTATCGGCGGTTTGTTGAGCCTGTTTTTGACCCGCCTGCAGCTTTTGCTTTTTGAGCGAATCTATTTGAGCCTTTGTCCGTGCCTTCTCAGCATCGGTCATTTTGCTATCTGAATCGGCGGCGCTCGCTACCGACGTCGCGCAAGTTGCGGCGACAAGCAATGAGAAAAAGAACCGCAACTGCATGAAAATACCTCGCTCACTGATCGGGGGTTTGTGAATTGATAGTTTTATCCAGATCGATTATCGGTTGTTGGGACATCGATCATCTCATTTATCGGCCACCGATGGGAGCATCCGAGGAAGAAGATACGTCTTTGTTTCGGCGGAGTGCGATTCGATAGCCCATTTCGCTGCAAGCGAATGCTCCGGCTGCAGCCAAGAGAAATAAAGCTTCAGGAGCCAGGGCATCCATCGCGCTCACTAGCGCCTTCTCTCCCTCTTCATGATCTTGAATGCTTTGTCTTTGACTTTGTCCAGATCGCGGGCGCTTTGCTGCATATTTCCGCAGATGGCGGCAATTGCCGCATTATCGTATTGGGGTCCTTGAGTCAGAGACTCCAATTGTTGCAACTCACTGGAAATTTTGTTGACGCCCGTGACCCAGTCACCCACCAATGGGTGTAGCTTTGCTTTAGCATCGTCGGACACGTCAAGCTCTTTCTGGTCGGCGACGAACTCGTCAGCGTTTTTCTTGAACAGTTTTATGATTGGTGCCATATTGTTCATGGCCAGGTCCACGCGATCTTTGCGTGGCTGTTGGGGCGGACCAACAGGCCGAGTTCCCACCGGAATATTGATGATCACACCGGGGCCGACCATGGAGGGCTGGGTGATCATTGCTACCGGCTGTATCGTCACCTCATCGTAGAGGTGCCTTGATGAGGTCATGATCTCTTTCAGATCGAGACCGACGTCCCGAAGGTGTTCAAGTGAAAGATCGACTTTTTGTACGCCGCCTTCAAGAGTCCGGCTCGGCGCCGCCACCGCTGTCGCCGTTTGCGCTTGCGCAATCACGCCAGGCGCCATGATCAAACCGAGCAAGAAGATGGAAACCGAAATATGCGATTTGCGTATCATGTGAGCTTTACCTCTAACCCTTAATTTGTTCACGATCATTGTATCGTGCTTCTGTTCAACGTTCGACGAATGCGTCCAATCGCCCTGATTTGACTGCAGATACCAATAGCTGGTGATCGCGTTCAACCTGATCGGCATATCCGACGGCGAACTTGGCGAGAGCCTGGTCGAATACATCCTTGGTTCCCAAATAGCCGGCGATCATAGTCGGATCTCCGGAGCGTGCATGCGCTCGCGCCAACACCCAGCCGAGGACGTCTGCCACCTCTGAGGCGCGGGACGGCGTCCACGTCTCCGGCATCAAAGACATCTTTTGATCTTTCAGTTGGCGGAAATAGAAATGGCGTTTGAGGTGTCCGGCACCGGTTGCCCAGCCCAGGAATATGTCGCTGTGAGATTGCATCAAACGCTGACCTAGGACTATGCGTTGTCCGTGATTACTGCATTTGCTTTTGCCGGCGTGCTCTTCAAGTACGGATGGACGTGCTTCTTTTGCCTGCAGGATCAATGGATCGTCCGGCGAACCATACAAAAGCAAAACGGCGCAATAAGTGCCTACGCTTCCTATGCCCACGACTTTCATGGCCACGTCCGACAATTGATAACGATCGAGCAACACTTGACGGTCGGGAGAAAGGCTAGTCTTGTAGTCCATGAACGTTCGTTGGGCGATGTCCATAAAGTTTTTGCCGCGTTGATCTTCTGAATGATAAAAGTAGGGCGGCACGTCCTTGAATCGTCTTCGGCCGTTCTCAGCGACTGTCAGCTTAGGCACCATGTATTCCAAAATCGACTTTTGCTTTTGTTTGGCAATATAATTCAGGACGTCTTTGCGCAGCTCTTCCTCCGATACTCCCTTCACGAATGATGCCAAATCCATCTTGGAATACCAGACGTCGAGCACCCTCATCTCGGCGAATTCATGCATAGCCTCGCGATAGGAACAACCAAGCACTTCTGCTGCGCCGGCTGCTACTGCCGGCTTGAATCCGTTTTCGCGACACGCCAGCACAAAACTGGTGGCTAGCCGTTTGACGTCCCACTCCCACGCAGCCGGAAGTGTTTCATCAAAGTCATTAATGTCGACTATCAAATTTCGCTCAGGCGTCGCATAAGCGCCGAAATTCATCAGGTGACAATCGCCGCAAGCTTGTACCCGGATGCCGGTGACTGCGGTGGTGGACAGATCCGCTGCCATGATCGCTGCCGATCCGCGAAAAAAAGCGAACGGCGATTTGAGCATGCGCCCGTAACGGACTGGAATCAATTCCTCGATGCGGCCCCTGCTGCCGGATTCCAAAATGGCGATCGGGTCTCTTCTTTTGGCAGACGCCTGCCATGCGGATTGTTCCTTGCGCGGGAGAATGTCGCGAAGTGACTTGCCCTTAGCCAGACGTTCGTCGAGCGTCTCTAATTGCAGCGCGCGTTGCTGGGTGACAGTCTGCTTTTGCTTTGGACTCGTTTTCTGTGGTGACATGAAGCTCTCCAGACGTTTTATGGCTGCGCGAATTTGCGCAGCTCCGGGGTCGACCTGAACCTTTGCAGCAGTTCGACGTTATATTCGAAAGCATTGGGTTGAATGCTCCAATCCCCGCTGAATGGATTATTTAGCAGTTCCATAAGTGCCAAATTTGCTCCTAATGCGATGGCCACCAAACAGATAACAGCCCCATGCAAAATGGCTCCTTTGCGGCCATACAAGAAGGCGAAAGTGAGGACGATGATCGTGCACATGATGAGAACGGGTAGAAGCTGCTTTTTCCACGGGTCATGCGTTGCCAGCAACCGCTGTCGTCTGCAGCTGCTGAGTTGCTCGAGCGAACTCAGAAGAGCACTGTGAATGTTGGTTTCGCCGTTGGTTGTCGGCGAAAAAGTAACCACGGTTCTTGCCAGAGTTGCCGATGTCAGAAGCAACTTGTTGCTCTGATCGCCCTTTGCCATTGCCGGCCATTCGTCATGAATCACTTGATCACAGTACTGAATGCATAACTGCCTGACTTCCTCGCCGAATTGTTGGGGCAGACCGCCGCTTAAACGAAAGACGTTTACGACGGTCGCGGCTTCAGCGTCGACGTTTTGTTCAAGCGTACGGTAATGATCCAGCGACGCAGCCACCAGCAGCCCGAGCAATATCGAGACCAACGTGCCGACGATGCTCAGCATGGCGTCGAGGAAGCCTTGATGCTGGTCCAAATCGACCGGCTTCATCACCCGATGGATAAGCAAGAATGCGCCAAAGGCGATTACTCCTGCCATCAGCGACCATGAATAAAGAGCCGGCACCAGATTCATTAATACGGCCTCGCGTGATTAATCATCCATGCCGAGAGCGAGTCCAGTAAAACCGGCGACGGACGTTCGGTCTCAAAAATCAAATGCTCGGCATCGCCGGCGATCAGCAGTGATTTATCCTCGGAGCCGACCGCGTTATACAAATCCTGGGATCCTTGTGGTTTTACCAATCGGTCTTTGCCGCCTTGCACGATGAATACGGGCGTGTTTGTAATGGCGGCGCACTGCTGTTTTGTTTCTCGCATAAACTTGTCGAAACGCATGAGTTCTTTCGGAGTCATGTCCAACTTCGCCTTCGGATCCGTTTCCCAGGCGCGCAACACGGTGGGATTGGAGGTTGCTTTCTGCGCCACCATTGTCCCGATGTCGAAACGCTTGTTGCGGCCTTTGAGAAAATGCAAAGCCACGGACATTGTCGCTCGCCCTTCCTGAAAGCGATCAGGTGAGGGCACCGATGCTATGATCCCGGCAAGTTCTTTGGAATAACGGGCACCGGCCTGTAGGGCGATGCCACCACCCATCGACTCTCCAACCAGGAAAATAGGAGCGCTGGGATTTCGCTCTTTGAGAAAAGCCAAAATTCCGCCGATGTCCGACAATGCATAGTCAAACTGAACGTCTTCCTCGCCCGGCAAAGTAAGCCACGATCCAAATCCGCGCACGTCCATCGCAAATACTGCGAAGCCTTTCTTGGCCATGTCCAGCCCGAAAGGCGTGAATGACCGATTCTCCAGTCCCAGCCCGTGAATGCATAGCAACGTGGCTTTCGGTGTTTCCTGTGGGAACCAGCCGATAAGCGGCAGCGTTCTCATCTGAAAGTCGGAGGTTAACCACAGATATTCGGCTACCGTAGTTGGATGATTTTGTCTGACGTACTGCGATAGAAATTCCTTCTTCAGTTCATCCAGGGTCGGCAACGCTCCCGAGGATTCCAGGTCGCTACGCAGGGTGAGAAACTGTTCTATTAATGGCGCCAGTTTCCCTCGCAAAGCAAGCCGCTCGGCATCGTATTTGGTGCCTAAGCGCCGGAGCAGGTCCAGATTCTCCAACGCCGCCCAAATGAAATCGGAGGTATCTGCAAGCGTGCCGGAATTTTGCCGATTTCTTTCCAGTTGTAGAAGCCGCTGTGCATAAGGGAGTGCCTGATCGTAGTCGCGTTTGGCGACCAAGCATTGCATTATCGATTCGTTGAGCTTCGGCAGAAGTTGGTCGTCAGCCGGCAGAGACTTTGCATCCGCAAGCGCCGACTGATAATTCGCCAGTGCCTGTGCTGTGTCGTGAGCGCTGAAGTAGCAATCACCGATTCGCTTGAGCAACCATGCTTTATACTGCGGATCTGCCGCGGCACGTTTGGCAGAGAGTTCGAGCACTTTCTGCAAGTCGGCGGCAGCGGATTTATACTCTGCATCGTTGTATTCGGCTAACGCCAACAAGTAATACACGTCCGACTCAACGGCATTGCCATTTTTGTTTTTTGTAGCTTCAACAAGCAACTGTTTTGCATCGGCATTCTTATTGTCGCTGAGTAGAGCCACGGCTTGCTTAACCACAGGACTTTCAGTGAACGTCATATCGTCGACGGATTCAACAGCGGCTGTTTGATTCGGTGCACTGTTCACCACCGCTGAGCTCGGTAGGCACGTGGAAGTAACCGCCGTGGCAGTGACTAAGGTCGTGATGGTGGCAGCCAGTGCTGTTTTGGCGCGGCGCGTGCAAAGCGATTGGTGCATGTCTTGTGTCCTTGTTATTAGCCTTTCTCCTGGCGTTTTACTTCTTGGATGCCGAGCTTGAGAAGCTTGCCTAACTGTCGGAGCCCTGAATGAAGCTCTTCTCCGGCGGCTGTAAGCTTCTGGCGATCTACCGAAGCACCGATCATGCCTGCGCCGGTTATTACCTGCTCTAAGCCGGTTGCCAATTTTTGAAAATCGGTAGACTCTACTGCGGCTGTCACCTTGACTGCCAGTTGGTTCAATAGCGCCGCGACCTGGTCGACATCGCGCTGTCCATCTTTATCGAGATCCAGCTCTTTCAGCTTCTCAATGCGTTCGAGCAGGTAATCGCGCGCCGAGTCGACCGCCACCGCAGTTAACGTTCGTTTGATTGACATGGCTCCCTTTCATGGGCTGCGGTACACCAAGGTACCGCTCTGCGCCTATGCGCGACAGCTTAGCAGTTGATCGGGAGCTTGCGCATTAATACGGCCATGTCCAATTGGCGAATTCTGGTTTGTCTATTCCGTACTCGTGAGCGTAATTGATGCAGTCGATTTGCATGTCGCGGAATTTTGATTTGGCATGGGCTCCACAAACTAACAACCCGGGTACGCGGTCGATAACATCCATGGCAATGCTGAAGCGGTCGACATTATTTCTAATGGCGAGCTCGAGTGGCGTATTAATGTTGCCTTGCTCTTTATAGCCGCGGACGTGCAAGTTGGCATGATTCGTCCGGTTGTAGGCTAAACGGTGAATAAGCCAGGGATAGCCATGGAAATTGAAAATGATTGGTTTGTCCGGACTGAACAAACTATCGAAATCGCGGTGGCTCAATCCGTGCGGGTGCTCGGAAGAGAGTTGCAACCGCAAAAGATCCACCACGTTGATGAACCGAATTTTGAGATTCGGAAACTCCGGGCGCAAGAGCGCGGTGGCGGCCAGGGCTTCTTGCGTCGGTATGTCGCCTGCCGAGGCGATGATTACATCGGGCTCGCAGCCTTGATCGTTGCTCGCCCAAGGCCAAATTCCGATGCCTTTTGTGCAGTGGCGTATTGCGAAGTTCATGTCCATGTACTGTAAGTGTTTTTGTTTATCACTGACAATCACGTTGATATAGTTGACGCTGCGCAAGCAATGATCGGCTACCGACAGCAATGAGTTTGCATCCGGCGGCATGTAGATGCGGATGACGCTCGGGCTCTTATTAACGACAAGATCGATAAATCCGGGATCCTGGTGTGTGAAGCCGTTGTGATCTTGCCGCCAGACAGTCGAGGTAATCAGTAGATTGAGCGAAGCGATGTCTGCGCGCCAACCCAGGTGATTGCAAATCTCAAGCCATTTAGCATGTTGGTTGACCATCGAATCGATGACGTGAACGAACGCCTCGTATGTCGAGAAAAATCCGTGGCGCCCGGTGAGTAGATAACCTTCCAGCCAACCTTCGAGGGTATGCTCGCTGAGCATCTCCATGACGCGACCGTCCGGCGAAAGCAAGCCGCCGTCTTGATCGGACGGCATGTATTTTTCGATCCAGAATTTTTTCGTCGCTTCGTAAATGTCGTCGAGCTTGTTAGAGGTGGTCTCGTCAGGTCCAAAGACACGGAAGGTACTGGAATTCTCACGCATGATATCGCGCAAGAATTTGCCCAGCGGGCGAGTGTTTTCCACTTCTGTGAAGCCCGGTTTTTCCACCGGTGCGGCATAGCTTCTGAAGTCAGGCATGCGCAATGATTTATGAAGTACGCCACCATTGGCGTGAGGGTTGGCGCTCATCCGCCTGTCGCCGGTTGGTGCAAGTTGTTTGAGATCGCTGCGCAACTTGCCCTCTTTATCAAAGAGTTGATCCGGATGATAGCTTTTCAGCCATGCATCCAACTGCTTCAAATGCTCGGGGTTTTTCTTCACCTCAGTCAGCGGCACCTGATGCGCGCGCCAGTTGCCTTCCACCTGGTGCCCATCGACTTCTTTTGGCCCTGTCCATCCTTTGGGACTGCGCAGAACAATCATCGGCCAGCGAGGCAGCTTGCCATTGCCGCCGGACGTGCGTGCATTCTTTTGAATTGCTTGAATGTCTTTCAAGCATTGATCAAGTGTAGCTGCCATTGCCTGATGCATTGTGAGCGCATCGCCGCCCTCTACGAAATAAGGCTGGTAGCCGCAACCTTCGAAGAACTTTTTAAGATCATCGTGATCCATGCGGGCGAAAATCGTCGGATTGTTGATCTTATATCCGTTAAGGTGCAGTATTGGCAGGACGGCACCATCGCGTGCCGGATTGATAAACTTATTCGAGTGCCAGGAAGTAGCGAGCGCTCCGGTTTCGGATTCGCCATCACCTACAACCACCGCGGTAATCAACCCGGGGTTGTCCATCACTGTTCCGTACGCGTGTGAAACCGAATAGCCAAGCTCGCCGCCTTCGTGAATTGATCCTGGTGTTTCGGGAGTGCAGTGGCTGCCGACGCCTCCCGGGAAAGAAAACTCTTTCATGAATAACTGCATGCCGACTTCATCTTCGCCCTTGTCCGGATAAACTTCGGAGTATGTTCCCTCCAAGTAACATGGTGCCAGCACGCCTGGTGCTCCGTGCCCGGGACCAGCGATGAATATCATGTCGAGATCGTGTTGCTTGATTAGCCGGTTCAGATGCACGTAGGCGAAGCTGAGTCCGGGGCTTGTTCCCCAATGTCCCAGCAGCCGATTTTTAATGTCGTCCGGCTTTAATGGCTGCCGCAGCAGCGGGTTGGCTTGCAGGTAAATCATGCCCGCTGCGAGGTAGCAGCAGGCTTGCCAATAAGCATGCATCTTTTCCAGCTCGTCTGCGCTCAAGGGCGAGCCGGAGACTGTGGATCGGGCTTTTCCAAAAGGACTCAGTGCGTCAGAGGCAAGGTCGGTTTCGGTTGTTGTCGTCGCAGCCACTTAAGATCCCCCAGGCGAGCTAAACGTGTAGGCGGCCAGCCTACCACGGGGATGCAAATTATTCATCATCCCGCCGTACAATCGGGAGCCCCAAGGTATGGTGCTAACTTACGCGTTTGTTCGTAGTGGCATTTTGTACTTCGCTAAACAAATCGAGTAAGTTTCTATACTTACGTGATACTTGCTGCCAGCGTCCGGCATATCCGTCATCGGCGATTTCAGCGCACAGATGAGCCATGGCGTTTAAGCCGAGGCTGCTGCATGAGCCTTTTATGGAATATGCGACGTGAGTTAATTGCATCGAACTTCTGTTGGCAATCGCGCTCTCGAATTCTTCGAAGAGGCTTCTGCCCATGAAAATGAATTCCGAGACGATCTCAGCAGTTTTAGGACCGAAGTTGCATTGCAGTTGCGCAAGCTCGCCGTCCATATCGAGTTGCTGCCTCACTTTTCGCTGTAGTGCCAGCGCCGGCGAGCGGGTCATGGTATCTTCCATGCTGTAGCTGCCGATCACGCGCATCAGCTCTTCTGAATTCAGGCCTTTCTCCATCAATCCGTCCAAGCCTTCGCCAATGCAGCGTTGGCGGTTTTGCGAATTATCAAACGAGGAGACGGCGACAATCGGTGTGCGTATTCCCAGGCTTTGTTCGTACACCCTTATGAGCTTGGTTGCTTTAAATCCGTCCATCACCGGCATATCCAAGTCCATCAAAATGATGGAGTACCGGTTGCGCATGCACAATGCCACCGCTTCTTCGCCGTTGCTCGCCGTCTCTGATGCTATGCCGAGCTTATTCAAGTGCATGACGAGAATTTTGCAGTTGATAGGTATGTCGTCGACGACAAGTACTTTCTTGTGCACGATTGGCTCCTGGGAACGTGTTTCTATATGCGCGCCCGACCTGCAGCTTGGTCTGCGGAATGGCGTCTATATCTACTCTAGCGAATGGAAAATGTCGGGTTATCGGCTATAACGCACGTCTGTTGACGCTTATCGAACTTGTGAGCAGATCGTGAAGCGGATGCTAAATCTGCTTGTGCCGAACTTGCCATGGAGCACCTGAGATGACCACTGGACGACGGGTACGGAACTTGTGAAGCGCCCGTGAAGCGAATGCAAAATGTGCATTTGCACCAACCGGGTTAACCCGATTGGTGGACTCTGCTAGCCGATGCGCGAAACCGTATAGCCGCAGACAAGTTTGCTCCCGTCAGAGTGGGACAATTCCCGTTGCTGACTAAAGTGAGCTGTGTGATATTGGCGGAACCGGTCCGTGCCCCCAGTTTCAGGACTTTTTCCATGCGCTTTTCACTGTGTATTCGAACAGTTTCGTCCCTGATCATGCTAGCTCTCATGCTACCGCCCGCGTCCATAGCCGACAGCGGCGGTAGCTATATCGCGCAGCTCGATGATTGCGAAAAAACGCTCGTCGGAAAGACGAGCAGTGGTGTCCCTATAGAAATACGGTTGGAAACTCTGGAGAAGAACCTGTTCGGACAGATAGGTGCCGGCAGCATTGGCGACAGATTGCAGGCGATCAAGCAAACGCTGATCGGTTGTCGACCGGCAGCGAAGGCAGCCAGCGCAGCTGTGGCGTCGGCAAAGACAAAACCGCAGGTTGCGGGACAGATAGCCCCAAAACTTGACCATGCTGCGATGGACAAATCTGCACAAAGCACGCCAGGCGCTACCGACGTGGACATCGATCGCTCCTTGGATCACATCAAGGATCTGCTGAGGCAAGCGGTAATCGCTCACACGAAAGGCGACATGGCGAATGCCAAAAAGCTTTTCGAGCAAGTGCTCTCGATCGACCCCAACAACACGGACGCAAATTACAATCTCGGCGCAATGGCCGAGGAGCGCGGCGATTTGAAACTGGCGCTTCTCTGTTATCGAATGGCGGCTGCCAGTGCGCCTGATGACTCCGACATAGCCAACGCTGCCGCGTCGGTTGAACGCAAGCTGCAACGCAGTGCCGCCCAGCAAGCTGCAGGGCAGGCCTCCGATCCCAATCAACTCAAAGATCTCGCGCGAAATGCTGCCCAAGCATTTAGAGCCGGTAAGTACGACGCCGCGATAAGCGACCTGCAATTGATCGCCGATCAGGAGCCGACTGACGCCAGCGTGCAGTATGGGCTTGCACGCGCATGGCGATCCAAAGGCGATCTCAGTCGGGCAAGGCACCATCTGACGCGCGCTATCTCGCTGGCTCCTAATGAGCAACTCTACGCGGACGACCTGCAGGTGTTGGACAAACAGATACAGGCACGACAAACGGACGGCGATGCATCCGATTCGGATAGTAAAAATGTGGCTGAAGTGCGTCATGCTACTGGCGCAGACAATGATGCCAATCAAGCTGCGCTGAAGGACGATTCGCACGCGGGCGATATCCAGCCCTTCACCGATCAAGCCGCGCCTCATCCGCTAGTCGGATATGCCGGTGAGCGCGGGCAGCCCGTCGGCGCATATTCCGGCGGAGGCTTAGCGCCCATTGGTGCGTTCGCCGTCGTGCCGGTGGAACAAGCGGTGGCCGGAACACTAGCCAGCATGGCTGCACTTGGTGCAATGTCGAGATCTTACCCCACCTACTCGGTTTACCCGGGAGTGCGCTATGGCACAAAATCGCGCATCGCGCGTGGCGTGCTCGCCGGCGGATTGTTGGGGCTATTCACAAGAGGGTGGTAACCGTTGATGAACGCGAAAGTATTTGTTGTCTCGCTTGTCCTCAGCACGTCCGTAGCATGGCCGGTGTACTCGGCGCCATTGAAAGGCGGCGTGCAGGAAGAAGATTTTCGTTTGACTGCTCCGGCGGTGAAAACCGATGATACGCGAATTGCACGCGCGCCGGCGATGGCGCCGGAAGACGTTGACGCACTCAAGGGCTTGGTTGATACCAACGACTTCTCGCCGCAAAACTTTGATCTCGGCGCAGATCGCAATTCGCGCGAAATGGTGTTGGCGTGGGAGCGGTGGCATCATCAACTGACTAAAGCGATTTACACTCGCTGGCGCGCGGTGAATCGCATCCCCGGGCATGCGCTGATGCGCATCACGGTGACGCGCGATTTGCACATCACCGCGCAAACTTTGAAGAACCGTGGTGGATCAAAGTACGAGGCGATCATTCTGGATGTGATTGCCAGCCTGGACAATAATCCCGGCTTGACGTTTCCCGCCAAGTCCGAGCGCCAAGTGGTGAGCTTCGATTGCAATCTGACTGCCGGGCATGTTTCCGCCGGTTATACCTGGGATAAGCGCGACTTCGAAACTGTCAGGCACGACGACTGATTTTCATTCAGCACGTCCGGGAACATGCAACCTCGACTGGTGTCAATTTATTCGAGGTGATAATTATGGCTGACAAAAAGATCACTCGCGATGACGCTGACGACCCGATGAAAGAGGGCGCCACCGCCAATTGGTACGATGCTGATGAGTTGCAACCCGGTGGCACGGGAAAACAAGGCGATCAGCAACAGATGGGTGAAGATAGAGAGGTCCGTACGGACAAAAGCCATAATGAGCGAGGCTCGGACAAACTGCACGGGCCGTGACGATAGGACAAAATCGCTATCCCGAGAGTTCATCCATGACGACGGTCTCCTCGAGAGCCTGATTGATGCGGCAGCGGTAGCGTATCTTTGTTGGTTGTTGCTGCTCCGCGTTCCGTTGCCAATGCCAGGGTGAGCGTGCATTGAGCGCGCTTGCAGATGTACGGATTATCGTCTTGTGCGAGTTCTTCCAATAGTCGCACGGGTAGAAGTGGATTTTCCGCCAGGCGAAAACGTACGTCCGGATTCTCGTGAAAAGCCAGAAACGCCAGGTCGGAGAATTGGGTATTGATGTTTTCCGCCACTGCCATGCAAACTTCAGCGGACTGATGCCCCGCCAATCGCGTCAAGGTATAGGTTGCCGTGCTCGGGTTCGCCGCGACGCATTCGAGAATTTTTTCCGAACGATGTCTGGACAGAATATCCAGTATCTCAGGAGGAGTCATCGGGTTTTTCGCAACGAGTAAAAGTTCGTTTTGTGTTGACATGATTTCACTATGCTGAGAGGCGTACTCTCAATTTACTTATGGAAGGTTAAAAAGTCGTTGAAGCCTGTCAGGCGGTTCTCCAGCTCTCGGGCTTGGTCCTGACTTGCTTCGTCAAGACCGGCGGCTCGGACTTTGAGGCCCGGACTTTAGCTTGTTCGATCAGCTCGAGTGCGTTCGTGGCTTGCTGCGCCAGGTGCAAGTCAGGGCATTCGTCAGCGATTGATTTGAAGACTTCGATGGCGTGGGTGAGATGGCTGCAACGTTGGTAGGAAATGCCCAGATACAGTCTGGCAAGCCAGTTTGTGGGTGTGCGTTTACCAATCTGGATGAGCAATTCGATTGCATCCCAATATCTGCTCGAGCGATACGCCAAAATCGCAATTCCTAGAAGCTCTTCCATGACATTGCACCTTCCTGAAGTGACGCCCGATTACTGGATGCCAAAGTTTGCTGCGCGCGCTTGCTGACCTCGGGCGATCGGTGCACCGCCACAACCTGACTGGTGCGAGCGCAGTAAGTCTAATTTACGCATGCGGGGTTAAAAAGTCGTTGAACCTCGTGCCGAATCCTAGAACCTCAGCCGGGTGGGCTTTCTGGCTGCTTGGTTAGGAACTAAGCGCCCCAGCTTAAGTCAAGCCACAAGTATTGATCTTTCAACGATACGCACCGGCTTATTTTCCTGGACCAGGCAACGTAAGGAGAATAAAGATGAGTACAACTATGCAATCCCCGCTGCAAGAGAAGATGGCGGGGCTATCCTCGGGGACATTCCTGTTTTTGGGCATTGCAATGGTGGTGCTTGGAATAATAGCGATTTTTTCTGCCTTCGCATTTACTCTAGGCACGGTCATGGTGTTGGGCGGCTTGTTAGTGGTAGCTGCCATCGCAGAGTTTATCCACGCAGGCACAGCGGCGAAACAGAAACACGCCTTCGGGTGGAACATCGTATCCGGCGTGGTTTATCTAATCACCGGTCTAATCATGTTATTCCGACCGCTGCTTGGCGCTTTAAGCCTGACGCTGATCATCGCCGGATTCTTAATTATTAGCGGTGTCATCCGCTTGATCAACGCTTACCGCCATAGAGCGGATCACAATTGGGGCTGGCTCGTCGTCAGCGGCATCATCGACATCGCGTTGGGCATCTTGATTGCTGCACATTGGCCCGCCACGGCGTTGTGGGTAATTGGATTGTTCGTCGGCATCGAATTGATCATATATGGAGCGTCGTGGCTCGCCCTGGCGGCGGCGATGGGTAAGGACCTGACGCAAACACCCGCGGCCAGCTAACACGGAAGCTCTGGACTTTCGCCCGCTGTCGTCATCTAAGGTTGGAAAACTTGGGTGAGAGGCAGTGGGCAAAAGGGCGAGTCGGCGAAGTTGGTACTCGGCCGCGCCGCTTGCTGATCTATTGAATGACTGGCGGAAACAACGAGATGTTTGCGCACGATTTCGATTGGCGTGTTCTCACCGCGCGAGATACGCTTGCAGCCGAGAGCCAGTGCCTGGTCGAGCACTTCCACCAATGCGATTGCTTCCATTGCTGCCGCGTTGTCTTTGTTTTGGGCCTTGAACTGTTCACGAAAGCGTGGGTCTAGCAAGAGTTCGTTGAAATTTGGCATGGGCATGCTCCTTTTGGCGGGCAGCCTTCATTATGCGTCACAGGTACCGCTTGTCGAGACGGCCTGGCGCATATCCACCTATGTTTTGGATGGCCGAGGTGCCCGCGGTGGATATCCTTTATATATCAGCTTTACGTGTTCTTAAAAAATGTCGGCAAAATCCACATTCCTCCTTAACGATCGTGGTTCAGAATATGAACTATCGACGCATCCAGAGCGTCAATCAGTTTTTCTAGGCGCATACTCCTTCCTCGACCGACATGGCAGGGCACCACCGGTGGTGTCCTGTCCGTGTCGGCACATGGACGTGTATGCTGAATACTTTTTGTCGTTCATCGAATGCAGTCCTGGGTGCTACGATCAATGTGACTTACAAGCAGCAGTTTTCCCAAATCTCGCGCCCAAGGTTCAGTAAGTAATGTTGAGTGCTTTCGAGCAAGTCTACGAGATCGTCAAAGATGTTCCGCGTGGACGTGTGACTACTTACGGACAGATTTCCAAATTGATGAATGGACGGCTAAGCGCTGCAGCCGTCGGCTGGGCGATGCACGCCCTTGGTAGTGATGGCGGTAAGAACAGACACAAATACAACAGCGATACCGTGCCATGGCACAGAGTGATCAATTCGAAGGGAACCTTGAGCACGCGGCACACAACGGCTGTGGCAGGCAAGCGGGTAAAGCTGCAGCAAGTGCTTCTGGAAAAAGAAGGTGTGACTTTCGACATTGATTCCACCGTCGATTTATCACGCTACTTGTGGAAAGCTTAGCGGCACCACCTTCACAGGCGCAGATCGACTCACTTGAATTGGTGCATTGCGATGATGCAGGCGTAAGTCCTGTCCGGATAACAACTGATACCGGACTTGTTGTTTACTGACGCTCACAGATAAAAGCCTCGATTTAAACCACAAGCGAAACTCATAACTTTCCCATTCGGTTGGCAGAGTAGGAGAAAACGACAGGTTGCCGTCGTAAGTTCTCATCCCGGCAAATCCATAAACGACCGACATCCAAGTGCCCGCCATCGCGGCGATGTGCACACCGTGCGTAGTCTCGTCCGAACGTCCATCCAGATCGCGACGGGCACTATCCGCGAAATACTTGTAGGCTCTATCGCCGTATCCTACTTCGGCGGCAATGATACTGAATATTGATGGAGATAATGATGAGTCGTGCGTCGTGATTGGCTCGTAATAGTCGTAGTCGCGTTTTTTGTCTTTCATTGAAAAACGATCGCCGAGGAGAAACAAAGCCATCAATACGTCGGCTTGCTTGCATATCTGATGACGATAGATCCTCAGATAGTGATAGTGAAGCAATAGCGGCCGTTTATCGGCTGGTACATCCTTTGCCAGCCACGGTGCCTTCGATAGAAAGCTGTCATCCTGTGGGTGAATGCCTAAGTGCGTGTCATACGGCAGGTACATGGAATCTGCAGCACGACGCCATTGCGAAGGCTCGTCGTCTGCCAGACCGATGATGTTTTTGATTCGTCTAAAATCTTCTGTCGATGATCTCTTGAGTTCGTCGGCGAGATCCGCGGCATAGCGCAGATGCATCTGTGCCATGGCATTGGTAAACAAATTGTTGTCCACCAGTGCTTCGTATTCATCAGGGCCCGTTACTTCATTGATGTAGAATCGATTACTCTTGTCGTTGGCGTAGTTTCCTATGCCCATCCAAATTCTGGCCGTGTCCATCACTATTTCAGCCCCGAACTTTCGGATGAAGTCATCGTCGCCGGTAGCCTCTTGATACAACTTGATGGCATACGCTATATCGGCATTGATGTGATACTGAGCTGTTCCGGCCGGGAAAAATGCCGAACATTCATTGCCGTTGATGGTGCGCCAGGGAAACAGCGCGCCTTTTGCATGCGACATCTCTCTAGCGCGTGTGCGCGCTTTGTCGAGGCAGGTGTACCGGTAGTGCAATAACTCTCTTGCGACCTCAGGCTCGGAATACAGACACAGGGGCAGGGCGTAAGTTTCCGCATCCCAGAAATAATGACCATCGTATCCGTCGCCGGTGAGTCCTTTGGCGGGCACACCCGCGCGGCCGTCGCGCCCCGCTGCCTGCAAAACGTGGAAGCGATTGAAATGTATGCCTTGTTGCAGTGCGTCATCGCCGATTATTTGTATGTCGGCATGCTGCCAAAACTTGGTGAGAAATTCTTTTTGCTCCGAACATAGCGAAGCAAACCCTACCTGTTTCGCTTCTCCAACCGCCGCTTTTGCCAGGGACAGCAGCTCTTCTTTCGGCTGGTCTACGGATGTAACGTAGGCGGCGTACTTTCTCAGACGCACAATGCTGCCTGGTGTAATCTCCGTCCTATATAACTGCTCAAGGCGCCGATCTTGGCAAAGGAGCTCGCGACTTATTTCGCACTCGGGTTGCCACGTCAGGTCGTTGTCAATTGCTGTTGCTATCAGCAAGCCACTGTTGGCGGTGCGATGAAGAAAGGCAGACAAGTCGGCATCTTGCTGCGCGTCCAGCTCTTGCAGAGGCTGGCCCAGGGACGCCGCATCGAAGCGAGGATCATTGGTCTGCTCGGATTTCGCGATCGGTGTTTGAACAGCCGAGCGCAATGTTAGCCAACCGGCAAAGTCTATCGATTGAATTATGTACTCAATGGCAAATAAATTTCGTCGGCCAAATGGCACGATTCTTTTGGACGTCACGCGGACGGTCTTCCCGTTAGCAGAAGTCCATTCGACATTTCGTTGAAGAATCCCGGTGCGAAAATCGAGCGAGCGATCGTACCTTTTGATGTTTCCCTGGAATAGATCGAACTCTTCGCCGTCGAGGGAGAAATTGATGCATTTGGCATTGGGGACGTTGACGATGAATTGTTGTTCTTTCGCCAGTCCGTACGATATTTCGGGGTAATGGATTGGTGCCGAATCATAGAAGCCATTGATGAATGTTCCATCCTGGCTGTGTTTGCCGAACCCGGCAAATCCTTCCTCATGCGCTGCTCGTAATCCTATGTGTCCGTTGGCCACAGCAAGCAGAGTTTCTCGAATCAGGTTATCTTCAACCTGGAAGTGGTCTTCGGACAGTGCCCATGCACGATAAGAACCTTTCGACACCATACTCAGCCTCACACTCGCCTACTCGATCGCGCTTTGGGACGACTTCACCCACAGCTTTGAGCCACAGCCCAGGTTGCGCGGCACTCCAAAGCTTGGGTGGCGTCGTGCGTGTCGAGAAAGCCTTACCTCAGGTAAAGGAGGATCGACATGTCAACACGGATGGACCAACGGGGCACCGAACGCGCTCCGGGCGAAACCAAAAATTCAAACGTGGTATGGGGATGGGTTGTCGGCATCATCATCGCTCTTTTGATTTTGTGGTGGATAGCAGCTGCCGCCACCAACCACAACAACGCCGCGAATAATGGGCCTGGTAGCGCCACTACAACGACCACGCCAAATAGCAATACGACAGGAACTAACGGAACAACACCCGGCACCGGTACCACCGGTACCACACCCGGCACCGGCACCACACCCGGTACCACGGGGGGAGGCAACACCACTAACCCCTAATGCCTCGCCCGGGGAGCAATTAGATCTTCACTTTTCCAGATGACTTTTGGTGTCGAAGTGGTATTTTAGAAGGGACTTCGACCGTGGAATTGTTTGGTAGATGAACTCCCTGTCCGCCGAGTCAAGACAAGCGCTGGTGCAGTTTCTCAAAGAGAACTCCATTTTGAAAGTTCTCGACATGAGAGTTCTGGAGGGCATCAGCCCGATTTTTTCAGAAACTGAATATGGACCTGGCGAAGTTATTTTCCAGCCGGGCGATCCCGCGGACGCTGTTTTCATCGTCCGCGCTGGTTCTGTGGAAGTAAGTCAGGGCGATCCTCCGAAAGCTGTTGCCTATTTGGCGTCCGGGGAATGCTTCGGCGAGTTGTCCTTGATAAACGATACGGTGCGGACATCAACAATTCGCGTACCTGAGACAGCGACGATCATCAGGATTCCGAAGGCGGCAATTAATGAATTGCGCAAGCGCTTTCCCGAGATGACGACCACCCTCGCGGAGGTTATCAATCGGCGCGCTGCCGGCACCATGCCATTCCAAGCGGCGGGATTGCAAGGCAACCTGGCATTCTTCGATCTCGCCACTGTGATTCAGACGGTCGTTTCGTCGCGGCAGTCCGGTCTGTTGATCTTCTTTGGGCGTTCGGGTAAAGCGGTAGCGCAGCTAACGATGAAAGATGGCGCCGTCATTCATGCCAAATTTAAGCAGCTTTCCGGTGAGACGGCCGTGCTCGAGCTGATTACCCGCACTGCTCCGCTCGACTTTATTTTCGAGCGTCGGCAGGTGGACGATGTCCCGCCGGATGAAAATCTACGGCGCAAACCGCCCCACATGCTGCTCATGGAGGGGGCGAGGCGTTCGGATGAACTCCCTAAATTAATGAAATCGCTCGGGTGGCCCAATGCAGCGATTGTGCAAACCGGAGAAGTTGCTGGTTGGCAAAAACTCTCTGACGATTCTGAGACCATTGGTCCGCAACTATGGCCGCTGCTGAACGCCAAGTCCAGCCTCCGTGAAATCACAGAAAAATTGCCCTTCGATAGATATTCAATTTTGAGTTTGATCGAGGCACTGGTAAATCGGGGGGCGGCGAAACAGACCGTCACTGAAGAAGCTGCCGCAAAGCTGGAACAAACGAAGGTATTGCCGAATTCCGCGGTGACAGACAAGCCCAAGGGCTTGGCCGGCGGCATGGCTGCGAGTGCGGGCGACTCTCGGCTTCGCTCGTCGCACGCGATGAATGCGTTTCACGGATCATCTCCATTCTTGGACACACTAAAGTACTTCAACGGCATTATGACGAACACGGCTGCTGTGCTCGGCAAGAGTGAGGTGAGGTCAACGCTTGCACAGGCACTCAAGAAGGCGGCCAGTTTCAACCCCAACCTGGCACAGTTAACCGTCAATCAGGATACCGCCACGTTGGAAGTGGGCGCCATCTCGCCGGAATTCGTGGCGTCGAAAGACTCGTCGCGCGCGCTCGAATATCTGTTGCGCGCCTTCATGGAGATCATGGCTTCCCGGCGAGGGTAGTTCGCTTGTGGTGCGCAGTGAAGCAAGGGATGGACGCTTGCTGTGTAAATGCCCATTGACCAGCAGTCCGAGCATCCTACAATAAGAGTTTGTCCCCACAGCGGCACCAAACATGGATGACTCCTCGTCGGAGCGATTAAAGCTTCCTGCAGAAACCGCTCACACTTCTGCATTTAATGCGCACGACATTTTCGCGCATGCTTCGAACAGCGTCGTCGAAGTGAACAGTCACCCGCCGGCGGGCCAGGAGGTTGGCACCGGATTTTTCGTTTCGAGCGGACTGCCGAATTCTTGCGAAGTAGCGACGGCTGCTCATGTGGGTCATGACTATCAGGTGCCGATTACGACGGTGGACGGGCACAGTCACTATGTTCACCTCGAGCTGCTCGACAAGCGGCATGAAATTGCAATTTACGGTGCGCAGGTTCCGAATTCCGAGGCTGTGTGCAAGCCGCTGACGATCGATAGTTCCGGCGAAGCGAAGGGCGAGCCGATTGTGGTGGTCGGAGCCAATAGTGCCGACGGTGACGCTACCGCAACCGATCATAATTACCGAACCGGTACCATCGAAGGATTGCATAAAAGAACAGAATACCCTGCGAGGCAGTTGCCGGGCGAAGATCTGACTCGACCGATGATGCAAGCGAACGGCAACCTGAAGGCGCCAGGCTATTCCGGCGGACCCTGGCTCGACGGCAAAGGGGAGGTCGTCGGCGTGCATGCGGTTGGTGCAAACGGATTTGGGGTCGCGGAACTTCCGCAATTCCTGCAAGAAGACCTCGATATTATTAAAGCCGAGCGCACCAAGAATGGTGGTAAGGTGAAACCGATCGTTATTGAGTGAGGCAGGATGTCTAGCCGCTTGAGGCATACTCTGCTAATTTATCGGAGCATCAAGGCGACGGCCAGCATTGTCGGTAAGCAAAGCACAATCAATCCCAGATCGGTTAGGCTGAAGCGAGTGTTGACGGGCAACGATTTCTCCGCGTTCATGGCGTTGATAACTCGCTGAGTCGGCAGGATGAGTATGGTTGCTGCTAGTGGGAGCACGAGGCTGGAAAGAAACGCCACCACTTTTCTGACTGTAGGATCTTGAGACGTTGGGATGAGCGAGCCGAATTCGATGGACAGCATGCTGGCGATATCAGGACCAGCTATCACGATTGCTAGATAGAGCGTTCCGAGCCACAAGGCTTTGAGGTCGACGGGATAGCCCTGTACATTCGCCGCCTTTTTGACTTCCTGAATCAGTGATCCGTAGGTGAAAGGATTGAAGGCCGCGCGGATGTCGGGCCAAGCTTTCCGTCCGCCATGCTCGTCGACATACATCCAATTGCGGTAAAACCAAAAGAACAAGTACAAGCCACTGGTCAGAACACTCAGCGTCAGAAGTTTTATCGGCGACACATTGAAAAAGATGGTGCCTTCGCGAAACTTCAGCTTTCGACGCCTGCCTTGTTGGTCTGTCGGCTCGTAATGGACCACGTCGTGTCCGCAACTGGAGCAGACCAAAGCGTACGGGGGTATCTTTTGCTCACATGCAGGGCACGGCAGCTTTTGCCATGCTGTTGGTATCGCGAGAGGCTGGTTCATCGGTATTGATGCCGCCGTTCGAAGTCAGGGTATGTGACCATTGTATATTGGAAATACCCACTTTGGGCGCTTCCTGGCGTCAATTGTGCCCGAGCGGCCGCCGCCAAATTCGGTTGCCATAGAGTCTGCATCAGGCTACTCTTATGCTTTGTGCGCCAGATTATTGTTGTCGCAAGCGCGTACGCAACTTGAAGGTAACGCATGAAAAAGTTGATCACTCCGGCTACGCCCGTAAGCGATGAAGTGCTGAATGTAATTGCGCACCTGCCCACTAAAAGTCTTGCAGGCATCGTCGAATCTCAATTTCTGACAAACTTGACGGATTCTCAGTTCATGCGAATTGCTGTTTTGCTGGCACAGAAGGGATACGACGAGGGCGGCTGTCCGATTGGAGGCGTCGTCATTGACAATGCTACGCGTCAGATTTTGGGAAAGGGACACAATACACTCGTCCAGGAAAATCATCCATACAACCATGGGGAAACTTCCGCTATCAGAGATGCCGGACGCCTGGATTTTAGTCTGACAACGATTTTCACCTCATTGACCCCGTGCGATGTCTGCGCAACCCTTATCTACATGCGTCAATTTCACCGACTGGTTGTTGGCGATGTGACAAATGCAAAAGGCACCAATCTTCCGATGCTGCGAGAAAAGGGCGTTGTTGTCGACATCCTGGAAGATCCGATGGGCATAGCGTTGTACAAACGCTACCGTGAAGAAAAGCCCGACTTGGACCGCGAAGACTGGAAGGGACTCGCGGCAGTGCGCCACCGCGCTCCTTAAAACCACGCTCGCGACGAAGTACGCAACTGCCCGGCAGGTTAATTGATCTGCGCTTGGCTGCTCAAATCCTATTTACTACGTATTCTCCCTAGTCAAGGCCGCCGATAGGTGGCCGGAATGTTTGCGTCGGGAAGTATGATTGCTATTTCCAATGCGTCGACGGCGGGGCGTTGGCTTTCACTGGAGGCTCACACGGATGCATCGGAAACATGGTTCCATTCGGCGTATTTGTTCGTTATTGCTAGGAGCGGCACTGGTGGCTTGGCAAGTGCCATCTGCACAGGCTGCACCAGGGACGTTGGGATTCAACCTTTCAACGGTACACAAAACGATCGTCGCGCCTAGCACGATCACGTCTGCGATAACCATAACCGAAGGCAAGGGACATCTGACGATTTCGGCCGGTACCGCGCTCACTCCGGCACAATGGCTGGCTGTGCAACAAATTTTGTCCGGTGGTGTTCAAACGCTTGTTCTCGGAACGCGCGGCAATGCCATTGGTGGCATCGCAATTGCGACGGGGTTGCCGTCTATGTCATCACTGTTTGTCCCGCGGGGAGTTACCCTCGTCGCCGAGCAATCTCTATCTGCATCGAAAGTGATCAGCAATGTAGGAACAATCTTCAGCTCTGAAACTCTTTGGCTCTCCGCACCAGCAATCAACAACGCCGGACTGATCGAGTCGCTCTCGGGCGATATCAATTTATCGTCCGGGGAACCCGGGAATTTCGCCATTACGAACAACAATGGCGTCATGCAAGCGCTTAACGGCAATATCAACATCGCAGCTACCGGCATGACGAAAGCCGAGACGCTGCGGATTACTGGTGGCAGTTGGTTGAGCAATCAGGTGAACATCAATGCCGGATGCGGTGATGTTGAGATGGATGTGAGCAAGGTAACCGGCGTTCTCAACATCACTGCCGGTAGTGCTCATGCGGGCGCAACTGGTAGTTCGCTTCATTTAGGATCGATGAACCTAACCGGCGACCCGACATTCTTCAGTTTCGGCGATATTCTTCTGGAGGAAGATCTGCTCTTCAGGGCACCGGTTGCCTTGATCTCGGCTCAAAGCATAGATCTCAACGGGCACACGATCGACACTGTAGGTTCTGGCGGTTCCATTACGCTGATAGCCGGGGCCAAAGTAAAGGTACCGGTTGGAATTCCGGATGGGTCCAACCCGGCATTAGATGGCTCCAACGCCATGAGCGGCACCGGAATAATCAAAGTCCTAGGAGCCGGAGAAGGCGGCGACGTGCGTTGCTCAGGATGTGGGACAAGCACCTTCAGTCACCTGTCCACCGTGGTAAGCGGGAATAAGCAGACCGCGGGCAATATTCTCATCGTCGCATATAGCAGCAACGGAATCGGCGGCAACCTGCAGCTCGACAGTACTCTCATCAATGCCGACTCCATTAATGGCAAGGCGGGCAATATCACTCTCATTGCTCCGCAAGCCATCAGCCTTAAGGGAGTTGACGCTGATGGTATCGTCCCCGGTGCCAAGATAACTGTTTCAGCTACACAGCCGCAGGGCACCGTAACCGTCAACTCATTTGGAACTGTATCCGGCGCGTTGTCGGGAGGCAAGGCACTTTTGGCAAACGCAGTCGGAACAGTCACTCTTGTGTCTGGATTCGGCATTGTTTGCCAGGGCGGAATTGTATCGGTATTTGGAACCGCGCCCTCTTCGTCAGCCTCTGACGCAATCGACATCGAATCAGGCTCAGGTGGGATCAATGTCAGTTCACTGGCAGCCGGTGGCAAGGGAGGAACCATCTCGCTTATCAGTTTAGGAAATGTGACCCTCGCGGATTCCTTACGGGCTGATGGTTTCAGTGGCGCGGATGGTGCGGGCGGAGCTCCAGGCGGCGTAGGAGCCGCTGGGCAAGCCGGCGGCGCAGGGGGCACTATCACAATCAGCGCTGTTAACGGGCAAGTATCGGGCCCAGCATCAACTCCTGTAACCATTTCCGCTATGGGCGGTATTGGCGGATTCGGCGGTAGGGGTGGCGACGGCAGTGCACAGAAACCCAACGCAGGTGCAGGCGGCAAAGGCGGCAGCGGCGGCGCCGCCGGCAAGGTCACGATGAAGGCAGAGACAATATCGTTGCCGGGTGCATCAGATCCATCAACACCACTGACGACAATTTTTGTTCAAGGTGGAAGTGGTCAAACCGGCGGGCCCGGCGGAGCCGGGGCTGCATCCGGTGGCGCCGGCGGTGCAGGCGGCAAAGGCGGAGGCGCGGCGAAAGGCGGCACGGTTCAATTAATAGGATCGGTGATTGTTAATTCACCAACCATATTCGCACTGGGCGGAGGTGGTGGCTCTAGTGGAGGCGGTGGCACCGGAGGCGGCACAACAGGAACACCGGCGCCGAACGCCGGCGGTAAAGGCGGGTTTAGCGGCACAGCTAGTCCCGGAGGCGCGGGCGGTGTGGTCAAACTGTCCGCACCGAGCGTTAACGTAGGTGGCAATATAGACGACGAGGGAAGTGCCGGCGGGCTGATTTCAGGCCCGGGAAACGGCGGGAGCGGTGCCACTAAAGGCGGCGCAGCGGGCGCGGCGGCGGCTGCACCGAAAGGTGGCGTCGGCGGACAAATTTCTCTGTCCTGCTCGAGTTGCGGATTTTTTAACGCCGGGGCTTCCGACGGACACGGGGAGGCCAAGCTGATTGTATCCGGCGGAGTTGGGGGCGACGCGTTGAGTGGACCAAATCCCGTGCAAGCAGGCGAAGGTGTCACCGGTACTGGTGGCGGCGGGAGTGCCGGCGGCAAGGGTGGTGCCGGCGGCGCAGGCGGTTCCATAGTCGTGACTCAACCTGCAGGGACAGGCAGTTTCTTGGACATCTTTGTCGGGATCGCGGATGGGGGGAACGGCGGCAACGGAGGTCATGGCGGCAACGGTGGCGCAGGCGGTAATGGCACTACGGGCGGTGCCGGTGGTGCGGGTGGCTCTGGAGGCGCCGGCGGAGCTGGAGGTAAAGGGGGGACGATCTCCTTGATCAACCGTAGCGGACTGATCGAAACCGGCAATGCTGCTGGAACCGCCACCAACGATATCGAAGCTTCGGGCGGCGCTGGTGGACTGTCCGGTTCCGCAGGCACCGGCGGGAGCGGTACGTTCGGCAACGGCGGCAATGGTGGCAACGGCGGCGCAGGCGGTGCGGGCGGTGCGGCTGGAAAGATCACTTTGTCAGCTGTGGACGGCTTGACCTTGTCGGAATCCGTGTTCGCTACGGGCGGCATGGGAAATATCGGGGGCGCCGGAGCTGACGGAGGCTCATCCACCGAGGAACGTGGCGGCAACGGCGGATCTTCAGGGGTGGGCGGCGCCGGTGGCGCGGGCGGCTCGATAAAACTCTCGAATAGTGGAGTCTCATCATTCGGATTCGTGCTCTTCAACGGCATCGATGCATCGGGCGGCAGCGGCGGACCCACAGCCACGGCGGGAAAAGGACAAGGAGGACCAAAGGGAGGCGGTAATGGCGGCAACATCGCTAATGGTGGCAATGGCGGAAAAGGAGGATCTATTTTGGCAAGCTCGCTCAGCACACAAGCCGAATCCGGGGTCCAAGGAATGGAGCTCGTCAACGTCTTTGCTAATGGCGGCATTGGCGGCGATACTTCTTCGGCTGGTGGTCAGGGAGGATCCGGAGGCATCACCGCCCCCGGCGGCAAGGGCGGCAGCGCGGGCAATTCGGGTGCAGGCGGCAATGGCGGCACCGTCAATATTCTGAGCAAAATGGAAATCGGACCCACTGTTGCAGGCGACATATTCGGAATACTCACTGATGGCGCCCATGCGGGCAATAACGGAGCCTCCGGTGGCGCTGGAGGAAACGGCACAATTGGCGGAAACGGCGGACGCGGCAGTAATGGTGGCTTGGCCGGAAATGGTGGAACCGTTAAGGTGGCAGCTCCGAATGGAACCATCACCTCGCCTCTGAATGGAACCATCACCTCGATGTCGATAGGATCAAACGGAGGTGGTGGTTCGTTTGCGCAAGAAGGCTTCTCATCCGGGTTGAATCCCAACGGAGGAGCCGGCAGTGTCGGCACGGTTAAGGGTGGCAATGGCGGCGCAGGCGGTTCGACATCAGGTGGAGGAAAGGGCGGTTCAATAACCGTGAATGCGGCCAACGTCACCTTCCTGAATGAAGTGTCCGCTGACGGCGGAGACGGCGGCGACGGTTTGCTTGTTGGCGGAGCCGGTGGCGGCGCCTTCCTGAGCAACCCGGGTCCGATTGGTGGAAAAGGAGGCACTGGAGGCAGCACCGGTGGCGGTGGCAAGGGAGGCTCCGTTGCGATCACGGTGACAGCCGGCGATATCGATGTCCAGGACAATTCCCTTAACAAAATCACTGTCGTTGGAGGACGCGGCGGCAATTTGATCAACGACACGAGTGCCGAAGTGATATCCGGTGGCGGACAGGGCGGCGATGGCACTCAAGCAGCAGGCGCAGGCGGTGCTGCCGGATCGTCAGGCAATGGTGGCAACGCAGGCACAATCAAGCTAATCAACAATTCCGCAACCTTAAAAGAGATAGCCACCTCTGAAGATATCTCGGCTAGCGGCGGGGATGGAGGCGCTTACAATTCAATCGGCGGCATGGGCGGTGCGAGCTTCTTCGGAGCCGGTGGTGCCGGTGGAGCGGGAGGCAACGTCGGATCAGGTGGGCGCGGCGGATCTGTCCTCATCAATACACTCAATAGCAACATCATTAGCAACGCCAGCATTCTTGCCAATGGTGGCAATGCCCAGCTACAAGTGATACCCGGAGGTGGCAATGGCGAGAATGGCGGCGCGGCAACTGGCGGACAGGGTAATACTGCCGGTGGTGCAGGCGGCTTTGGCGGACGCGGCGGAAGCGCCGGCGCGGGAGGCAAGGTGTCGATCATTTCTAAAGGATCAGGAGCAACAATTTCTATTGCAGGAACAGTAAGTGCTAACGCAGGTGGTTCAGGCTTCGGTGAGACCGGCGGCCCCGGAGGCAGTGGCACTGGTACTCTAGCCAAAGCGGGCGACGGAGGCAATGGAGGCACCGGCGGCAACGGCGCCAACGGCGGCATCATTTTTATCAGCGCAGCGTCCACTCCCTCTATCGGCACGCAACCACTTGCTTTGGGAGCCGCGGGATCGTCGGGTGGCGCAGGCGGGTTACCGGGTTCAGGTGTCGGCGGCACGGCTGGAAAGTCAGGAAAGGCGGGGAGCAATGGCAAAAACGGATCCGTTTCAGTTGTTGCATCAATCGAAACAACCGGCACCGAGGACGAATTGATTATTGATTCGGTAGCTGACGACGAGTAAAAAGCGATATGAGAAATCGAATCCAGTGACGTCTTTGATTCGGTGAATTTATCCGGAGCGGTATCCTCCGGCTTAATTTGGGAAATGTCCCCGTGGTGGCAATGAGCACCGCAACCGTGCGGCAACAACCAAGTAAGGACACCAATAGGTGATGGTTAAAGCGATGAAGACGTTTCTGACAATGACAATGACTGTAATTCTTTGTACTTCGATATGCACAAGCTGCACGCCGACGAGACACACTGCAGCTAATCTACCTGGTGAGTGCAATCGTTGGTTGGCCGATTATTTCCGAGCGCTAAAAGCAAAAGATATAAGCGCCCTTAAGGAACTCACTTCTCTCGTGTCTGTCAACGAGATATCGCGAATGGGTGAGAAGCAGGGCGAATTAATGCGCAAGGACAAAGAGGAAATTGAACAGAAGTTGTTTGCCAAAACCACAGAGATGCGAGGCGATTTCAGAGACTACAATATCGAGGCTTGCAAGGTCTCACAGGTAGATGACAGCGCAGCAATGGGAAGTGTCCTCGACGCGGGCCAATATTCCAACATTGTTTGCGACACTATGTACTGCACAGTTGGGAGGGATCACCCCTGTAGATTGGTGCAAAAAATGACTGTTGATTATCAATGAGGATGGTTTTTGTCAGTTCATGGCGCTATTTGCCGGGACAGTGTTGTGTTTGCGGCTCTTTGTCGACGATAGTTTGGGTGCCAGCTGGGTAAGATTGGAAAGGAAGCACCGTTGTAACCGATGTCCGGCGGGGGCTGGTTTGTAGATTGTCAAAAGAAGCCAATATAGGCACCCACAAGAAGCGGCTTCGTCCCGGCGATATTGTCGCCGATCGATACCGCATTGTAGAAGTGGCGGGGGAAGGCGGTGTCGCCGTTGTCTATAAAGCTCTCAACGTCCAGACTTCGAAGACTGTGGCGCTCAAAATGCTCCACAATGCAGATGCGGGTAACCCGCAAAATTTTAAACGCTTCCAGCAAGAAGCCAAAGCCTCAAGCTTGCTCAATCACCCGCACATAGTGGCAATTCATGACTTTGGAATCGTTGACGAAGATCAAGCTTACCTGGCTATGGACTTCCTTGAAGGAAGAAACATGCAAGCCATCATTCGCGACCAAAAGTGCCTGTCCATCGACCGCTTCATCCACATTTTTGTTCAAGTGTGTGATGCACTACAGCATGCACACAGCCAGGGTGTAATTCACCGCGATATCAAGCCAAGCAACTTTGTTCTGATAAACAAGAACAACGACAAAGATTTTGTGGTCGTGGTCGACTTTGGTCTGGTCAAATTGATGTCACAGATGAACGAAGACCCAAAATTGACTATGGTAGGGGAAGTGCTCGGAAGTCCGCTTTATATGAGCCCTGAGCAGTGTCGATGCGTGGACGTCGACCATCGCAGTGATATATATTCGCTTGGTTGTGTCATGTTCCACGCACTCAGTGGTTTTCCACCATTTATGGGCAGCAGCCCGATGGACACCATGTACATGCACGGGTCGAAAGAAGCGCTGCCGATTCAGGAAGTTAACCCAAATGTCCTTGTGCCGCCTGCGATCGAACGTGTTGTCTTGAAGGCTATGGCTAAGTCTCCGCAATTGCGCTACCAAACGATGGCTCAGTTGAAAACCGCACTGCAAGAGGCACATTATGCCGCCGGCAATCATGGAAAAAATCCGGAGTCGCTTCCCGGAGCGTCGACGGTAGCAGCAGCAAAAGATTTCTCCAACATCATAAAAGGGACTCGGGTCGCGACGACGAGCAAGCCGGCATCGTCGGCTCACCCCCCGCTGAGCAAGCAGAAGATAACAATCTGGTCTTGGCTGGGTCCTGCGGTGATCACTTTGGTGGTGGCATTCGCAGGCACCTGGCTGGTCGTGAATAAACTAGTCGAACAGGATAGAACTCGCATCGAAAAAATGGAGCAGTTTCAGGCCCAAGAAGCGGACCAAGTGGTGCATAGGGCTAAGAAGCGTCGGGACAAATTGCGATCAGGCGGCGCTGGAAACAGCCATCCGCAGGCGAATGACCATCAACAACCTTCCGATATCCACAAGTAACTCCGGATTGCGGCAAATCACAGATTCTAATCGGGCTTACGGAGTGCGGTGAATTGTGGCAAATTTGTGGAAGAACGCCAGCTAGAACTGAGTTTTTTCGTCGGTAACCTACAAAAGCGCAGCCAGACCAACACATTTAAGTTGCCAAGGAACCCGTTTGGCCATACATTTGGAGCGACCGCCATTACTATAAACTACGACGACTTACGCCCAGTCCAGGCCGTCTCCTATCCGGAGAGGTGTTTATGAAAACGATCCCGCATAGTCATATTCGGCTATCTGCAGCCGTTGCACTTCTCATCCTGATCGCATCGAATAACAATGCCGGCGCTCAGCAATTCTATGACCATGGACGCCGCTGGGGCGGTCAAAACACCGCGGTTCCCGACGACTATTACCGCCAGGCCGAGCGTGTCGAAGGCCCAATCACTCGAAGCACGCCGCCGTTTGGATATTATGCGGCTCCCAGACCAAAAGTTTTGTACAGAGTGAATTGGAACGAAGTGAATTCGCAGTATCAGTACAATGGGTCGTACGATGGTTTGCCTCGGCAGCCTAGTCGCCAGCGCACGCGCCCGCAACCCGACGCATACGGACAGACGTCGGCTCATTTGAACGTGTACTACCCGGGAAGTAACGCTGCCAGAGCCCTGCCCGGCGATTCGGTCTATTCAACTGACCTGAACGGCTCGTTGCACGTGCCGCATGCCCCGATCTCTCAAACTAACCAGACGGTGACGGGCAAGCTAATCATCCCTAATTAACGGCAGCAATGGTACGCACTATACGCAGCCGGTACACGGGCGGGTTTGCTCTCTGCCAGAACATGAACGCGGGCTGCTGTCATCGATCGCGGATAGTCCATCGCTGGCCGTCCCGAAACTCGAAATGCCGCTGCGTCAAGGCTGAGCCCGCAGAGATCTCGGCTTCGGAGGAGCGTTAAGAATATTGTTGCAGACGAACGCCACCGCCCGCGGTGCGCGAAAAACGATGTTGTTGGCGACTTACGCAAAATGCGTAATGATGTACGTGATATGCGTAAGTTCAAAACTTCATAAGCCAAACGAGGCAGCGATTCGAACCGGCACATCAAAGCGCACCTGATTACATTCGGGAGCGCGAACGTGGTGAAGGAGAATAGGAGCAAACATTCTTTGAACAGCCGCCATCAGACGAAACTCACTTGCGACAGTCACCTTCACTGACTTCCAAAGCCGGCAAAACGTCATCGTGCCACCACTGATGCAGTCCGCGGTAGGTATCATTAATCGCTCCCAAGCTGGGAGTGATAGTATTGCGATCAGAAGACTCGGTCTTCAGTACATTGGCATGGTCTCTTCCGTCCCTCATCAATGCCGGTAGAAGGTCGTCTTTAAACCACTGATGCAGTCCGCGGTACGTCTCATTAATCGATCCCAGGCTTTGGGTGATACCACTGCTAGGAGGTGCGTCGCCCGTCATTCCAAATGGATTATCGCTTTTACGCTCACCCAGCAAAGGTCGAATGTCGTCCTGGTACCATTGATGCAGTCCACGGTAGACCTCGTTGATCGATCCCAAGCTTCCAGTAATATCGCTAGCATTGGTCGATTCGCCCGTCATTCCAAATCGATTGTCCCCTGCTGGCTTTCGCAGCAAGTGTTGAACATCATCTTTAAACCACTGATGCAGCCCACGGTAGGTCTCGTTCATCGATCCCAGGCTTGGAGTAATCTGAATACCGTTAGAGGATTCGCTCCTCTCTGCAGTTATCGGTGCATTAGTGCAACCGTTTGCATTTTGATTGTGATTTTTTTCTCTCCGGAGATATGGCTCCAGATCATCTTTAAACCATTGATGCAGTCCACGGTAAGTATCATTGACGGAACCCAGTCCGCCTGCGCTATTCTCCAAATTGCTCATTGCAAATACTCCCGTGCAGCGATTCGCATCAGCTATTTAGACATGCTGAGGCGGGATGAATACTGAAAAAAGAGAACGATCGCTTTTGCTATTAGGCGATTACAACATGTTAAGTTCGGTTTGTATCACCGTCAATTGCAGTGGGGGTGGTTTTCCCCACTGTAATGGCGGAAGACGTACAATACGCGTAAGAGGCGAGCAGTTCTTTGGATTCAGGGAACGTTGCATGGTATGTCTCGATGGTATCGCGTGCTTTGCTATATTGTCTTTGTCCTAAATACGCGCGCGCCAAATCTTCGAGGACGATAATATTGTCGGTTTTGCCGCCCAGCTGGTTGGTGGCTAAAGATGCCGCTCGCTCGAAATCAGATTCGCCTTCTTTAGCTTGGCCCAGCTCCAGATACAACTTTCCGCGCGCATTTACATGGCGCGCCTCGGTACGGTGCAGAGCGCACGCAGATTGCATGTCTGCAAGTGCTTTTTCCAACTGCCCGAGACGTTCGTAGATGTTGCCACGGTTGTTGAACAGACAGCCATTACGCGGGTCGAGCCTGATAGCAGAATTTACATCAGCCAGCGCCAGGTCATACTTGCCCATGTTGAAATACGAGTTGGCTCGATTCTGAAATCCTTCCACGGAAGGCTTGAGCGTCAGGCAACGTGTGAAATCAGCAACCGCCCTGTTGTTATCGCCAGAGAATTGGTAGCAGAGTCCGCGGAGCATCCGTGCGTAAGATTCGGCGGTCCTCCGTCGTCCGGCTGGCTCGGCGCCAAGACCTTGAATCTCCTTGTCCAAAAGACGTATCGCATCCGCGTACTTGCCATGTTCGTACAAATCTCGCGCCCTTTCGATGTCATCAATCGGCGCCGCCATCAACCGGCCGGCTGTGATCGCGAACAAAAGGAGAGCAAGCTGTATTGAATTGTTCATTGTGCAAAAGGAATCGAGCGCACGGTGGGAGGAACAACCGAAGATCATACATAAAATTTGAGTCCCTGTTGGGAGACCACACGGAGTCCGGGGATCTCGGCAATCGCTAAAAGCCTCGCGCCCTGAGGGATTCGAACCCCCGACCT
>DATNQY010000217.1:0-33765 GCA_036703785.1 Candidatus Obscuribacterales bacterium
GAATCCCGGCGGCAACACCACAACGAGCACAGGAGCCGGCAGCGATAGCGGCACCTCCGGTACACCACCCGGTGCGCCTCCTGCAGGCAGCGATGGTGGCTATCCGGCGCCGCCACCAATCGCTACGCCCAGTGCCGCCGAACAGCAAGTGATCAATAACTTGCAAGCGGCTGTCACCGCGGCAACGGCGGGCAATTCTCAGCTGTCGCAAACAGATATGAGCCTGGTCGGCTCAGATCTGCAGAACATGGGATACACGCTAGGCAACCCATTGGCAAACATGGGCAACCTCACTGCAGACCAAACAAGCAATGTGATCAATCAGCTTGGACTCAATCAAACCGATACGCAGGATCCCAGCGGCAGCAATCCGACGCAACTTGCGTACGACGCGCGCCTGTTCTCTCATGACGAGCAAGCCAATGGCGCAATCAATAATACAAACGGAGTTGGTCCCTCAGGCGAGATTCTAGCGCAGACGCTGTTAAACGGAGCCAACAACGGCCAAGGTTCTACCTTCCAGCCTGATCAAACGCAAAACCAGTGGCTGATGCAGGCCCTGGCCTGGAGCATGGATCCCAATACCAACCAGATCAATGGCTCGTTCCTCGCCGATTCGATGGGATTGACTTACGACCAGGCAGCCGGCGGCAGCAACATTCTTTCCAACCTGAACAGCCTGCCCGAAAGTACTGCCAGCCTGAATTCCGCTGACGTCAACACTTTCTTTCCGGATCCGACCAAACCGGGTGGATTGGACGGCGTCGCGATGACCTCGGGCTGGAACCAGCAACAGATAGTCACCGATGCGTTATTCGGGCATCTGAACATGAACACGCCCGGCGCATTCACGGACGCCAACACCACCAGCTTCCTGAACAGCGCATTGAACGATCCGGCAGGCGATCCGATCGACTGGCCGGTGGTGAATTCGTCACCGACGGACATCAATTACACGCAGTCGCTACTCAATAGCAGCAGCCCGTCGCAGTCTCTGCTGTCCGAATTTCTCGCCGGACAAGCGCAGCAACTAGGCGATCCAGGTCTGATGAACGTCACCAATGGTGGTGCCGGGGGCAATGGCGGCGGCTGCGGCGGCTGGGATAACACCGGCGGCAATGCCGGCGAAGCACCAATCATCAACATAAACAACGGTGGTTGCGGTGCAGGCAATCCCTGGGGCAACATGACCGGCGCCGGTAACGACGGCGGTGTAATCAATATCAACGGCAACGGTGCCGATTGGAACGGCAACGCCAATGGCGGCAATATGGGTAACGGTCCCGACATTAACATCAACATCGGACCCAACGGCATCAATATTAATATCACCGACGGCAGCGACGGCGGCTACGGTGGTGTGGGTGGTGGCGGCGGAGCTGGTGGTGGCGCCTCAGGCGCTGGAGGCGACTGGCCGACAGGAGCTGGCGGCGGCGCCTCAGGCGCTGGAGGCGACTGGCCGACAGGAGCTGGAGCCGGCGCAGGCGGCGGTTGCGGCGCATGGCCGACTGGTGGCGGTGGCGGCGGCGGCGGTGGCTGCGGTGGCTGGCCCACAGGTGGTGGCGCCGGCGGTGACGGCGGTGCCGGTGGCGGAGCGCCTGGCGGCGGCGGCGCCGGTGGTGGTGCCGGCGAAATTGCAGCCGTCAATCAACTCATTAATTTCAATGCCGGCACAGACCCGAACATTAATGCTCAAATTATGAACTCGATCGACGGCCTGCCCCAGAGCACGATTAATGCGATTCTCCAAGATAAGCCGGACATCGAAGTAATCAACGCTGCCGGTCAGAATACCAATGGCGACGCCGCGTTCTTCGATCCGACCAACAATCAGGTTGTGATCTATGAAGGCACGGGAATCGAGGCCGAAGCTGCGGCGCACGAGATGTTCCACGTCCAAGACCTGGTGCAGAACATCACAGGCGGCCTGGCGAACAGCCCCAATCCTCAGGCCATTGCAGCCGCGAACGCGGACATCGCCAACATGACACCGGCTCAGCAATCAGAACTAGCGCAACTCGAGCCGATTTTGGTCGACCCGCCGACCATCGCCGACAACCAGGGCAACGCAGTCGGCGTGGGAGACGTGGCAGCGGAAATCGCGGCCGGCGTCATTGATGGACAGGATCAAACCGGCTATGGACCAATGCTCGCCCAGCTTTTCCCGGATCTGACGAATTATCTCGAACAAGAGATCGGCTAGGAGGTGTAATTCCACACATAAAATGCGTAATTGCGCAGGCAAAATGTGCGGTTTTTCAATTATAGTAATCTCACGCCAACATATGACCCAAGCTTCGAGTTACCCCACGAAGCGCTCGGCTGAGCAGTCGTTGGCGTCCACGAGAACACCCCCATGAACAAGGTCTATCTAGCCCTAGCCGTAATCTGCGGTTTCTTGCTGTATGCCGTCGTCGGTGCCGGTATTTCCACAGCCGCATCAAAACACGCGGTTGAGATTAAAGTACCATCCGCTCAATCACATTCCGGGTTGATCGCTTCCGGATTGTGGGATCAATAAATTCCCCGACGACGCTCGGTTTACTATGCAATTGAAACCCAGACTCACCTTGAATCAGAAGGCGGCGGCCATCGTGCTGATTCCGTTCTTCTTTCAAATCATTCTTGCGCTTTTGCACAATGAATGCATGCGTCAGGCTGAACAAGCGGCGATGCAAGAGTCGCGCTCAAAGAATGTAATCGGACATGCCAACTGGTTCAGCACGCTCGCTTCAACAAGCGTGTTGTCGCTCAGCGCGTACCTGCGCACCGGACAACTGCCGTATAAATCGGAATTCGAAAACGAGCTGGGCAAGCTTGAGAATGAACTGACTACTCTGAAACAGATCGCGCAGTCCAGCCCCGACCAGGCAGATAACTGTAGAGAGCTGACACTGTCGACCGACAAGTTGGCGTCAATGCTTCGCAGGATAGAACAGGAGCACGCCGGAAGCGCACCATTCCAGAAAGACGACAGCGCATCACTGGACAGTCCCGAATTTGTCAGCGCCTTCTCAGCAGTGTTCAAAGACCGCAGCAAGTTGCTTGCCACCGAAACCAGCCATCAGCAACTCGACAGTCTGCAACTGGCCGGCGAACACAGACAACAGACAGAACGATTCATCATGTTCGCCATTGTGCTCGATGTGCTGGCAGCGTTATTTTTAATTAGCGCTTTCAGCAAGAACATTGCCGCTCGTCTACGCGTGCTCAGCGACAACACTATTCGTTTTGCCAATAAACAGCCATTGCATGCACTCATGTCGGGAGAAGATGAGATCTCCCAACTCGATCATATGTTTCATCACGTGGCCGAAGCTCTGGATGCGACTTCAAAACGCGAACGGGCCATTTTGGAACACGCCGCCGAAGTAATTTGTTCATTCGATCACCGGGGACGGATCACCGAAATCAACGCCGCCTGCCGCGCCGCCTGGGGATATGAGCCGTCCGAACTCTTGGGACGCAACTATCTGGAGTTGGTACCGGCGAACCATCAACAAGCGGTGCTGTCGTCGCTGCAATCGGGGGCGAAAAGCAAAGAACGCTTTTCCTTCGAGAGCAGGATGTCACGCAAGGACGGCGCCGGGCTGTTTGTGCGCTGGTCGGCCTGCTGGTCTAACGACGAGCAAAGCTATTTCTGCGTCGCTCACGACATTACCCATGAGAAATACGTCGAGCAATTGAAGTCGCAATTCATCAGCACCATCAGTCACGACCTGCGAACACCAATCACCGCCATTTCGTCTTGCCTCGAGCTCATGCTCTCCGGCAGACTGGGAAGATTGACCGCACCATGCACCGCAATGGCCGTGCAAGCTCAACGCACGATCCGCAGATTAATCAAGCTCACCGACGACCTTCTGGTAATCGAGCGCATCGAGTCAGGCGCTCTGCCTCTGGAAGTTGCCGCCGTCGATATGAAGATTGTGATTCAAGAAGCGATCGCCAGCATCAAGCCCTTGGCCGATGAGGTGAACATAACTATCGACGACAACGCCGTCGGCTCCGAGCAGGTAGAGCTGGATGCCGGGCGCATTACGCAGGTAATTGTGAATTTATTGTCCAATGCCGTCAAATTCACCCCGCCTAAAGGATGCATCAAGGTGCGCACTGCCTCCGCCAACGGCTGGCTGGAAGTATCGGTAATAGATCCAGGACGCGGCATCCCTGAACATGCTCAAACAATGCTGTTTGACCGCTACAAACAAGTTGAATTGCGCGATTCCAAAAAAGGCACCGGGCTGGGATTAGCCATCTGCAAACAGATAATCGAGCAGCATGGCGGCCTCACCGGCGTCGAAAGCAAGATGGGCACCGGCAGCCGTTTCTGGTTTCGCATACCATGCAAACCCACTGCCGAACAGCCTGTTGCGCCGCAACAAAGCAGTTTTTATACAGTTTGTCCCGGGTTTGACAGAAGTTCAACCTAAAGTAAAACCACAGGTATGACCCAGGAGGTTGTTTACCATGTCTTTCGAACGAAATGTTGAGGCACCGCCCACGCAGCCAACGGCAACGCCCATGAAAGGTCCGGACATGCAGGAAATCGCCAAGCTTGGATCTACGTCAGCTTACGCACCGCCCAAGCCCAACTTCGATCAATTACTATCGCACGACACCTTCCCAACAGTCGGATTTACCAATGATGCAGGAGCCGGCCGACCAGGCGCAGCCGGCAACGACCAGCTCGCCTTCGCCAACGATGCGCGCGCTGAAAAAGCGCCGGCCGCAGGCGCCCACGAGCAGAACGGTCTGCAGAAATTCATGACTCAAGCACTGAGCGCTGCCGCAAAAGTGCATGCGGCTCTCGGTGTGGATATGTCTTCGGGCAACAAACCAGGCTCCGGATGTCCGGCGGCGGGTCTGAGAAATGCCTTCTCGGGCGGTGGCAGCGGAAACAGTGGAAGCAAAAACGGATGAGCCAACTTCTCGTTTGCGGACTGAACTATCACTCGAGCCCAATTGCTGTTCGAGAGAAAATTGCTATTCCGCCGCAATGCCTACAGCACGCATTCAGCTTTTTGTCCAACATGCCACACGTAAAGGAATCGGTTATTCTTTCCACCTGCAACCGCATGGAGGTCTACGCGGTAGTAGATGATGTGCCGGCTGGTTGCTGCGAGCTGGAAACATTCTTCGCGGCAGTCGGCTCAATTTCCGGACACGGCGTCTTGCGTCCCAACTTCCGTCTGTTGGGCGAAGACGTAGCCCTGCACCTGTTTCGTGTAGCGGCCGGATTGGACAGCATGGTGCTCGGAGAGGCGGAGATCCTGGGCCAGGTGAAGGCAGCGCATCTGGCTGCCCTCGAGGCAAAAACGAGCGGCAACGTATTGAACAACTTGTTCAACCTGGCAATCAACTGCGGCAAGCGTGTGCGCACGGAAACGGCCATTGGTGCGCGCTCGGTGTCATTCAGCTCTGCCGCGCTCGACCTCGCCCGTCGCGCTGTCGGATCGCTTTGCGGCAAAAACGTCGTGGTCATCGGTGCCGGCAGAATGGCCCATCTCTGCCTGAAGCAACTGCTTTCAGATGGCTCCGCTCAAACAGTGCTCGCCGCTAATCGCGACCGTGGCCGATTGGAAACATTATTGGCGACAGCCTCACAAGGCAAAGCGAAAATACCGGTGGTATGCGACTTCGATGATCGGCATGCTGCGGCCGCGATTGCCGACGTAGTGATTGTCGCCACCAGTGCTCCCGATTACGTGTTGAACAGAGCACAACTATATGCTTGCCGTCCAGACAACGGCAAAGATCTATGCATCCTCGATCTGTCGGTGCCCCGCAATGTGGACCCGAAAGTGAGCGAGCTTCCCGGCGTGCGCCTCTTCCACGTCGACGATCTCATCCATGTGGTTGAGAATAACCTGGCACAGCGGCAGGCTCTCACTGCCGATGCCGAGCGCATCGTGTTCGATAAACTGGAAGACTTTCGCTGCTGGCAACGGACGGTTCGAGTTCTCCCGCTCATTAATGATTTGCGTACCAAGTTGGAATCTATCTGTCAGGAGCAAACCGAAAAGGCGCTCGCCAAGCCTCGCAATGCGCAAGACACTACCGCCGAAGCGGAAATCGAAGGGCTGAGCAAGTCAATCATCAGCCGCATCTTGCACGATCCCACCGTGCGCCTGAAGGCAACATCCGACGAGATTACCCTGACAAAACAAACTGAGGCTTTGCGAATCCTCTTCGACCTCAATTCAAAGAATTAGCGCAAGCGCCTCTGCTATGATATACGCCGATCAAGGTTGGACTCGATGGCAGAGTTGGACTACCACGTCGTTCACGAACTCCCCGGCAGGGTGCGCTTACGTGTACCCTCCATCAAGCATGACAGACGGCGAGCCGATCATCTGGCGCATATGATCGGCCAAAAGTCAGGCGTATCGCAGGTGCGAACCAACCCCCACGCCGGCTCAGTGATCGTCATGTTCGATCCCTCTGACCTCGACCCGCTTAAGTTGCTGGAAGAGGTCGGGCTCGGTGACGTAGACCGGATGGAAAGAGAGGTCAACGCCAAGCAGTTGCCCGCCCCTCTCAATTCCCTGCGCCGCGCCACTTTTCGATTCGAAGCCTTCCTATCGCCGCCCGGACAGTTGCTGTTGAGCGCAACGGCACTAGCCGCCACCTTGCTCGAGGCACCATTGGTAGTGACAAGTGCGCTTTGCTCGCTATCCGTACTGCCGATCGTCAACCGCGCAGTGCAGACTTTGCTGGATGACAAACGCCTGGGTGGTGACTTCCTGGACGGCACTACTTGCATCATGCTCATTCGTAGGCAGACGTTGCTGCCTGCCGGCGTGATGACCTTCCTAATTTCACTGGGTGAGTTCGTTCGTCATTCACTAACCAGACGTTGCCAGCAAATGATTTCTCACCAGTTGGAGTTGTTCGAGCATTCAGTCTGGCTGGTGCAGGGCAAAGATCGCGTTCGGGTGCCGCTAAGCAAGTTGCAGTTGGGCGATCAAATCGTCATCTACCCGGGCGAAATCATAACTTTCGAAGGCAAAGTGGCACGCGGCAAAGGCACTGTTATCCCAGCCACACCCGAGGTGGACATCGCACCGCGCGCGGTGCAACGCGGGGACTTAGTCCCGGCAAAGACGGTCTTGGCCGATGGCAAGCTTTATATCGAAGTCACTCATCACCGTCCTTCGGAAGAGCCCGATGCGATTCGAAAAAAACAAAATCGACGCTGGCTGCAGCGAACCCAACTGCACAGGAATGCTTTGCGCAAAGGATATAACCGCGTCTGGCTGACCATGGGGGCCGCCGGACTTGTGCTCGGAATCACACGCGATATCAATCGAGCGCTTTCGATTATGTGTTTCGACTTCCTCACCGGTGTGCGCATTGCCATGCCCTCAGCCGTACTGTCCTCGATGTACGAAGCAGGAAGGCAGGGAATCCTCATTCGTAATGCGCACTCGCTGGAGAGACTGGCGGAAATCGACACGATCGTATTTGCACGCAGCGGTGTGTTGACTGCCATGCAACCGCACGTCACCAACGTTTACGTCACGGACGCCTACTCTATGGAAACGGTGACGAGATACGCCGCGGCGCTCGAACAGCGCTACAATCACTTGACGGCGCACGCCATTTCTTCTTTCGGCAACATCACGCAGATGCCGGTGCCCGAACGTCACAAAGTGAAAGCAATCACCGGGCTCGGCATGGCAGGAGATATCGAAGATCATTTCGTGCTCATCGGCAGCACGCGCTTCATGCAAATGCGCGAAATCGATTTGAGCCAGGCACAACCGATGCTCGAGGAATGCCAAGCCAGAGGCGATGCCCGAGCCTGCGTGGCAATCGACGGTAAGTTGGCGGGCATTATCGCTTATAAAGACCCGATGCGTCCAGGAACGCAACACGTGATTCATGCTTTGCAAGAGCTGGGCATCACCGAATTAGCGATGGCTAGCGGCGGCAGCCAGTCCGCTGCGGAAACCTTTGCCAGGCACGCAGGCATCCAGCGGATTTATCCGCGCGCCATGCCTGAAGACAAAGCCGAGATCGTTTGCAACTACAAGCGGCAAGGAAGAAAAGTAGCGTATGTCGGTTACGACGTGGCGGACGGTCAAGCTCTTGAAGAAGCTGACGTGGCAATCACGTTGAGCAGCGCACAAGATGTGGCGCGCTACCGGGCCGATGTCGTCATCACCTCTGAGGGTTTGATCTCTCTTGCCGAAGGCATCCGCGTGGCCCGAAGCGGCATGGCTCTCGCCAGGCAAAATCTAATGGTAGTGTCGGTGCCAAACTGGCTCGGCCTGGGGATTTCACTGGCTGACGAAACCGATGTGCTGTCGAATACGATTTTGAACAACGGCTCAGTCATTCTCGGCGCTCTGAACGGCCTGCGCCCGCTTCTGCGAACAGGACACCGCTAACAGCGAACTCATCCCTCACGGGGAACCGTCGCGCATATGCCTCGTCTGGCAATTTCAAACTCATAGGAGGCTTCGCTATGAAAACAGCTAAGGTTTTGGCACTCTCTACCGTAGCCATTGCTGCTGGCTTGATGTTTGCACCGACAGCGTCAGCTTGTGACAGCTGCTTGAATCAATCCGCAGTTATAACGGAACCAGCGGTTATCGATACAACAATGACAGCGCCGATGGTATTAACTCAGCCGGCGGTGATCAACACAACACCGGTAGTGGCAGATCCAGTATACGTTGGACGCCGCCACCTGCTCAGACTCGATACACCGTTCTTCGGTATCCATCTTTTCTAACTCCGACGGATGCCACATGAAGAAGCCCCGCGGCTGAGCCGCGGGGCTTTCCCTTTGCCAATGCTATATTAGATGAGTTCCGCATTGCGGTGCTCAACCATGACAAATTTCGAGCAGTTTCTTCAAGACAACAGCACACGGCAATTCGGAGGTAAGCCGCTGTTTCAGCCCGGCTCCTACGATCCGAATTCCGCCAAGCCATGGCAAGCGCTGGCACAAGGCAGCCCGGTGACGGCTATCGCAATCAACAACGCCGAGCGCAAGTTGCAGTGCACATTTCCCGAAGGCTACAAGATTTTTTTGCAAACGCTCGGACCAGGCTCTTGGGCAGGTTTGCACTTTCCCCATCCAACCAGCCTCTACGCTTTTGACGCCTCCTGCGGTGAAATGGAGGGCTATGTCATTCTCTGTTTCAACGTGAACGGAGCCGGCGATTACGTGGCTTTCAATCCAAAGCAACAAGAGTCGAACATCTATTTCTGCTCGCACGATCCACTCGGTTGCGCTCGCATCGGGGCCAGCTTCGAGGAGTTAATCAAAAAGCTATACGAATTGAAGCTCGCCAATCCGAAGGACGACATGGCAACCTTTTACTCGAGCCTGGAATTCAAGCCGACAAAACCGAAGCCGTCACCGAAAAAGAAGAAGCAGAAGAAGTGGTGGCAGTTTTGGAAATAGCAGATCCCGGATGTGCCTTTGTACGAAAGCTACGGGTGCGGCTGCTGGCTTAGCAACTTCACGCTGATTGGGTTCAACCAGACGGAATCTCGTCCGACCAAAGCAATCGATGAGATCATACGCTGGGCGTTGGCGGCGCCGACAACACCAGTCAATTGCGTCTCGGTGAACTTCAATGCCTCCGCGTCAACCCTGGCGCTCATATCCAGTATCGTCTCCCGCTTTTCAGTCCATTTGCCAAAGGCGACGATGGACGCCTCACTACCGACAAATCGTTCAACCAGCGCCACAAGATCGCCCAGTGTTACACCGACTGCAACTGCCGCTGGCTTCTGCGGCTCCGGCTCAGCATCGCCCTCGGCTTGCGCAGAATTCGCCGCCGCAGCCAGCTTTCCTACTGTGGCCAAAGCTGCCGCTTGACCGGAAATTACTGTTTCGCCGGGCAAAGCCGGTTGCAGATCTCCGCCCGATGCACCGAAGACATCGACGAAAGCACGAGCCTGCGCCTGCTCATCGGCGCTCTGCTTGGTGACAAGCGACACCGACAAATAAGCAATTATGTTAACGGTAAGCGACCACATCAGTCCATGCGTTATCTGATCGAGTCCGGTGACGCCGAACAATTGATAAGGACGTAATGCGTCCACGCCGAAAATGCCGTGGTCGATGAAGTGCGGAGGTAACCAGCCGGATTTAGCGAACGACGGAAGCAAAAGCGTATAGAGCCACACAAAAAATCCACAACCAAGCCCGGCAATTGCACCGGCACGAGTTCCTTGCTTCCAATACATCCCAAGCAGCATAGCCGGAGCAAATTGCGCGGAGGCGACGAAAGACAGCAGCCCGATGCTGACGAGCGTATACGAGCCGCCAATCAGCTTGGCGTAGGCGCAGCCCAGCAAGACGACGGCCATGATCGACACGCGCCGAACTGTTTTGACCAGAGCGCCCAAATTGATTGCTTGTTTGGGATCTACCAAACCGGTTTGCACCAAAAGCGGCATCACGATGTCATTGCACATCATCGTGCTCAGCGCAATGGCCTCAACGGCAATCATGCCGGTAGCGGCGGACAACCCACCGATAAAGGCGAACATTGCCAACGCGGCATTATGACCGAAAACCGGCAGCGTTAATACGAACGTATCCGGGTTGACCCCTTTGCCGCCCAGCAGAAGCTGTCCGGCCAAAGCAAGCGGCAAAACGAATATATTGATCGCAACCAAATACAGCGGGAAAAGCCAGCGTGACGGTTTGAGATGTGCCTCTTCGGTGTTTTCCACAAAGACGACCTGAAACTGTCTCGGCAAGCAGAAGATCGCCAGTCCGGAAAGAAATGTCAAAGACCAGAAATCGACTTTCGACATGGTGGCGCCATAGTCCAACAGTTTGGCCAGGCTGGCGTTGGCTGCAGCCTGGGCAAAGAGATCCGCGAAGCCACCGAACAAACCGAAAGTAACAAAAATTCCTACGGCCAGAAAAGCGACAAGCTTGATAATCGATTCAAAGGCTATCGCAGAGACAATCCCCTGATGCTGCTCGGTGACATCGACGCGGCGCGTACCGAATGCGATTACATACAAGCCAATCAATACGGCGATGTACAACGTCGTATCGGTAAACAAGTTTCCGTTGGGCGAGGCAACAACCTTTACCTCCGGATAGTGCACAAGCAAATTGAAAGTGTTGGTCACGGCATCGAGCTGAAGAGCGATGTAGGGCAAAATTCCGATCAAGCAAATGATGGTGACCATGACCGCCACGGCATGACTCTTCCCATATCGCGACGAAATGAAATCTGCGATCGATGTCGTGTGCTGCTCCTTAGCGATACGCAACATCTTGCGCAGAAGCCCGCTTCCGAGCACAAATACAACGATGGGTCCAATATAAATGGGCAGAAAGCCGATGCCGGTTTTCACCGCGCGTCCGACACTTCCGTAATAAGTCCACGATGTGCAATACACGGCAATCGAAAGCGCATATATCCATCCTTGTGCCGAGCGAAGGCGTTTATCTTGCGGATGGCGCTCCACGTATTGGGCGATCCCGAACAGAAGTCCGAGGTAGATGCCGGACACCAAAAGTACTGTAAAGATGCTCACTGATCTAACCTCGCGGGGTTAATTCCGGCCGCAGACAACGCACGACACCTTGCGCTGAATTTGCCACATGGCGCGGTCATTTAAACAATGAACTTGAGAGTTATCGCCTTGAAAGACAACGAAAGGATAGCTAGAGGGCACCAGATATGGTGCTGGCTCGGGCGCGCAGATCTTCGACCTCAGGCTTCCGCTTCAAGTAATAAAGATCGTAGGCATATCGTTGCAGGTACGGCACCAGGGCAATTGAAGATGGTCCTTCCGCCTGCTCAACGAGTTCTAGAGCGTGCTGCAGAATCGGTGCAGCAGCCTCATAGTTTTTCTCGTCAACATACAGCGAGCCCAGTGCATACATAGCACGCGCCCTTTCGGCGCCGTGAGCATCGTCATCCTTCCAGAAATTCTGGGCGCGCTGATAAAGTTGCTCGGCGTCCTTTTCTTTGCCTGATTTGACCAGGCAGCGCGCCAGTTCGTCCAATCGACTGTAAACCTGGGGATTATCCGAGGAAAGGATCTTCTCGGTCATTTCCAGCGAGTCGCGGAAATATGTTGCAGCCCCAGCATAATCCTTTCTCTCCAGGCAAAGCTTGCCGAGATTGTCATAGCTGTTAGCGAGCGAAAGATGTTTCTTACCCAGGACAGTGGTTTTGATGTCCAGCGCAGCGTTGAACAACCGTTCAGCAAGATCGAAATTGCCGCGCGTGCGATAGATGTTGCCCACCGCATCGCAGGTGATTGCCCATTCGATTACGGGGTCGCGCATAGCTGACTCCGCTTCGCCCACCCAACCTTCGAGCGCTTGCCCCTTTTTGACGGTCAACCTTCCACGCGTAAGCGCGCCGGGCTCATTGATCTTACCTTGAACATACGAGAGCATCCGCTCCGTCAAGGGATCGGCCTTCTCTGCAGTTCCGTAGTTCAAGTAGAACTTAATCAATGAGCCCATCGCCGGAATAATTTCTGGATTGTCGCTACCGAGCGCCGCCTGCGTGACGTGCAGCTGCTCTTCGAGATATGGCTCTGCCTCATCAAAGCGTCCGCGAACGGTATAGAGGCGGCCGAGTTCGCCCATACTTTCTGCCAATCGAATATCTGAAGCACCGAAACTGCCGGCTTTGATCACGGCCTTCTTGAGCGTAGGCTCGGCTATCCAATAGGCATTGTTGTCCAACGCTTCGGTGCCGGCGCGCTGCAATTGTTTCCACTCGGCAGCGGCCTCGGGTGTGGCGGCCCAGGCGGCATTGCCGAGCCCGCATGCGTACACGAGGACAGCTATCAAAACACAGTTATACGTGTAAGTTCGTTTCACACGTGCAATTTTAGCAGAGCCACCTCCTTGCAATGCGGGCTGCGGCATATGTTTGCCTCGGTTGCAAAACTAAGCGAGCGCAGCCGCAGACGAGTTTGTTGCTGGGAACGCCTGATCAGTCCCCGCGTCTGTGGGCACAGGTATATGGGAGTGCGAATTATGACTCAAACTGTTGACGTAGGCACTCGTCCTATCCGCGAAATTGCTGAGCGTTCGGGACCGGCCTATCAGGCGTTCATGATTCTCCGGGTTGCATTCACGATTGCCCCGATTATTGCCGGGCTGGATAAGTTCTTCCATTTGCTCGTCAATTGGGACCAGTATCTGACACCGCTTGTGCCTCAACTGACAGGCATTTCGGCACACTCGTTCATGCTGGCTGTCGGCGTAATCGAAATCATCGCCGGCATCATCGTGGCGGTCAAACCTCGCGTCGGCTCGATTATCGTCGCTGTCTGGCTGGGCGGCATCATTCTCAACCTATTGCTTGTGCCCGGCTTTTACGACATCGCTCTGCGCGACTTAGGCTTGTGCCTGGCGGCGATTGCTCTTTTCAGGCTCACGGCAATCTACGACCGTTTTGGTCGCCCCTGATTAGATAAACGAGCGAGCCACTGAATAAAAATATTTTTGAAACATGGGGATGCTCATTTTGAACACCCCGTCTGCCAGCCGCTGAAATTTCAGATGCTGCGGATCGTTTTCCAATTCCATATATTCGGGGTTGTGTCCCCATGGGTTGCGCAGCGTGATCATGTTGGTCGACGGGTCGAATCCGGTAATCGTATACGCATGCAGCGGCACCACAAGCGGCGGTGCGGGCAAATTGATCAAAGTGGAACAGACTACCGGATTTTGCGATTTGACTGCTCCGCCGATGAAGGCGGCCAATTCCTGCACGCTGGAGTTTTTCGGATAATCGATAATCTCGGCCTTGTGCCCAGTGACCGCGCCCAGTCCGATCTCCAGGCGTGATTGATCGCCTTGCGAGCCGTTGGCGCCTTGATTGTCGGGGAATTTCCTCGTCTGCGCGCATTCAAGCAGCGACGCCCATAACGCACTGTCGTGAACGTCGGACTTGACCAAGTCGACCGATGTAATTACATACTCTATGCCGTCGCCCGGGAAACGCACCACGTACGTGTCTTTGTCCTTCATTCGGATCATGCCGGCGATCAATTTTTGTCCGCGCGGCAACTCAGCCAGCGCAGCCATGGACGCTTCGAACCAGCAATTCGGGTAGCGAGTTTGATCGATCGCATGCGCGCCCTTCTTGGCGATATCTTGAGGCGTGAACGGATGATCTTTGCTGACATCCTCTCTTGTCGTCATCAAACCGGCGCTCTCGGCCGCTGCTGCCACTTTGTCCTGCTTCATGACGCCGGCTTTTTCAGCCTTGCGGATTGTTTCAATCTGATCCTTCTGTTGCGACATGACTTGTTTTAGCGCTTCTTTACCCATCGAGGTCTCAAGCAGCTTCTGCATGTCCGCCGGTATCAGTCTTTTCACGCTGTCCGGCAGCTCGTTGGCATTGTCGGAGCCAGCGCCGCCGAGGGCAGGAGCGGGGCTGGCAGCCAACGCTTGCTTGGCGTAGCCTGCTTCCTGGCTGTTTGGATAGCTGGTAATCAGATACTGAAAGAGTTGCCGGGCGCGCAGCTGTTTGCCGTTGCCGCGTTGAGCCATTGCGGCGTAATAGCAATATCGCGCGCTTGGTTGGCGACGGATAATGCTCTCGAAAGCGCCGGCGGCGCTTGCGTACTGGTGTTGTGAATAAAGTGTGAAGGCCTTTTGTGCTTCGGCGGCGGACACGGCCTGCGCGCGTGCAGCCGCATGGCAAGCCAAACTAAGGGCCAGCGCCAATGTGATGGCAATTTGTCTGCTTCCCATGATGCCTCTCAGTCTGCCATCACATGATTGTACACAAATGCTTCACTATCACTCCACAAAAACTTCACGGGCTGACTTTTACTGGCAATTCACAGCAACTTCACGACGGCGGTTTAAATTGAAATTGAAGCCGGTTGGGGCCAAGGTGCGCAAAATGAACAAACAGCTAATTGATGCAATCGACGCTTTCGAATGCCAGCAGTATAACGAAGCAATTGAACTGCTCAACCAAGTCGTCGATGAAGACAAGACACACTGGACCGCCTGGTACTACCTGGCAATGGCATACGGGTTCGCCGGACGTACAAAGTCTGCATGCCGCATTCTACCTGTGATTGCGGCCATGTGCCCGGATCACCGCATGCAAGACAAAGCGCGGCGTGGACTGCTGACGTTCACAACAGAATTTTACGATCGGCTGCAAGTCGATCATCCGGACGACCATGAGTTATCCAGATAGTATCGAATGCACAAGCGGGGCGGCAGAAATGCCGCCCCGCTTAGTGCAGGTTGAAAGTTGTTAGAAATTGCGGTGGTGATTTATTTGTCTGTCGACAAATTCGGCGACCATCGAATCTGTGGTCGGTTGCATAGAAGCTGCCGCAGGACTGCGGTAGATCGAAATACTGACAAACGTCAAAAGAATCAAGACTGCGCCAACCGCCATTGATAACGATGTTGTTAGTTTTATTGCTGCACGATGCAATATCGACTTCATGAGCTCTCTCCTAATTTTTAACCCGCCTGCCACCAGGGTAAAAATAGTCTAGAGCCGCACTGTGACCGAGTTGTGGCTATCACAAAGTCTCACGAATCGGTGTACCCGTTTTCGTGAATGACGGATGTATGGTCAAGACTTGGACGCGAGATTGAGCATGTCCAATGTCGGCATCGTGCCTACCATAAAAAAATCACGACTGTCTCTGGGCCAATAAACAATGGACGAGGCACCGACTTTTCCGCAGCAGAAAAGTTTGCCTTCAATATAGTGTTGAGATAAATCAGCGATATTCACCTGCCCATGGCAGCCCTCATAGCAAACGAGACTTTCCTTTTTCTCGTTGACATATGTCAAACGTGCCATGCACACTTTTTTGTCGTCCGTGCTCACCAGCCGCGCCGACATCAGTTTATATCCGGGCAAATCGATTGGGCAAATATCAAAACCACCTTGTTTAGCCAGCGCCGTCAGGTCGCTGGTATCCGCACTGGAAGGCTTAAGCGGCGAGTTATCAGTAAGCATGTCAGCGGCGGTCAAACCCGCTTTCACCGTCTGGTAATCGAAGCGAGTGGTGGCAACCGAGAAAACCAGCACCGCGGCAGCAGCTGAAAGAGCCATGCCGAAATATTTCAGGCGCGGAGCGCTGCGATGCACGCGTTTATCAATTCGCTCCGCCAGACCATCGGGCAGCGGAATCTTCTTGCCGAATGTGTGAATGCGCTGGCGCAAAGCTTGCCGTTCTTCCCATTCCTTACTGCATGCCAGGCATTCGCGCATATGCGCGTTTATCTCGGCGGCAGTTTGCGTGGGCAGCTCGTCGTCGAGAAGGGAATCAAACATCGGTGTGACGTCGTTGCACTGCATCATGATTCGAAAACCTCTTTGTGCTCGGCGTCCTTCACTTTGGACCGTTTTTCTGCCTTCTCGGTCTTGAACGGCTCCGCGCATTGGCTGTTTTTCAACTTATCGCGCAACATCTGGCGACCTCGCGACAGACGAGACATCACCGTACCCATTGGTATATCGAGCACGCCGGCTATTTCCTGATAGCTCAAATCGTGCACATCTCGCAGCAATACGGGCGTCAAGAATGCATCCGGCAGCGACTGCAATGCCGCTTGTAATTCAGGATCCAGCTCGCTGTCGATTAAAGCCTGCTCGACGCCGGCTGTTTGCTTGTCGGGAAGCTGGACTCCGGCATCCTTCGCTTCTTCAATCGACAACACCGACGGCGCGCGCGTGACCTTGCGGATGTGGTCGCGGATCGTATTTATGAGAATCGTCGTCAACCAGGCTTCGGCGTTCGTGCCTTCCTTAAATGAAGACTGCGCACGATAGGCTTTGACGAACGAATCCTGCACGACGTCCTCGGCATCCTGCCGGTTGCCCAAACGACCGTATGCGAGGCGATAGAGCCCGGATGCGTGGCTTTCCACAAGCATCCGAAATCGCTTTTCTTTGTTGCTTCGCCAGAACAAGGTCTTTTCCTATGTCGCCGGGCGCGGACCCGGGTGCTATTGGCGTCGGTAAGGGCGGGCTGCCCCGCTCATCTTATACAAACGAACCGCCTGCCAATTTTATTCCCGCTGTTGCCCAGATAACATTTTGCCAAATTGTTGGGAATATTCGCCAACCGATTCGCGTTGTCGCTGATGAAGGAACCGCAAGCGCTCGTCTTGCGCTTATTAAGGAGTAATTCAATGAAAATTTCAGTAGAACTTCTTGCCGTCTCACTGTTGGCGCTTTCGACGGTTGCACTGGCGGCTCAAACGAACGCCTCGGAAACGAAGTCTGATAAAGCGACCTGCTGCATGGTGGCCAACGGTGTGGTTCAACATACGGAACGCAATATCAAAGCCATAGATACCGCAGTAGCAAGCCTGGAGCAAGCGAAAACCTCTAACGATCCCAAATCAATGCGCGCCGCGATAGAGCTGGCGTACAAATCGCTGAATGAAATCAAGCAAGACGAAACCAAAAACGACAAGGCTATGAAGGCACTCTACAGTCATCTCACCAAAGTTGAACAAAAGGCGGCACAGCTCAGAGCCGATCAGGGCTCGCTGTCGGATCTGCTTAACGGCGATGGACTGGATGCCCAATTCATCATCAACTAGTTTTTCCACACAACGCGTCTGGGGGCGGTGCCTGGCGCCGCCCCTGCGTTTTGAGCTTAGGCCCGTCTGCTTTTGCGCAATCCCAGCTCTTCGAGCGAATCATCAAAGCTCATTTTGTTTCTCTTGCTGTATTGCAGCGCCAGCACCGCATCATCAAGCTTCAGATAACCGTTGCGCAGCAAGAACTGGCAGCGCAGCGAGGCGATCAAGGTCGCTTCATCGATGGCTCCTGAAAGTGCCAGCATTTTGCCTATCACCGATGGATATTTGTGCGAAAGCGCGATCGCCTCGGTGATATCGTGCTCGGTGATTAGCCCTGTCTTCTTCAATAGCTCACCAAGCATCGGCGCCTGGCGGTCTGTCTCGTGAAGAGGCTCGCCAAAAGCGATTCTGTGCAACTCACTGGCCGCATCATTGAGAGCCATGTCGCCGGAGGAGACCTTGTTGTGCAATTCCAATGCTTTGTCGAACACATCGCGCGAGACAAGACCAAGCTCGACCATTGTTTCACCGAGTCCGGCTTTTTTGTTCAAGCTCGTTTCCAGCGCATTCAGCATTTCGCTTTCTGTTGCCAATCCTGCTGAGACAAGAAATTCGCCGAGTCGCACGCGGCGCTTGGTGGGCTGTGACCCAGCCGGCTGCACTGCCGGCTTGGCGCCCGCCTCAGCCTTAATTTGCTCGACGGCCTTCTCGCGCGTTGTCTGTCCCTCTTTTACTTGCGCTTGCAGCTCGAGCGCTTTCGTCAACTGCGGTCCGGTTAATATGCCGGTGAGCACCAGGATGCGTCCGACGCGCATGCCGCTTTGATAGCTCACCTTTTGCGTTTCATCCAGCTGGTGCTGATCGATAATGCCGGCATCCTTCAACATCTGTCCCAGAGCCGTCTTTTCGGTAGTATCCTCAGGCGCGGCCCCATGCAACGCCACAGCCGGAGCCACACCGGACTTGACCAGGGCGACTATTTTCTTTGCTGAGTCGACGGGCAAATGCTTCAAATTGACGAGTGACTGCAACTCGACTGCTACCTGCAATTCCTCTTCGGTTAGATGTCCCGAAAGCACAAGTGTGCGTCCAAGCGGTAAACCGTACTGCGGCGCCACATGCAAAGCTTCATCGAGGTCCGATTGTTCGATCAAGTTGAGCCTGACAAGAAGATCGCCAAGTTTGACCATTTCCGCTTGCACTGCTTCGCCCTCACGCTTGTTGTGCAGGTGATATCACGTTTTACAAGCGACGACAAGTGCGGAAGGCAAGCAGCCGGCTAGTCAAGCATCCGAGATCCCTCAGCCTAAATGTGGCAGCTCAAGGGTATTAAATGGGTGTTGGGGAGGCAACTTGCCTGTGAGCTCCGTCACAATGTCTTTGCAGGCATAATGGTGGAACATCATCTTATCGATGCCGCAGCCTGGACATTGCCACTCATCAGGCAACATATGGAAGTCGGTCTTTTTTTGCGCCGACTGCTCGTATTCAAAGCCGCAAGCAGCGCAAAGATGAAGTGATTCAGTCATATTCAGTACCTGGTGGCACCAAATGCGGTGCGGTGCCTATCCGATCCTAATTCCATGTTAGAGCATGGTCGCCACAGCAGGCATAAGGTTTACTGCTATGGGATCGTGGAAATCCCCAGCCAATAGTTGTTTTGGCGTGACATCGTAGCAACATGGGCTACATAAGCCGAGTTGGTAGTGACTGCAGAGCACAAGCAGGATCAGGCGGCTGGGGCAGCTTCGACTACGGTGAGCCGCCGGCTGTGTGTAATGCGAGCGACATTGTAGCCTGGGTGGCACTAGTGCCGACTGTCTTCGTCACTTGGTTTATGCTGCAGGAAGAGTCGCTCAAAACAGCTAAGCCCCGAGTGCTTGTCGTCGAAGACAACAAGGTCGTGCAGTTTGTCGCCATTTCTCAATTGAAACGCTGCGCGGACGTCGAAGTGCACGTAGCCGGCAACGGATTGGAAGCGATCAAACAAATACAAAAGCACGATTTCGCTTTTATATTGATGGATGTTCGCATGCCGGAGATGGACGGACTCGAGGCGACCAGGGCGATTCGCAAGATCGAAGCGTTTTTAGGCAGACGCACACCGATCATCGCCGTCACTGCCAGCGAGAATCAGCAACAATGCATTGAAGCGGGAATGGACGATTACGTCACCAAACCAGCCGATTACGCACGAATCATACAAAAATGGCTTCCGTCCGGACATCAGAAACCGGCTTGACCATGGGGTTTGAAGCGAGTGCGGCCAATTTGGTCACAATTCCCCCACAAAATTCTAATTTTTCCCGTTGAACTTTTTTCGGGTTGACGACGTTATAGGGGTGTACGAACGAACAAACCCCGGAGGTCGTCTCATGAAAACGTTCAATACAATGGCAATGGCCCTCGCAGCCGCAGGATTACTGGTCACATTTACAGCCGGCGCTTCTCAAGCCGCAGGTCGATTCGCGGTCAACCACCCACGACGCGCCCAAGTATTAGGTCGCGACAGATCACTCAACCGACAATTGTGGAGCGACCGCGGACATCTCGGTGGTAATTTCGGAAGTCTACAAAAGCAAGATCTTTCCATTCGCCAACAAGAGCAAGCGGATGCGCGAGCCAACGGTGGCTACATTACAAGAGCGCAGCGGCTTCAATTCAACGGCGAAGAAAAAGGACTGCAGTCTCAGATGAATCATGACTATCGCAATGCTTCCACCCCGGGCAGCTTCGCCTACAATCACCCACGCCGCTCGCAAATCCTCAGCCAAGATCGCGGTCTCAATCAACAACTCAACTCTGACAAAGGCAATCTCGATGGCAACTACGGCAGGCTGAAAGCCGAAGATGGAATGATCGGCGCGCAAGAGCAACGCGACGCACGAATAAATGGCGGTTTCATCACCCAGGGACAAGAACAGCGTTTATCCAACGAAGAATCCCATTTGCAAAATCAAATCAACAACGATTTGAACAAGTAAGGGCTGCAATGTGCCCGCCCGGGTGCGCTTAGCCCCAGCAGCCCGGCGGGCACAATCTCCTTAACGTACGAGGTAAAAACCTAAATAGAAGCCGATGTACGTGGGCGGACATGCCGCCTGACCTTATGCCTTTCACGCCTGAGCGCGCGGAAGACCACCGGCATGAATATGAGGGTGAAAAACGTAGATAGCGAAAGTCCGCCGATGACGGCAATCGCTAACGGCTTCTGCAATTCTGCACCGGCGCCAAACCCAAGAGCAAGCGGCAGCAAACCGAGCAAGGTACAAAGCGTGGTCATCAAAATCGGCCGGATGCGAACTCTTCCTGCTTCGATGAGCGCATTTTCGACTGTTTCGCCCGCCGCCAGGTTGCGATTAGTGCAGTCGATAAAGATGATGCCGTTTTTGACCACCAATCCGACAAGCAATATCGCACCCATGAATGACGATACGTTGAACGTGGTTCCAGTCACAATCAAGGCCAACACTACTCCGAATAGGGATAACGGAATGGCGGTGAATATGGCGAGCGGTTGTGCCCAAGAGCGAAACTGTACAATCAGCACGAAGTAAACAATAAGAATCCCCAGCAATAAAATCGTAACCAGCTGCCCGAAGGCTTGTTGCTGGCTGACATAGGTTCCCCCGAGATCGACGGTGTATCCAGTGGGCAGCACCAAATGGGCAATCTTGGTTTGCACGTCGTGAATGATTGAACCCAAGTCACGACCTTCAGTGTCACCACCAACCGATACGTAGCGCTGCAAATTTTCCCTCGTGATCTGCCCTTCGCCTGCCGCTTGTGAAATTCTTGCGATCGCGCCCAAAGGCAGCATCTTGCCCTGCGTACCGATGATCGGTATTTGCGCTATGTCTTCAGGCTTGCTACGGAAGGCGTCGTCGAGACGGACACGTACATCGATGAGCCGGTCTCCCTGGCGTATTTGAGTCGACACTCCGCCAATCAATGCATCATGCACTTGCGCCAACGCATCGGCAGGAGTCAAGCCTAATCTTCCGGACTCAGCCGGGTTGACCACAATGTCGGTTTGCGGCGCGCCTACCTTACCCGAAACAATTAAGTCCTTGAGTCCCGGTATGCCCGAGATCAAATCATTGACGCGATCCGCCAAGCTTCGCAGAACATCCGGGTTTTGTCCGAATACTTTTACAGCCACCGCCGTGTCGATGCCTTGCAGATCGTTTAGTTCATCCTGCAGAATCTGGTGAAAATCGATATCGGCCTCCGGCAGCAACGCATTGGCTTGCTCGCGCTGAGCATCCATGATTTGCCAAATAGTGCGGTGGCGTTGATTGGATGGTTTCAAAACAACCTGAATATCGCCCTTGTTGGGCTGCGTGGCGTAAAGCCCGCTTTCCGCCCCGGTGCGCCGAGTCCAGGCGACAACCTCGGGCGTCTTGGCCAGAATCTGTTCGAGCACCCTGGCCACTGAATCAGTTTCTTGCAGTGAGCTGCCTGGAGGCGCCAAATAGTCCAACATATAACTGCCCTCGTCCACCGCAGGCAGGAAGTCGGTGCCCAAGTGCAAGCCCATGATCAGTCCGACAACCAAAAGAACGACGGCTACAGTTGCCGGGATGATTGGACGCGCGAACGTCCGTTTCAACAATCGCGGATATACATGGGTAATTTTTGCCAGCGGTTCATGGCTGTGCTCTGCATCCTTAGGCTTCAGCCACCGATACGATAGGAGCGGTGTCAGCGTCATCGACAACAAAAACGAAAAAACCACCGCAGCGGTGAGCGTGATCGTAAAGCTCGTGAAAAACTGCCCGGCTACGCCAGAAAGAAGACCGAGTGGAACAAATACGACGACGGTGGTGGCAGTAGAGGACAGCACGGGAACGGTAAGCTCCGACAGCGCTTGTGCGCAGGCCTCATGCGGCGGCAATCCGTTGCGCAGTTGGTGATCGATATTTTCAATCACGACCACGGCATCGTCGATTACCAGACCTATGGCGACGGCCAAACCACCCAGCGACATCAGGTTCAATGTCTGCCCGACGAGCTTCATGACAGCGAAAGCGGCCAAAGCCGAAAGTGGAATTGTAATGCCGGCGATAACCGTGCTTCGCCAGTCGCGCAAAAACAAAAACAGCACGACCACAATCATCAGAATGCCGGCCAAAATAGCATCGCGAACGTTTTCAATCGCTTCCACCACCAGTCTCGATTCGTCATATGCAGGACTAATATTGAGGCCGGCAGGCAGAGATTTCTTCAACTTATCGAATTCCGCTTTCACACCGTCGGAAACGGCCACAACATTGCTGTTCGGTTGTCGAAAGACGTTGATTGCCACACCCGGCTTACCGTTGACGCTGACAATTTGGGTGCGGTCGGCCGTGCCCCAGGTGGCATTGCCTACATTATGAAGATAGACAGGGTCGCCGTTGGGACTGCTGGCAATGACGAAGTTGTTCAATTGCGCCGCATCCACGGCTTGATCCGGTGCGACCACAAGATTCTGCTGGTACTCACGATTGAGCCTGCCGAGCACAAGAGATTGATTGGCGCTCTGCAAAGCCGAGGCTATCTGATTCAAACTCAACTTCAACGCGGAAATACGAGCAGGATCGACTTGCACGACTACTTCTTTGGTTATGCCGCCCTGAACAATGCAACGCGACACACCAGGCACACGAGTGATGGCGGGCTGCACTTCGTAGGTGGCGATGTAAGTCAGGTCGGCTTCAGTCAACGTGTCCGAGCTTATGTTGTAGGTGATAACCGGAAAGATTGCCGGCGTCACTCGCTCAATTGTGAGGTCGACACTCGACGGCAGGGAGTTTCGCACCTCCGCCACTTTTGCCTGCAACTGTTGGAGGGCCAACTGCATGTTGGTGCCTTCCTGAAAATCTACGGCAATTTCCGCCGCCCCCCTGATCGTTTTGGAACGCACCCAACGCACGTTGTAAACCTGCCCGACGGCCAGCTCTAGAGGTCTGGTAGTCGAGACTACCACTCGCTCCGGCGCCATATCACCGACATGAGCGATCACTTCGATGCGAGGAAAAGACAGCTCAGGGTAGACGTCGCTGGGTAAGGTGAGATACGAGAAGATGCCGGCGACGGCAAACAAAATGAAGAAGAGCTCGACGGCTCTTGCCTGGCTGCTTAGCGTTTTCGTATAGCGAATCATCTGATTCTTCCGGGAGTGCCGGCAAGCTTGGCCGGCTCCACTCGCGTGCCGTCAGGCAAGCCGTAGGCACCGGCGGCAACAATCGGCTGTCCGGGCCGCAATCCGGCGGTGATCTCGGCAATTCCGTTCTGCTGAAGACCGACTTGAACGGGCACTCTGGAGATCTTGCCGTTGCGTTCTACATACACCATTTTTCGCGCCGGCGTTGCCGGGTCATCCACCAGCGCTGATGAAGGAACCGTCATGGCATTCGGGTGCACTGCCGTCGTGATCGTGGCAGTTACCGGCATGCCGTCCTTCAATTGCAATGCCGGGTTGGCACATAGGATGCGCACACCAAGGGTGGTGCCATTGTTTTGAACAATCGAATCCACGCCTTGCACGATTCCGAGAAATTGGCGACCAGGCACCGCAATCGCCTCGACCGACGCCGCTTGTCCGGCCGCCACGGTAGCCGGCTGGGTCGTCGGCAAGGAAGCTGAGACGATGACTTCGGATAAGTTCTCGATGATCATAATGGCAGTGGCGGGGTCGGTTTGCTCGCCACCATCAAGATTGCGCTGTGCGACAATGCCTGCAATCGGGCTGCGAACAACTGTGAAAGCGAGCTGGGATGCGGCTGCGGACTCTGCGGCGCGCGCATCCTTTACTTGCGCCTGGGCGGCCACCAATTGGGCCCGTGCCGTTTCAACCTGACTCTGGGCGGCGATCAAATCTTTTTTCGCCCCGATTCGCATTTTGACCAATTCGGCATTTCTCTGCTCGGTGTTTTGATCCAACTGCAGCGCAGTTTGCGCTTGCATAACGCCCGCCTGGGCTTGCAAAACCTTAGCGTGCGCTTGATTGAGAGCGTCTCGCAATTGCGTGGCATCCAGCAAGGCCAGCACTTGTCCCTTGACCACTGCTTGTCCAGGTTGTGCCAATACTGCGGTGAGCTTGCCGGTGAGAGTTGAGCTCACTTTCACTGAGTGATCCGGTAAGGGAGTGACAACCGCCGGCAAGGAGACACGTCGATAGATCGTCTGGGTTGCCACCCGCGTCAAAGGCAACCGCAACGCAGGCTGCGCTGCATTTTCGTCTTCTTCCACCTTGGGCGAGCACCCCAAGACACATGCCAGCAAACCACTCAAGGCTAAAGTTGTGAGAATGCGCTTTGTCACCAGGTTCCGTCCTATGCGTAGAGCGCCCGTCGATGCGGCCTCAGTCCACGATGGTGACGAATTCCGGCTGAGTTGGTGCCGAAAAACATTACATTTTGAGATCTCTTTAAAGACGGCTATCCCTCATGCTTTCCTCACAACAGACCAATAATCTACATGGTGGGGCAAGCAAGAAAACGAATGTACAAATTTGAGATAAGGAGTAAATCTCATGCGAATTCCCAATGGAAAGTTGATCAAACTCTCGCTTTCATCCGCGCTGGCTATCGGTCTGGTTGCAGTTGCCACGATGCCGGCCTCCGCCCAAACTTTCGCTCAACGGCATCCACGTCGCGCGGAAGTACTGCACCGCGACCAGAATTTGAACCGGGCAATCAATCGGGATGCCGGACATCTCAGCGGACAGTACGCAAATCTAAAGACGCAAGATCGAACCATTGTTCGTCAGGAACAAGCAGATGCCAGAGCCAATGGCGGCTTCATAACCAAGGGGCAGCAAGTTCAACTCAATCAAGAAGAGAGTGCTCTCAGGCAAGAAGTACGAATGGATAACAACAAGCCCGGCTCTTTCGCCAGCCGCCACCCCGGTCGCGCTGAGGTGCTCGGACGCGATGCCAATCTCGATCGGGCGATCATCCAAGATAAGGGACATCTGAGCGGCCAATTCGGCAACCTGATGAACGAGGACCGCTCGATCAAGCGCCAGGAGCAAGTCGACGCGGCTGTAAACGGCGGGGTGATAACCGGGCGAGAATATCGCCACCTAAACCGCGAGGAGAGCCATCTTCGCAACCAGATCCAGCGCGACTCCCAGTAGAGAGAGAGAGACAAGCCTTTTCCGACGGAAAATTGCTTGCAGGCGAGGGGCGGTGCATAGCATCGCCCTTTGCCTTGATCATCGAGTCTGGCAAAGCGGAATGGACGCTGTCGGCCTGGCCAGCAATTCAGTGATCGTCGTTGTGGCAAAGGCTTGCTCGATTTTTGCAGCGGCGTCATCGAGTCGTTTATGCAACGCGCTCAGACTAGATCCATGCGATTCTAAGAAACGGACGCGCTTATGGTGCGGCTGCGGCGGGCGCGCCGGCCAATTCTACAGCCCGCGGAAATAGAATGCTATTTTCCTTGTGCACGTGGTGGTGCATCTCGGACTCCAGGCTGGACAGGGAAAAGAGCAACACTTTAAATGAGTTGCAGGCATCAGCAGGCGGGGTGTAATCATTAGTCAGTTTGCGCATTGCCATGAGTGCATCGCCGGCATCATCATGTTCTTGCGTCATCACATTAATCGGCATCTCGATGCCGCCGCCGCAGCCGAAGGCCGCAGCGCCACCACCATTTTCCATGGCGCTGATAGCCGGAAAGAGGATCAACTCTTCTTTCTGCATGTGTTGCTCCAGCTGCGCTTTGAACCGAGTGAAGATGTGCAACACCTTCACCATCTCTTTATGATTATGGCCATGAACACGAGCCACCTTTTCGGCAAGCTGATGAATGCTGGGCAATTGCTGGCGCAGAGGCTCGTGATATTTGTGAACAATGTGAGCAATCAGCTTCGTCAAGCTTTGCTTAGTCCAATCCTCGTCAGGCGGCAACTCCTTGCTGTCCGCGGCCATCAGCTCTGCCACCACTTGCTTGAGAGGCAGCACTTTCTTTCGGCAGGCTTCCTCCACCGGCACCTTGCCACCACAGCAGAAATCGATTTTGTATTTTTCGAAAACGCCGGCGCGCAAAGGGTGCTCCGCTACAAGTTCGCCTACCGTGCGATGGGCATATATTTTGACTTGCTCGTCTAGTTCTTGCTCTGCAGAGGAATCGGACCGGCAAGAGCTGCCCTGAGACGGCCACTCGATACAGCTGCAGGGCTGAAACATTTCTTTCTCCGCTCCACAATCGGGGCAACGCCAAGCGTCGTTGAGCTGCTTGAACTTCTGGGTGGGTGAGCCCTGGATATGCTCGGACTCATCATAAACATAATTGCAGACCGTACAAATAGATTTTGTAGCGCTGGACATAACAGCCTCCTCCGCCAATCGGATTTATGGACCTTCATATCCAGTTTACGAAAAACGGCAACACAAATTCTCATCCGCAAGGATGATTCAATCTCATCATCACAAACAGCAGCTAAAGTGTTGGCCGAATGCGCGCACCGTTGGCAGTATCGACTCGTTGCAAACCGAAGGTATCGAGAGTCACGTCTTGGCGTTTGCCAAACGATTTGAAAACATCGGCAACACCCAGTCCGGCAAAAGTAGCGGCCTCATCGAAGATCTCGGCGGTCTTGAATCGCGATTGCTGCGAGACCACATGCGCCGGTGCCAGTGCCACCATCACATCCCGTTCGTCCTCATAATCCGGCAGAATCAAAGCTTGGATAATAAGCCCGCTCGACAATCGCAATGCGGATTTCTCTTCCAGAGCAAGCCAATCCGATCGCGACACATAAGGCGACAAGGCTGCCCGTTCGTGCTCGCCGATTAGTTTGCGCACCGACTGTCGCTGTTTTTCCGGCAACGACTTCAACTGATTTGCCAATCTCAATGCTTGATCGTCGTAAGCGCATTTAGGCTGCTCCAGCAGCTTGAAGATCTTTTCGCGTATCTCTCGGCTCTTCTCCAGAGCTGTGCGCACGTTGGGCGAGCTGGTTTGAAATATATTGCGCGCCTGTTTCCAGAGATCGTTTATCGGTCCAAGCTCGCAAACAGCTTCACCCAACGTCGACAGTTGGGACTTAATTTCGTCGAGGACCGCAGAATCGGTTTTGTTGAACATGACAACGCCTTATCGAGAACCATTACATGCTAGCATCCGGGACTGCCGAGGCATATTCGGCGGTCGCCGGGAGTTATATCCGTAACCGAAGCGGGCAGTATTCTGGTAGAGGCTGCACACGTAGATAGATTAATTCATGAGAATCGGCGAGATCCTGATAGGCTCCCAATTGATTGATGCGAAAGCCCTGGCAGAGGGGCTGGATTACGCCACGCAGAAGGCCGTTCCGATTGGGCGGGCGCTGCGGACGCTCAAATACATCAGCGAGGAGAATCTCAATCGTGCCCTGGACGCCCAAACAGCCATCCGGCTTGGGCTTCAAGATAGCCTTGCCGTCTCCGTGCTTCGCTATGCTTATCAGACAAATCGCAGTTTTGTCGAAGGCTTGAAAAGCTGGCCAGGCACCGTCGGGAAGGAAAAAATCCCACCCGGACTTCTGGAAGCGCTTTCCAATGAAAAGGCGCTGGAAACAACGCAGACGCAGCAGAAAGCAGTGAACACCGGGACTTTCAGCAAAAAAGACATGGACTCGCACATACAGTCTCGCAATGCGGCGCTCGAACAACTGAAGCAGAACATGAAGGCCTCAGCAACGACCGTGCAACAACCCAAACCAAGCACGCAACCGGCAATACCCGCCGCACAGCCGTGGTCGCCGGCCACCAGCCTGGGCTCGTCAGTGAAATCCAGTGACGCCCCCCAAACCTCGGACCAACTGGTGAAGGAAGCCGACGCGCTTCTGGCTGCCAACAAAGTGATACCGGCGGAAAAATCTTACGCGCTTGCTCTGCGCCAGATGGAGGATGAATACGGCACGCCCCCGAGCAAAATCGTCGGCGTCGCCACTAAGCTCGCCAACTTGTATGCGTCCCTGGAACGCTTCAGCGAAGCACAACCGCTATACAAGCGCGTCCTCGACATGCAGACGAAGACATTCGGCCCCAATAGCTTCGAAGTAGGCACAGTGCTCGAGCACTTGGCCGATCTCAAAATCGCCCAGAAACAATTCAGCGAAGCACAAAGCTATCTCGAGCAATCATTGCAAATCACGCAGCAGCAGAAGCTGGTCGACTTAATTGTGGCGGGAAGGCTGCTGAAAAAAATGGCGGTGGCGCAACACTTTGATAAACCCAGCCAACGCACGCGGCTTGGAGAATTGGCGCTCGACGCCAACATGGTGTCGTCTGACAAATTACAGGAAGCATTGGCACGATCGAAAGAAATGGGCGCCTTGCTGGGAATGGTCTTGCGCAGCCAGAACTCACTGGATGCACAGCAGTTGGAATCACTGATGCTCGCCCAATTGTTGATCAAGCAGCGCACCATAACCGCGCCGGTGGCGGTTGTCGCGCTCAAGTTGGCCGCTTCTCAGAAGGCGCCGCTTCGTCAGCTATGTGAGGCAGGCAAGTGGCTTTTGGATCCCGAACGCAACGATGAAACTTATCAGTCGCTGGTAATCGAACAAGAAAAATTGCTGGGGCTGGAGGAAACTCATGGAGCGGATCATCCTGAAGTGCTGTCTGCCGTGCTGCGGCTTGCAGAATTACATCTAAACCGCAAGGACAAGGCTTCGGCAGAGGCATTTTACTTGCGAGCCGTGCGCTCGATGGAACGACAGTCGTCGCCGGACAAAATTCAGCTCGCTCGCCTATCGGAAAAACTGGCGCAGGTCTACTGCCAGCAACAACGCTTCGGCGACGCGCAACCGCTGTTACTGAAATCGCTGGAATACCGCACTTCCAGCGGCGCCGGTGAAACGCTGGAAACAGCCAAATGTCTTTGGCTGGTGGCAAAAGTCGAACTTGCTCAGAGCAACCATGCCACAGCTCTGTCCTTCTTGCGCAATGCGAAGCTTATGTTCGACAAAGTGGCGCCCGGAAACTGTCCAAAGCAGCTGCTGGATGAGATGGCAGCGTGCGCCGATGCCACCGGCCTGCCCATGGAATAGCCGCCTCCTGCCACTGCATCTGATACCATGAAACTCTTTCCAAGATCAACCTTTATCATGGCGACAATCGCCAGCACAATATCATTGGCGGCTGTTCTTACCGGCTGCGGACAGAGCCGGCAACCGGTAAGAACCAACGGATTCCAACCAGCTGCACCAAATGCGCCGGCGGCATCCACTGCACCGGCACCGCCGTCATACAACGTTCCCGACTTCACCGGCCAAACATCCGGGAGCGGACAAGGCGGCGATTATGTGGAAGTGAATGAACGCCAGCCCGGACAGGCGGTCGACATCAACTCCACTCTCGTTTCCGGCAAGCGCACAATCGTTGAGTTCTATAGTCCATATTGCGGGCCCTGTATGGCTCTGCGTCCGTACGTGCAAAGGCTTGCCTCGGTCAGACCAGACCTTGCCGTGCGCTCCATAAATGTCAACCGCCCCCAGGTGGTCGGCATAGACTGGCGGTCGCCTGTGATCCGGCAGAATCGGCAAATTCGTTTTTTGCCGTACTTCATGATTTACGGACCGGAGAAACGCCTGGAAGCACATGGCGGTGAGGCTTCCAATGCTGTTGTCGACTGTATCGAAAAAACATTCAGTAAACCTCGGTAGTGCGGCGTTTCAGTTTCGTTTACCGGCGTAAGTGGCAAAATCTGGTAATGGACAGCCCATAGGCCGGATGGCGTCATGAGAATCGGCGAAATTCTGATTAAGTCGTCAGTAATTGACGCAAAAGCCCTGGGCGACGCACTGTCTTACGCAGGCTATAAGCAGATTCCGCTTGGCCGGGCGCTGCGCGTCTTGCGCTACATAACTGAAGAAGATCTCACGCGCGCGCTCGACGCCCAAAACGCGATCCGGAAAGGCATTCCCGGCAACGTTGCCCTTGAAGTGTTGAAGAGTGCATACCAGACCAACCGCACGTTCATCCAGTCGCTGCAAAATCCGCTGGCACCGCGGGCTGATAATATCTCCGCTTCGGTATTAGAGTTACTCAGCGACAGAAAAACATCCGCAGCGCCGATGGCACGTACCCCGGCGCCGACAGAACAGACCCATGAAGAACTGGTCGAATTGGGCGATACCTTCTTCCTGGCCAACGAAATCGAGCCAGCGGAAAAGGCGTATACACGAGCTCGTGAGCTTATCGAAGACGCCTACGGCATACCGCCGAGCAAAGTGGCGTACGTGCTCACGAAGCTTGCCAATCTTTACTTTGCCACCGATCGCTTCCGCGAAGCGTTGCCGCTCTACGAACGCGTTCTGGAAATACAGAAAAAAGTATTTGGTGTTTCCAGTCCGGAAGTCACTCGCGCGCTTGAAGATCTCGGCGATCTCTATGACGTACAAGACAAATTGCCCGAAGCGCAGCGTTACTACGACGAAGCGCTTAAGAGCATGTATCAACATAAAATGATCGATCCCGAAACCACGGGTCGTCTCTTCAAGAAGCTGATGTCCATCTGCCATCGCACAGGCGAGCCGATTGCGCGCGCGCGACTCGGCGAGTTGGCCACCGACTCCGGATTGCTCACATCTGAAAAGGTGCAGGCGGCATTGTCCACCGCCAAAGAAACAAGCAAGCCGATAGGTACGGTGCTGCGCGACGAACAAATGCTCGGCGACAAGCAAATCGAATCGCTGATGTTTGCGCAAGTCCTGGTAAAGCAAGGCACGTTGCCTGGGATGGTGGCGGTGCGCGCCATCAAGTTTGCCAATGCCCGCAACATGACGCTGAAAGAACTCAGCGAAACCGGCAATTGGATTTCAGCACGCGATCTCGAAGACGATCACTACAAGCAATTAATCGCCGAGCAGGAAAACATGCTGGCAGCCGAATCGAATCTCGGCCCCAACCATCCTGACGTGGCGGCGATTGCGCAGAAGGTGGCGGAAATTTATTTGGCACGCAAAGATCGCGCTGCCGCTGAAGCTTTCTTCAAGCGAGCACTGTCGATACTGCAGGCATCGAGCGGCAATGACAGGTCTGCGCTTCTCAACGTCAGCGAAAGGCTCGCCCAGGTTTACTGCCAATACGCAAAATATCACGAGGCACAACCCCTGTTGCTGAAATGTTTGGAGTACCGCCAATCTCTCGGGCAGGGAGAAACTGGTGATACAGCCAAGTGCCTGTGGATGATCGCCAAAGTCGAGCTGTCCCAATGCAATCACAGCACCGCACTTTCGTTTATGCGCAGCGCGCGCATGATTTATGAAAAGCTCGGTCCGGGTCAAACACCCAAACAGTTGCTTGAGCAAATGGCAAGTTCGTGTTTGGAAACCGGCATGATGACGGAAATCGAGCCTGTTTTGACGGCGCTAATCGCGCTGGCGAAGAGCAATGACCAGGCATTTGAGCCCGAAACGGCGAATTATATGGAGCAGCTCGGCGACTATTACGTGGAGAACGGCCGGTGCGATGCAGCACAGGCGCAATACTATGCTTCGCTGCAGATTTATGAGCGGGCCCCGGGCGCCCAATCCCGTGCAGCGGCGGTTTCCAGGAAACTTACACAAGCTACTGCCGCAGCTAAATCCAAAGCACCCAGCCCTTAGTAAAAAGCCGAAGGAGGCTCGGCTATAGCATTTAACCACCGCCCGTCCACTAATTTTGCGCACCGGCGGGTAGATTGTCTGAGAAGTTATGAGGTCGCCTGGTAATGAAACGAGCTAACTGGTCGTGTTTGCTAGCCGCCGCATTGCTTTCAGGTTCGTATGCAATGCCGGTCCGAGCAATCGAGAGCCCCTCTGCGCAAGCCCAGACCGAACAAAACACTGTCCCTGCTTCTCCTAAGGACCTCTTTTATAAGCAGACGCTGGGATTGCAATATTCCATCGAGCTGATTCGCGGAAACGAAAGTTATGTCGTCGACAGCCGATTTCCGTTCCGGTCGGGAGATCAAATCCGATTTCGAGTCAGACCGAACATAAACGGCTACATGTATATAGTTATGTCGCAAGGGAGCAGCGGCGCTTCCGCAACTTTGTTTCCCGATACCAACTACTCAGACAATAACAGCGTTGCCGAAGGCTATGAATATATCGTGCCATCTAAGGGCACCTTGGTATTCGACAAAAACGCCGGATTGGAACACGTGCAGTTGGTGCTCTCCAAACAGCCTTTCGATCCGCTGTCGATTGATAAACGAGAGCGTAGTGTGAAGATAAGTCCGAAAGCAGGTGAAAGCTTCATCGGCAACAACTGTTTTATCGACACCCCGGCGGCCATGAGCACGGGACACTGTACGGACAAAGAACAAACGGTGACCATGGTCACCACCGATATGAGTGCACCACTTACTGCAGAGCTCACATTGATGCACGAGGCGGGCGCCAGGGGCGCCAGGGGCTCCATCCCGACCTTGGTGCCGCCGAGTCCGACCCACGAAGCGTCGGCGCCGGCAATGTCCGCCGACGTGCATACCGCCTGGTCATCCGCGCCAACAGAAGCATCGCCTGTATTGGATAAATGGGCACTGGTTGTCGGTATCAGTAAATTTCAACACCCGGGAATGAATCTTCTGTTCGCCGCAAAAGACGCCAAAGATTTCGCGGATTTTCTTATCCAAGAACAGCATTTCGCCGCAGATCACGTAAAACTGATAACTGACGAACAAGCGACGCGATCGCACATCGAATCGGATGTGGGAGATCCCGGCGGCTGGCTGCCTCGCAACATCAGGCAAGGTGACCTTGTCGTCGTCTATGTTGCCACGCACGGCATGGTCGATAAGCAAACCGATCGCAGTTATCTGATTGCCAGCGACACCGACCCAACAAAACCGTATTCCACCGCAATAGAACTGCAAAATCTGGTTGAAAAATGGAAGCAACAATTGAGTAAGGTGACCAATCGAATCATGGTCGTACTGGATACCTGCCACGCAGGCAAGGCCGGACAGAAAGCAGTTTTCCTGCACGCCAAATTAGACAACATTTTCCAGGGAACCGGACAAATGATGGTCGCCTCGTGCCAACCGGAGCAAGTTTCCTTTGATTCCAAACGATTCAACAACGGACTGTTCACAAAATACTTGATTGAGGGACTGCGCAAGAATTCCAATGTGCAAGCTGCCTTCAACGAGGTCAGTCAAAGCGTTGTCGGCGAGTCGCAGGCAGAATTCAGCAAAGAGCAAACACCGATGTTGAAAGACGACGAGTGGAAAGGCGGTCCACTTATACTTTCCGCGCCTCC
>DATNQY010000218.1:0-8280 GCA_036703785.1 Candidatus Obscuribacterales bacterium
CCTGCACGAAGTGGCGCTCGGCGGCACCGCAGTTGGTACCGGCATTAACATGAAGAAAGACATGGCAAAGCGCGTGCTGGAAAAAGTTTCCAAGCTCGAAGGGGTGCGCGTCACGGAATCCACCAACCACTTCCAGGCGCAAAGCACACTCGATGATGTTGTATTTGCGCACGGCGCCTTGAAAACAATTGCCGTCAGCCTGATGAAGATTGCCAATGATATTCGCTGGCTCGGTTGCGGACCGCGCGCCGGACTGTCCGAACTAGCGCTACCTGAGGTGCAGCCGGGCAGCTCAATCATGCCGGGCAAAGTCAACCCGGTTATCGCCGAGTCCGTTTGCATGGCGTGCGCACAAGTCATGGGCAACGATGTCACCATCAACATTGCCGGGCAATCGGGTAATTTCGAGCTTAACGTCATGATGCCTGTGGCCGCTTATAACCTTCTACAGTCCATCAATCTGTTGGCTAAAGTCAGCGAGAATTTCGCCAAGCAGTGCGTCGACGGATTGGAAGCCACCAAGCGAGGCCCCGAGATGGTCGAGCGCGGATTGATGCTCGGCACGGCGCTCGTGCCGAAAATCGGATACGACCTGTCGGCGCAAATCTCACACGAAGCGTCCGAAACGGGCAAAACCATCCGCGAAGTCGCTCGCGAAAAGACAAAGCTGACAGAGAAAGAACTGGATGAGCTGCTCGATCCCTTCAAGATGACCGAGCCCGGCGCGTAGACGGTCAGCACGTTAACCTGTCGCTCTTTCTGGCAGCGGCGGGCGAAAGCCCGCCTTCCGCAGGCTGGCAGCCTGCGCTCCTCTACCAGTGAAACCTTGCCCATTCGCTAGTAGAATGGACAATGTCGGCAACCGGTAGATTAAATGGGGCGGTCTGAATGACCATGGCTGAAAAGAGCAGCAAGCGGAGCGACCAGAAGGCGGACGCCATGAAATGGGCATCGGCACTGATCGGTCCTAAAGGTGCGAAGAAGGACGCCAACTTGTCCGAGCTTCTCACCCAGTGCTCGCGCGATGTCAAAGCCCAATTGAAAGGACAAAGACCAGACCTGGTAGTTGTGTTCGTCTCGCCTAATTTCTCAGAAGACTACCACCGCGTACCCCTGGTGCTGACTGACGAGCTCAAGCCGCGACACCTTATTGGATGCTCAGCCTCAGGGCTTATCGGCGGCGGCAAAGAAGTGGAGTCTCAGCCGGCGGTTGCGCTGACGGCAGCCGTTTTGCCGGACGTTGAAATCGGCACATTTCACCTCGTCAATGCAGACATGCCCGACCTCGACGATCCCCCGCACAAATGGGAGGAGTTGGTTCAAATCGAGGCGACAAAAACGCCGCACTTTATCTTGTTGCCCGATCCGTTCAGCTTCCGCATCGATATGTTAGTGCAAGGGCTCGACTTCGCTTTTCCGCAAGCGGCGAAGATAGGCGGCATGGCCAGCGGCGCCAGCCGTGCCACCATGAATGCGTTTTTCCTCGACGACCATGTTTATCGCAATGGCATAGTCGGAGCCTCATTATCAGGCGACGTGATCGTAGAGACAATCGTCGCCCAGGGATGCAGACCAATCGGCAAGCCCCTGCGCGTCACAAAGTGCAAGAAAAACTTCATTCTCGAGCTGGAAGGCAAGCCGGCTGTGGAGCTTCTGCACGACGTCATCGAACGACTCACTCCCACCGAGCACGAATTGGTAAAAGACTCGCTCTTCATCGGCATTGCCATGGACGAATTTCGTGACTCTCATCGCGCCGGCGATTTTCTGATTCGCAATATTATCGGTATTGAACCGAACAGCGGCGCGCTGGTAATCAGCGAAATACTTCGCGGCGAACAAACTATTCAGTTTCACGTCCGCGATGCAGCCACCTCCGCTGACGATTTGCGGCAGCTTTTGAAACAATACCGCGAGGGTCATACTGGTGCGGTGCAGGGTGCGCTTTTGTTCTCTTGTCTGGGTCGCGGTGAGCATCTCTATGGCATGCCCAATCATGACAGCGATTGCTTCAAAGAATACCTGGGCGCAGTGCCGCTGGGCGGATTCTTCTGCAACGGAGAAATCGGACCGGTGGGCGGAACAACATTCCTGCACGGTTATACATCGTCATTCGGCATCTTTCGCCCGAAGATTGAAAAACAGCAGAAATCGAAGACGAAGTCCAAAAGTCCGGCTTAAGGAGGAGCAGCCAACGTGATCAAGCCCAACGCATTCCGAATCATCGCCACTTCCGGATTATTCTTGGCTCTCGCATGCCCCGGCGCCTGGACGAAATCTGTAAACAAACAGATGGCAAAACCGGCAGCCAAGGCTTCCGGCACACACACATCCGGCGCACTGAACGCAGCATATACGAGCTACATAAATCGCCTGCGCAGCAAACTCGATTCGAAATGGTATTTGGCAGACGGCAAAAACAGAGTCACGCTGACATTGAACGTAGATAAAACAGGCTCGGTCACCGACCTCAAGATCGTCAGTTCGCCCACCAACACGCAGGCAGAACAAGCGGCAAGCGATGCATTCAACCAGTCTCAGCCTCTCGAGTCCTTGCCCTCGGGCAGCCCGCCGATCAAACTCACGCTCGTCTTCGAATCGTATGCCGATCCGCACGGCGATAACAATCGCTCGATCAATGGACAAATCGATCAAGTAATTGAAAAGCCGGCATCCAGCTCGACGGAATCTCCGACTCAGGGTGAGGCGGCTCCCGCGCAGGGCACCGCGGGAAAGAAGTAATGCCGACGTTTTCGCAGTTCAATCTCGACACTGTACGCCGCACGCAATATGCCGGCACCTGGTACGAAGGCAACAGCGACAAGCTAAAGGCACAGCTGCGCGCTTATCTGCACGACGCCGACGAGGCAATGAACCTGGCACCGCATTCGGTGCCTACCGAAAGCATTCTTGCCTTGATCGCGCCGCACGCGGGTTATCTCTATTCAGGCAAAACTGCCGCCTTTAGCTATAATGCCATTCAGTCACCGCTGGTAAAACGTGTCTTCCTACTCGGTCCAAGCCACCACATGGCGTTACACGGCGTCGCCTTGCCGTCCGCGACGTCTTTTGAAACGCCGCTCGGGAATTTGCACGTGGACAAACGGACACTCAACGAGTTGAAATCCTACCCGCTTTTTTCCGTGCAGCCCGACATTCATAAAGTCGAGCATTCCCTGGAGTTGCAACTCCCGTTCATCCGGCAAGCTTTTGGAGATGTAAAAATCGTGCCGCTGATCGTCGGTGTTCTCAAAGACGAAGCTGAAATCAGGCTGGTTGCGGAAGTGCTGAAGGGCTACATTGCCAAGGACGATCTCATCGTTGTCAGCTCGGACTTTACCCACTACGGTCCACGCTACGGGTATACACCATTTCCTAATTACAGTCGGGAGAAAATCGAGCAGCTCGATAAAGAAGCGTACGGTCATCTGGCGCAAGCCGACCTTCAAGGTTTCATCGATTTTCACAATCGCACTGAAGACACGATTTGCGGCTTGTTTCCATGCGCGGTTCTCTGTGCGATGTTGCCGTCGGAGGCGCGCGGACATCTGCTCAAATATGCCACATCGCAAGAGATAGTTCCCGACGATGTCGACAATTCAGTAAGCTACCTTGCCATCACATTTGCAGGACCGCAATGGCCCGTGAATCCTGCCCAACGCCATTCGATTTCGGATGCGATCAAGCTCAGCGATGAAGAGAAGCAAACGCTGCTAACGATTGCTCGGCGCAGCCTGGAGAAATGGGTGAAAGAACAGAAAGTTCTCGATCCACGTCACGAGAGTGATATCACTATCACTGCGCAAATGAAACAATGTTTCGGCGCGTTCGTAACGCTATACAAGAAATCCGCCGCCGACCGTGAACGCCGCCAATTGCACAGCGGCAAAGAGTTGCGCGGCTGTATCGGCAACATATGGCCTGTGCGGTCGTTGTATCAAACCATCGTCGAAAACGCTATTGCCTCGAGTTCGCGCGATTACCGTTTTAATCCTGTAACTGCGGACGAGCTGAGTGATGTGCACATTGAAATTAGCATTCTCACTCCTCCACGACGCGTGCCATCGTTCAAAGAGATTGTTCTGGGCACTGACGGCATAATTCTCTCGAAGCAACAGCACCAAGCGGTATTCCTGCCTCAGGTGCCGACGGAATTCGGATGGGACTTGCCCGAGACCTTGCGACAACTCAGTCTGAAAGCCGGGCTCAGAGACAACGATTGGAAAGACGGCGCGCAGTACGATCTATTTCAGTCAATGCCGTTGGAAGAGTAATAGCTCTCCTGCCCGGCATTCGGGGTCGTCGATCTCAGCGCAATCGGAGCTCTCTTACGCGCTCGAGTAAATAATTGGCCCAGAGCTGGTCTTCGTGTTCTTGAAACTTATTTGGCGCGCTGCCAATCATGCTCAAGTATCGCTGCATGTTATCGAGATGAGCCCTCACTTGCTCCGGATGTCCGAGTGTTTGTACGCATTCGGCTTTTGACTCCTCTCGTACCGCCAACCACAATTGTGGTACGTTTTGAACGCCAAAATCTGCTATCAAACCATCTGCGTGTTCCAGATAGTCTTTAGATCCCCAGCGCGGGCCGGCAGCGCCTGCGAGCGCCTGCCGGTTTAGAATAATCGATGAGATAAGGTTGGCTTCTATCCGCTGCAACCGTTGTTCGGGCGATGCCGGTAAACCCCGATTCTTCGTCCAGAAATTTTCTATGTTTCTTGCCTCTCCGTTGGCATCGGCAATAGACCTCTTTCGTTCCTCCCACTGCGAGGCTTGGATGCCTTTAAAGAAAAGCGACTTCGCCCCCCACAGCCAAGCCTGTTGTCGAAGCGTATTGTCGTTGATTCGATTACGTTCACAACTGAGCGCGCCTCGTGCGTTGGCAAAATCGCCCTGTCCGAAAAGGATCAATCCTAGTTCCACCGCGGCCCGCTCAGAAGTCGCCGGCGCCTTGGATTCATCGATTTGTTCAAGCGCTTTTGAATATTGGCCGTCTAAACGGTAATGGCGAGCCAACCAGAGATGCCAGAACGGCTCAAGCTTCGCCTGATAGGTGACAACGCCTGCAATCAGAAGCAGGGCTAGCATGCTGCAACCAATAATAACGTCACGCCGTGGAAACCGTACCTGAAGTGTATTTCTTCTGGCCGAGTGTTTTCTGCGTTGCGATGTTGCCTTCTCGGTTGAGACGGTCTCGACCAACTCACTGACGGTTTGGTAGCGGTTTTCTGGTTTTTTGGCCAGGCATTTGATCACAATATCTTCGAGGTGAGCAGGAATATTGGCTGCCAACGCAGACGGTGGCTGCACGGGGACGAGCTGATGTTTGGCCGCTAAGTCCATCCATGTGGCGCCTTGAAAGGGCGGCTCGCCCGTGAGCATCTCATACAGCACGCAACCAAGAGAATACACATCGCTGCGGACATCCAATGCTTGTCCGGCTAGTTGTTCCGGACTCATGTACAGTGGTGTTCCAAGCAAGGCACCAGTTTGCGTAAGCTTCTGATTTGTGTCTTGAAGCTTCGCAATACCGAAATCGATGAGAACCGCCTGCGGCTGCTCATCAACCTTAATCACCATCACGTTGCTAGGCTTCAAGTCTCGATGCAAAACGCCATTCTCGTGAGCGTAGGAAAGTCCCGCGCACATCTGCTTGAACAGCCGGACGCTGAGTCCGACATTCAGTTGCTTCTCGCGAATCAGCTGAGACACCGGCACGCCGTCCAAGTAATCCATTATCACGAGGAAACCGACGTGTTGATCAACGTCCGCACTGTAAACCTTGAGTATATTCGGGTGCGAAAGCTTAGTGAGGATCTGTCCTTCGCGAGCCAATCGGCGCGCTTCCTCAGCGGAAGTTTTATCCGCCAAAATTTTGGCCGCAAAAACTTTATGCAAACCGGTCTGGCGAACTTTGAGAATTCTGCCGAAGCCGCCGCGCGAGATCTCAGCGAGCACCTCATATTTGCCTGCCAACAAACGATTTGACGTTGGGCTGGTTGACTCGGCGCTAATTTGCTCAGACATTCTTCAGTGCACGATAAATTTTATAAGAGCGAACTGAAGCGCGACTTGGGCGATCCAGAAGGCAAGGAAAACCAAGCTGACATCGCGCTTGGCGAATCTGTTCAGCTCTACCTCGATGGACGGCATTATCTTGCTTTCGTCCGATGGTTGCTGCAGCCAGCTAGCAGGCACCACCAGCCGTGGATTATGCCTCCACAAGCCATAAGTGAACGTTTCACTAATAGGCATATCGACAGCGGCCAGGCGCAGTCCGGGCAGTGACAGCTTGCGGCACTGCTCATCCAATGCCGCCTTTAATTGAGGATTGGTCTTGGACAACTCCTCAAGCTGCACGAAACGTGCCTTGAAATATTTGCGTTCGCTCCAATCGAGCACCAGCGGCAGTAGCATCACCATGAGCACGTTGAAGCATAGAAGCAGGATTGCCGTCGAGTTGAGCGAGAGCTCTCTCGACGGAATTAGCATTACCAGCGGGACGCTGACGGCTAGTCCTACAGCGAATGACGCCGCACAATAAATGCGCAGAACTGTGGAGGGTCTGATCACAATGCCGCTACCAAGTCGTGATGCCGTTCTGATGATATTCTGCCCGGCGATTTGTCTATCTAACCCCGCAACAACTTGGACGGCAGCCAAAAGCAGAGGTTCCAAAAGCGGGCTATCGCCCGCCGCCACCATCAATAATTACTGCCCGAGGCGTTTCAGGATTTCCTTGGCCTTGTCGCTATTGAGAAATTTTTCTTTAAGACTTTCAGGAATTTGAATGCCACCGAGCTTGTCTTGCAGATTGCCCAAGTTGAGTCCGCCGCCTGCGGCAGGCGCGGCCGGAGCCGGGGCAGCCGGGGCGGCAGCAGCTGTTTCCGGCTGCTGCGAGCTAGTGGGAGGCAGCGGGCGTTGCGTCTTGAGAATTTGCGCCCGTTTCAATTGGTCGAGAAGAGCGTTGCTGAGCTGATCTACGCGAGGTTTGATTTGCGTTTCACTAGCACCGTTGCGCACCTGATCTTCGACCGCGTTAAAGGCCATCATGTAATTAGTAATGCCGATGCCGTGGGCGCCGGCCGTATGAATGTGCTCCAGAAGCTGTCTGCGTTGTTGCAGCATGGGACCAGCCACAACTTCGTCGGCCGGGCCGGTGCTTGGCGCTGCCGCTTGGGCCTCTGATGCGCCGGCAGCCGGTGCGGTGGTAACCGGCTCAGTGGCGGTCTGACTGCCGGTTGCTGCCGCTGTTTGCGTTTCGTCGGCAAACGTCGCCGGCGAAATGACCAGCGCAGCAATCATCGATGTCACAGCGATTCCAGCAAATTTGCGGTTCATCCTAGCCTCCAAGGAGTCGTTGCCAATGGGTCAGATTGCAACCAAACATTAAATACCCACTTTGCGCCGATCTATTTCATTAATATGGTAATGATGAGTGAAACACGCCCAGTAGCGGCTTATATCAAGCAAATAGCCATGAAAGTTCGGGCCAAGGAAGCCGAAATGCTTCGCGGAAACCTGGAGCAGCTGGCTGCCTTGGACGCCCAGCCCGACGTGGAGGTGGTGGCGAAATGGGCGTGGACCTCGGCGATTGTCGGAGCGATCACCGTATTCGGGATTGGCGTGTCACTCAACCTCTTTCAAAACCTGGTTCCGCTGTTTGTCTACAGCTTTTTGTGGCTGATTTTGAAGTTGGCCGTGCTTAGCGTCCTATTGATGTTCAGCGCCGCAGCATGGCTTACGTTCAAACCGCCGCACATGCTTGACTAAGCCATACGTTGGGCATGGCAATAACGTGCTCCGGGTGCATGTCCAGCGAGGTACCAGATGTTTTTGAGCGTGCGAGAACCGTCGATGTCAGTGCAAGCCCTAATGAGTCACGTTCAGACATCGTCGGTACGACTCGTCCGATTTTTGTTCTGCGACACAAGCAGCATCATTCGCGGCAAAACCACTCACGTTGAAAAGCTGAAGCCTCGTCTGGAGGAAGGCATCGGTTTGGTGAAGGGGACGATGGCCATGAACCTGCTCGACGTCGGACAGGGCGACACCGGATACGGTGCGGTTGGCGAGGTTCGTCTCGTGCCGGATCCCGATACGTTTTTGATCTTGCCTTACGCACCAAATTCGGCATTGCTGTTGTGCGATATGTTCGAGTTGGATCATACGCCCTGGGCACTTTGCCCAAGGAATATACTGAAAAAGCAAATTGCCAAAGCTGCTGAAATGGGCATCGCCATTGAAGGCGCTTTCGAACCGGAATTCATGCTGGGCAAC
>DATNQY010000219.1:0-95214 GCA_036703785.1 Candidatus Obscuribacterales bacterium
TATACCGGCGGCGGCATTGACGCTTTGAAGAAAATCTTCGAGCGCCCCGGCATGATCGATCCCGACAAGCTGGAAGCGGCAATCAAACAGATTGAGCAAGAACTCGTCAAAGCCGATGAGCTGCTCGAGCGTTGCTACAGCATACTGCGCACCGCGAAAGTGGTGGCATCGATTCGCAAAGGCGTCAAGCACAATGTTCTCAACGCCAAGCATCACGAGAGCGAAGCGATGATCATCGCACAGGCGGGTCGCCAAGGCGCCGTCACCATTGCCACCAACATGGCTGGTCGTGGTACCGACATTTTGCTGGGCGGCAACCCGGAGTATCTGGCTAAAGAACAGATCGAGGGCGGCAAGGAAAAGTTCGACCACGAATCTCCGGAATACGAAGCGCGCGTCAAAGAGCTGACGGCAAAGTTCAAAGCGGAAACGGATGCCGAGCGCGATGAAGTGGTCAAACGCGGCGGCTTGCACATCATCGGTACAGAACGCCACGAAGCTCGCCGTATCGACAACCAGCTTCGAGGTCGTGCCGGACGTCAGGGCGACCCGGGCAGCACCCGTTTCTTCCTTTCGCTGGAAGACACACTCATGCGCATCTTCGGCGGCGATCGCATCGCCAGGCTGATGGACATGATTTCAGCCGATGAAGAAATGCCCATCGAACACGGCATGGTATCGAAATCGATCGAAGGCGCGCAAAAGAAAGTGGAAGCCTATCACTTCGATATGCGTAAGCACATTCTGCAGTACGACGACGTTCTCAACACTCAACGCGAGGTGATCTACCGCGAGCGCCGGCGCATTCTTGAGAAGAAGACGCTGGTCGAAGAAGTGCTCGACATGCTTACGGATCACGTCGATATCATCCTCAACAACCATATCGATCCGGAAAAGCCGCCTGAGACATGGGAAGAGACCGAGCTGCCGCAAATGATGCAGATTTTGGCCAATGATATTCCTATGCTTGCCACCATTCCGATGGACGAGCTGGCGGGACTGTCCTTCCAAGATCTCCGCGACAAGCTGATGCGCGATGTGAAGCTGGCGTACGAAGTGCGCACCGAGCACGTCGGCTCTGAAATCATGCACGAGCTCGAGCGGCAGATTTTGATTCGCACGATTGACACCAAGTGGGTCGATTATCTGCACAATATCGAACAACTGCGCGAGGGCATTCACCTGCGCGGCTACGGACAGCGCGACCCGCTGCAGGAATACAAACGCGAAGGTTATGAGTTGTTCGAGCAGCTTCTGCGGTCCATCCAGACTGAGGCGATTCAACTAATCTTCCGCGCGCAGTTGCAAGCGCAACCAATAGGCGAGATCGAAGAATTCGTGTTGCCCGACGACGACCAGCTATTCGAAGACGCCGCCGCCGAGCACCGCGAAGAAAGAGAAGTAGCTGCCGAAACCGCGCTCGATGAATCTCTCGGCAAGGGTCCAAACGGAGCATCGGACGCTGCATTATCGGATGCGGTCAACCTCGGCACCATGCACAGTGACGAGAGCTAGCATCGACTTGCGGTAACATGCGTACACTTTCGTTCGACACCAGCGCCGGCTCCTTGCATGTTTGTTTGCTGGAAGATCGGACCGTCGTGCACGAGCAGAAGTTGGACCCCGGAGCCGATCGCCAGCAAGTGGCGTCTTCCTTGATGCCGGAGGTCGACAAAGCCTTCGGCGAAGTTGGATGGCCGAAGCGATCGCTCGATTTGCTCGTCGTCGGTGTCGGACCCGGTAGTTTTACCGGCGTCCGCGTAGCCGTTGTTACTGCCCGCACGCTCGCGCAGGCGCTGCAGCTGCCATTAATCGGCGTATCGTTGTTGGAAACATATTACGTGGCCGCCGCAGAGGAGCGCAGGCGGCTCGCCTGCGAAAGCGGGCTTCCGCCCGCCGGTACAGAGGAGCGCGGGCTGCCGCCCGCCGGTACAGAGGAGCGCGGGCTTCCGCCCGCCGCTACGATAATCTCCACGACGTCCAACCTGTTTTTCTACGGAGCGTTCGCCGCCACTACCGATGACCCTGCTCATCCGATTGTACCTGCGGGTTTTGGCTCTGCCGCTGAGCTTCGGCGCGCATTGTCCGAGATCCCTGCGTGGTATGCCGACGAGCAAGCGCTCGGCGTTTTTTCCGAGCAGCCGGCGCAGCCGCTGCCTTTAATGAAGAATATTGCCGCGATTCAGGCCCAGCTGGCATACGATCGGTTATCTTTGAGGCGGCTCTTGCCCTCACACACGGACGGAAAGAACCAACTTGCGGAAACATTTCCCTGGGTCGACGTTCTACCCCTGTACCTGCGCGGACCTTCGATAACTGTCAAAAAGCAAAAGGACTATGCAACTCCAAATCCGCCGAATGACAGAAGCTGATCTGGATCAGATCATGCTGATTGAGCCGCACGCGTTCGGGACGCATCATTGGTCACGCCAGTCGTTTCTCAACGAGCTCGCCAACCCGGGCGGTCATTACTTCGTCACCGCGGATGAATTGAGCGCCAAGCTTTGCGGTTATTCAGGCTTTTGGCTGATAGGCGAAGAAGCGCACATCACAACGCTGGCTGTTCATCCGGATCTGCGCCGGCGTTATATTGGTGAGCTTCTGCTTATCAATGATATTGAGCATGCACAAAACGTTGGTGCCAGTTGGCTTACCCTGGAGGTTCGGGCGAGCAATTACGCGGCTCAAAATCTCTATTTCAAATACGGTTTCAAGAACCTGGGCACCAGGCGAAAGTATTACCAGGACAACGACGAAGATGCTCTCGTATTATGGGCTGAGAACATTCGTTCAGACGAATTTAAGAAAAACGTCAACACTCATTTGCAAGACCTGCAGGCTAAATTCGCGGTTTCTGACATCACTCTAAACACTGGGGCTCTTTCACAAAACCGCCAGAACACGTAATCTATTGACAAAGCGAAAGCGGGCTTCCGCCCGCCGCTACAAGGATCCCATGAACTGGGCAATTACTGGCAATATCCGGCGCCTTCGTCGCAAATCGCTCATCGGACAGCTCGTGCTGCTCGCCTTGGGCGTGGAGCTGCTTATTTTCGCCTCGTTCACCACGCTGCCACTACCGACTCCCACGCAACACAATATCGAACGGTTGATCAATTCCGGCATTCAACAAGTTCTGGTTTATCTGCCACCAAATTCCCAGCAAGCGGTGCTCGATCAATTTCCAGTATTGCGCAGGAATGTACCTCCAATTCGTGTCAGCCCTTATGTTCCTCTGTGCCCGATCGCAATTTTTCTCGGCTACGTTCTTGGCGTGCCGCTCGGATTTTTGGCGGCGCTCGGATTCGTTATCCTCGGCTTGGTTGGTCCGAAGCTCGGGATGCTCGTATTCGCAGCGGGCGGCGGGTTTGCCTATTACAAACAGCCGAGCTTCGGTTATTTACTTGGCTTGATAGGTGGTGCGTGGTTTGCAGGCAGAATCACGGCGCCGTCCAACACTAGCTTTCGACAATTGCTGGCTATCGTCGGCGGATTGGTGAATATCCACCTGCTCGGTCTGCTCTATTTGGTCGGTGGCTCGCTGATGCTCTTGCTGTTCGACGGCGCAGGCACTTATCTCAACTGGCAACCGTGGCTGTTTGAGACCATTCGCAATTTCAGTTGGTATTCGCTGCCATATGACTGTTTGTTTTCGCTGGCGCTCGTGGGACTTGGATTTCCCTTCCGCTGGCTGAACGGCATCCTGACGGCGCCGGATATTGGTGTAAAGCCGAGACCCAAATTCGACCGCCAGCTGGAGCACGTTTCCTAGAACGGGCTTCCGCCCGCCGCTACGATAGATTTACTCACCACTTACAACCGTTTTACTTCGCGTGTGTATGATTGAACGTGGACAAAGGCACGCATAGACATGGGATTGCACGAGCTGTTCTTTAACCCCTGGCTGTGGACCGTACTTGGCGGCGGCGTTCTGTTCGTTTTGGCGGTATACCTGTATGCCGCGAAAGTCGAGACGCGCAAATTTCGCTTGGAACATGTGCCGACAATTAATGTGCCTGCCACCGCCGATGGTGCCGGCCGCCAATTGAAAGTTTTGCACTTATCCGACTTGCATTTGTGCGCGCCTGAATCACACAAGCTAAATTTTTTGAAGCAATTATCCGCCGATGACTACGACATGGTCGTGGTTACCGGCGATATTTTCGAGAATGAGTCGGGGCTGCAATATGCGCGGCAGATTGTCGCGGGAAAACCGCGGCTTGGTGCGTATGCCGTGCTCGGCAATCACGATTACTATGCCTACACATGGCTGAACAAAACATGGGGGCGACTGGATCGCCGCTACAGACATCCGAAAGAAAAGCGCGATGTTCAACCGTTCATCGACGCGCTTACGGAAGCCGGCATCACGACCTTGCGCAATGAAGCTTTGCTGATTGAGGAAGCCAACCTTCATCTCATCGGCATCGACTATCCCGGCACGACTAAAGAGAAGGTGCTGGAGCTGGCTAAAGCAGCCCCGGGCAATGCTCTGGTTATTGCGCTGCTGCACCTGCCCAGGCGGCTTCAGAGCCTGGTCGACGCGGGAATCCATGTAGCCTTCGCCGGCCACACGCACGGCGGCCAGATTCGCGTGCCCGGCATCGGCGCCTTAATCACGGACTCAGAACTGCCGCGCCAGGAGGCTTCCGGACTCGTCCGCCGCGGCGAAACGGTGATCCATGTATCCCGCGGCTTGAGCGCCGACCCCAAGAGCAATTTCCGGCTATTTTGCCCGCCGGCAGCCACAATCATTCGTATCGATTACTAGGTCCGACGCGCTTCCCGCCATGTAGCGGCGGGCGAAAGCCCGCTAGTCAACCCGTTAAAGTGCCGTAACAAGCGTATTTCCCCCATTTCCTCTCGGAGCCGCCTACATAGAATGGGTTTACACCGAGGGAAAGAACCATGGCGGACCGCCCAACCGAACGACAGCTAGTCACCGAGCTGGAACACGGCAAGACCGATCACCTCACCGGCTTCTTCAACGGTCAGTTCGAAGAAGAGCGCATCAAATCGGTCAACCTCATGCGCGACATGTACCTCGATGACGTGAAGTCAGGGACGACAAAATCGGGCACGCTGAAATTCGACGTGCACCACTGGTTCGGAGAGCAAATTGATATCGACTTCGATTACAAAGGCAAAAACGCCTATCACGATACTTTCACGGTAGACCTGAAGCATAGCCGCCCGGATGACGTCGCCGCGCCGAACCGCAAGCCCTTTGATCCGACTGAAGTTCGCAGAGTTACAACCGATCTCGAAAACGGAAATCCGGTTTCGCTCAAGGCAGCTCTGAGTGGACTCTATGCTGAAGAACAGCTTCGCTACATCGATGCACTTTCGAAATTGAATATGAACGACCTGACAGCGAAAACGACAACCGTTGGACTGTATTTGGCCGGTGATTTCAATAAAGGTCGCGACTTGAGTTTCGGCATCGAGCGGTCAGCGCCCGGATTTAAGAATTTCTGGTCTAATCCGCAAAACGTCTATAGCGAAACCATCGATCACTCAGGCAATCAAACGATAACGATCACGCCGGATTATCGCAAATAACATCGTTGTAGCACGGTATCGTCGGAAGTGCTGTCGCGTGCGTTACCGCATTGATAATCGCTTCACCGGCCACGCGACGAGCGATTACGCATAAGCCCGTTATATCATCGCGAACTTCACCAAGCGATGCAGCGATCGCAAGGTCGCCATCAAATATGGTGCAGGCCGGATTCACCGCATCGGACAAGCCCAGCATGCAAGACTCAGCGAGTTTGCGCGAGTCGAGAACATCCAATTTAGCTGTCGTCACACCCACGAGCAACGTTGTGTTGTCGATTGGCGGTTCGTTTTCACCTTGATCCTTGCTCCAGCCTTCTTCAGATGTTTTGCCTGCCTGCTGTACCTGAGTGGTGGCACCATATCCGGTTCGTTTCCAGCCTTGTGCAATTTGCTCGGCAGCGTTGACAAATTCCTTGCTGTCGGGTGCCTTGCGAGCTCCGGCTATGATCTTGTCGGAGCGCGGCTGCCAGATGTCGCCGAACGCATTGACTACGGCGAACACCCACATCTGTGAGCCGGCTTGTGTACTTGCCCAACTATAGCCGAAGCCGCCACGCATCGCCTGCTTGATACCGAAAAATTTGCCGACTGAGGCGCCCATTCCTGCACCGATGGAACCTTGCTGCGGCAAATTGTGGTTGGCATTCTTGCATGCCTCATAACCCAGCTCGGCCGTCGGACGCGCCTTGGGATCTCCGACTGCAAGATCGAAGATGCCGGCGGCAGGAACGATTGGGATGGTGGCAATGCCCACGTTGAATCCGCGCCCTTTCTCCTCGAGAAATTTTTGCATGCCGCCAACCGCGTTTAACCCAAACACACTTCCGCCGGCCAGAAATATTCCATCGACACGCGGAAAAACATGCACCGGATTTAGTGCCGAGAAGTTGCTGGTCGCAGGTGCAGATCCGCGAATATCGGCAGCGGCGATAATCGTTTTGTCAAAAATGATCGCCGTGCAGCCGGTGAGTCCGTGCGCATCTTGCGCGTGCCCAATCGTGACACCGTTCGGCAATCGTTCTGGAACGTTCATAACATCCTTACTTGAGGCTGGTAAATTATATCGTAGCGGCGGGCGGAAGCCCGCTTTGCGGACGCTCCTCGGGTAGCGGGCTTCCGCCCGCCGCTACGTCTTAGTGAGCGGGGAGCGCCGGCAGCATAAGCTACCGGCGCGCGGATCCCTCGTGCTCGAATAAACTTACGTCAGCAGCGCAAGCCGCTCGCGGGCGGTAAACTCCGGGAATACCTGCGCGAGCGACTTGCTGCTGAGTTCCAGGTGCTCTGAAATTACGGAGGAAAGCACCGTGCGGAAATCAGTTGTCACAGGCAGATCGCGAGACTCGTGCAAGTCACGATCAGCCAGGCTGGAGAAACGGCCGTAAACCTTGCCGCCGTTCACGGCGCCGCCAAGCACCCACATGACGTTGCCATGTCCGTGATCGGTGCCACCATTGCCGTTTTCCTTGGCAGTTCTGCCGAACTCCGACATCACGAGGATCGTGGTGTTTTCGAAATCGGAACCCATCGCTTTTACCATCTCGGCAAGCCCTTTGCCTAAGCCCGTGAGTTTATTGGCGAGCTGTCCTTTGGATGCGCCCTGGTTGATGTGCGTGTCCCAACCACCGAGCGCGACGAAGGCAACCTGCACCGAGGGGTCGTGCGTGAGTTTTGCGATCTTCGCGCCGAAGTTGGGGAACGCTACCGGCGATGGTGCACCTTTGCTGGCGCGCATCATCCGATCGTCCCCACCGCCGGCGCTATCGCCATTGTTGAGGTCGCCGGCGATTTGATTTTGTGCATCAACACCGTTGCGGAACGCTGCTCCCAGCGCATCGCTGCGATTGCCGTACATTTGCATAAGCGGCGAATTCTCCGGCAAGTTGATCGGTCTGGCGTTGCCATTCAGCGCACCCGATGCCATGCCAACGGTGGCCGGCCCCTCGAGAATGCGCGGCAATGTCGGACCGACATTGATTGCCCGAATCGGTGACTGGTTGTCCGGCAACTGAGTAAGCAGGCGATTGAGCCAGCCGGTAGATATGGATTTGACGCCAGGCACGCCGCTTTCCATGTAATCTTGCGCGTCAAAGTGCGAGCGCGTTTCATCCGGCGAACCTGACGCATGAACAAAAGCAAGCTGCTTGTTTTGCCAAAGTGGCAGCAACGGTTGCAGTGCCGGGTTCAATCCGAAATAACCATCGAGATCGAGCAAACTACCTTCGCTACCCGGACGCGGAATGGCAATCGATTGACGAATTTGATAATAACGCTCGTCTCCATAGGGCGCCACGACGTTCAATCCATCAATCGCTCCCCGCAGGAACACGACCACGAGCTTGTGCCCGCCATTTTGTTTGCCGTTGCTGTATGCCCAGCCTTGCGTGCCAGGAATAAACATCCCGAGGGAGAACAATCCTGCTTTCAAAAATTCACGTCTATCCATTGTCAGTTTCTCCAGTAGGGCCGACGCCATCCGTCGCGCGCGTTTAGTACGTCATGAATTCGGGGCTACCAAGCATCAATCCGGCTTTTTGGGGCTCACGCGCGCTGGCTAATGCGGTCGTCGTTTTCTTGCCCAGCAATGGTGCCACCGACGCCTCAACTCGATTGAGCTCGTTGTCCGGCACTTGTCCGAGTCCACCGCGCGCCACGTTGGCGGCGAATGCGATTCGCTTCAGCAAGCCGTCAGGGTTAAGCCATGCTTCTTGGGTGTTCTTGTATCCGTCTGGTGTCAGACAACCATAGATAGGTTGTCCCAGGGACGCGACAAAGCCGGCCAGTTTTTTATAGTCGGTGATTTGGGCGCCGCTTGTTCTTACCACCGACACAGCATACCGATACGGGCTCTTGTATTTGACAGCCACGTTTTTGCTGTCCCAAAATTCGGGGCTGTGCAATAGCTCGTTCATGACTGCTTTGATGTTGCCGCCGGTGTGTAGATATGTTTGCGACAAACGATTGACCAATGCTTCCGGGGGATTGTCGGACACGAAGTATTGAGCTAACTGGTAGCTTATATGGTGCGCTGTCGAGGGATGCATGGCGAGCATATCCAGCGCTTGCTCTATCTCGCTTTCCCCGTTGCCTTTAATTGTGCGGCCCAACAGTACCTTGTCGCCGAAGTCATGCCGATTGCGATCGAAATAAGAACCGAAAACACCGGGCTGAACGCGCCCTAACGCAACCGCCTTCGGTGGCGCAAAACCGAGTCCGGTAAGAATGTGAGCGAGTGCGACCACATCGTGTTGTGTGTAACCGCCATCGACACCAAGCGTGTGCAGTTCCATCAGCTCGCGCGCATAGTTTTCATTTATACCTTTAAGTTTGCCGCGAGAACCGGCGCTGTTGGGGGCCGTGTTCTGCCAGTTGTCCAGGTAGAACAACATTGCCGGGTGATGCGCGGTAGCCTCGAGCAAATCGCGAAAATTGCCGAGCGCATATGGGCGAATTGCTTGCTGCTCGAACGACCCGCAGAGGAAACGGTCCATCGCGCCTTTGTTGGCAGCAACGTTGAAGTGGTTGTACCAGAAGTCGGTCATCACTTCTTCGAGCTGCCGCGGACTTTCAATGTTGCGGCGCAACTTTGCCATCAACATTTGTTGGTGCAGCCCTTGATACGTTTTGCCGATTTGCTTTTGAATCGCTTCCTTGTCTTGCGCGCCATCACTTTTAGCTTTCTCCATCAGCACCTGGCGTGAATAAGTCATCATCAGGTTCATAGGATCGCCGCTGATTACCGGCAGATCCGCCACCATTTGATTCAGGTCTTGGTTCTGCGGTATTGAGCGCGGGTCTAGCTGCTGCCGGATGTACTCGTCGATGCCGATGTTTTTCACCAGGGCAATGTCCTCCGGCGTGGCGCCGAAGGTCATCCTATTTAATAGATGCAAAATTTTCTGGTCTTCCGCCGATTGGCGGGTGGCGTTCACCGTATTGATAGCGGCTTGGCCGGTGAAAGCTGACGGCGATTGGCAGCTACCTGCAAGGGAGCAGGTGGTTGCGGTCAGCAAAACTGCAGCCATTGAGTATGTGATTGCTTTGTTCATAGTTTTGAGACGGAGCCGGTCGGATAACACCTGCTAAACGCTCAAACTCGAAAAAAAGTTCAACGCCTGAGGCTGCCGATTGATTTTCTTAACATTTCGCAACATTAATGCGCAAAACCCAGACCGGGCCCGAAAGCCGGCTACTAAGGAATCATGTCCGCCTGGCGGTGATAGAGGAACCGCATGGTCGCCAGGTCGTTGGGTCCCGGCTTGGGATACGGCGCCCCCTGCGCGCAGTACACGCTCATCAGGTCGTGCGGGTTCTGGCTGTGCCCGTCGATGCCGAGCGCGTGCCCCATCTCATGCGCGGCCGCAGCTTCCATATCCCGCAGCCCCATCATGTTCTGTCCGTCTGACGCCGTGGTGCGCAGCAGGATCACCACCGGCTTGCGAGAGCGGCGAATCAAATCGAGATTATTTTCCTGCATCGCCGAAAGCACAGCCTGAGCAGGAAGCAGCCACTTCGACGTTTGCCCGCGAATGTCGTTTTCAAATAAACCAAGGCCGAGCTTGTTGACGAAGTGGTTGGTCCAAAAGACATACACATCAGCTTCGTCCGGATTGTCGGTGAGTCGGTAGGAATAGAGTCCCTCGGGCTCGAGCACCTTCCAGGACGAAACTCCTCTAACCGCAGCTTGATACATCTCCTCGGAAAATGGCGTCACCTGCGGAAGCGAGCCTATCTTGCCCTGTTCGAGAACCGCAACCACGGCGTCACCCCAGTGCGCGGTGTTAGCGGTGTTGGTAACGGGAGCGCCAGTCGCCGGATCGATAATTTGATCCAGCGACAATCCATTTGACACCCATACTTTTATCGGCATCTGCTGCGGGATCCACCGTGTGGTTTTGCCTTGATAGAGAAATTGCGGGTAAACCGTGCCTCCGCCCGCGGTGCCGGCGGCAGAACCCGCTGCCGGCCTTGATCCTGGATGCTGCTTCGCCGCATTAGCGGACAACGGATGCAGCACCAGAGCGAAAATTGCCAGAGAAAAAACTGCAATTCTTACTGCAAGTTTCATCTTTGCTCCTTCTCTTGGCTAACCGAAGCAAAACTGCAAATCGACCGACCTGTTTAGGTTTTACCCATAGCTGGGCGTCGTCATTCAGCATCGGGCAGACGCTTGTCGATATCAATTAAACCAACCACAATATAGGGCGACACGACAACAGGTGGATGGAAAAAATGGCGTTACCGGAAGCATGGCAATCACCAGCCGCCGACGATATCGATCCGGACTCTCTGGAATATCTCTTTGGTCAAAAATTGGGCCGCGGCGACGTACCGTGGGTGAAGATTGTTCGCGAACCCGAGCCTGTGGCACGCATCAGCCCTGAGATGATCAGGCTGCAAGCCAAGCTCGAAATGCTTGTGACTCAACTGGAAATTTATGCCGGCAAGCTGACCGCGGCGCACCATGAGCTCGGTTTTGCGCGCGCCGAGATTGCCGAGAAGGACAAGCAACTGACTTTGATGGAATATTATCGTGCGCGCGCCGCCAAGGCGATAGCTTCCGACGTCGAGCTTGAGCAGCTCCGGATGCGGGTCTGCGAGCTCGAGCAGCAGTTGCTCGATGAGATGCATCACCGTTATCAGCAGCCGACGTTCGTCTTGAAAATTGCAGAACCGGCACCGGTTGCGGTGATCGCGAACGAAGCCGCGGGCTCCCTGCCGTCCGGGAAAGTTCCGTCGCAAGCTAAGTTGCAGGCGATAAGTACGATTGCGGCCCAAATAGCGCACGCTGAGGGCGCTCCTGCCAAGGCGCCGGCTCGCGGCACAGAGCCGAGCAACCACGATGAGTACCTTGAACGAGCGCTTGCTCGGCATGGCGACCACGGCGTTGGATTGAGTATTTCGCTGCTGCCTATTAACTACCTTTTGGCGGTCGCAGTTGCGGCTCTTATCCTGTTGACCATCGTCGTATAACAATAGGCGCTCTCAACATTTCGTTAAAGATCCGCCGATTGGCGGCTTTTGGCCGATTTGTTGAAATGCCGAAAACCCTGTCTAATTCCGGCGGGAACAAAGTTGTTATGGATGAGTCTGATATGGCAGGTATGCTTCACAAAGCCACACACTCGTAAGGAAATCGTTAAAGACGAGGAGACGGGTGTTTTTTCGAGGTACAAATAAAACAGTTCGAACAACGTGTCGCAGACACTCCAGACAGAGGGACTTGAGGGATCGAGTCCGTTGGGGCAGCACCAACCCTGCGGTCAATTAAAGAAGTAAAAAGCCCGGTCGTCAGACCGGGCTTTTTGTTGCCACCATATGTGGCGGCATACGCATACGTATGATCCTGTGTTTACTTCTATCGCAATTTGTACTATACAGGTGAGGACAACCCGATACCACCCGCAGTATCTCCAGGGAGGGGCTTGAGGGATCGAGCCCGTTGGGGCAGCACCAACCCTGCGGTCATAAGTAAAGAGGCGAGGCACCACCCTCGCCTCTTTCTTGCTAAACTTCGCAGCACGTTGTTTGGCAGGTGACCGTATGACAAGTAGTACCAACAACTCAGTTCGCGCAGTGGTGCTGGCGGCAGGACAGGGCAAGCGGATGAAGTCCGCGCGCGCCAAGGTGCTGCACGATGTGCTTGGAAAGCCTATTCTCGCTCGCATCCTCGATGCCCTGGATAAGCTGGGCACGGAAAAGATTCACGTCGTGATTGGACACGGCGCGGCGCAGATTGTCGAATATCTCGATACCACTCCTCCGGCAACGCCCTGCAGCACTCATGTCCAAGAGCCTCAGTTAGGAACCGGGCACGCTCTGCAACAGGTAGCGCCCGACCTCACCAAATTCAGTGGCACGCTTTTAGTCACCGTGGGTGATGCCCCGTTGCTCACCACCGCTACGTTGAGCGAGTTCATCGCCAAGCACAAAGAAGACAAGGCGGTGCTTAGCCTGCTCACCACGTATGTGGACAATCCCAAGAATTACGGGCGCATCGTGCGGGATTTGCAGGGGCAAGTCGCCAAAATTGTCGAAGATAAAGATGCCACTGAAGAACAAAAGCGCATTCGGGAGATTAATCCAGCCATCTACTGCCTTGAATGGCCTAAGGTCGCCGAAGGGCTGAACTCGCTGAAGAACGATAACAAACAGAAAGAATATTATCTGACCGATCTCGTCGCCTGGGCGCACGACCACAAACTGGCGATATCGAGTTTGGTGGCAATGGACTGGCGAGAGGTGGCTGCCATCAACTCGCGGGCAGAACTGGCGGAGGCGACTTCGTTGCTGCGAGATCGCACCATTGAGTCGTTGATGGTCGAAGGCGTCACCATTGTCGACACTAAAGGAACTTGGATAGCCCCTGAAGCGGTCATCGGCAATGACACCACCATCATGCCTGGCTGCTACATTACGGGCGACGTTTCAATCGGCTCCAATTGCGTTATCGGACCAAACACCGTGATACATGGTCCGGTGAAAATCGGTGAGCGGACAACTGTGGCTCAGTCCCTCGTCGTTAATTCGCAAATCGGATCCGACTGCAAGGTGGGCCCGTTTTCGCATTTGCGCGAACACACTGTGGTCGGCGACAAGTGCCGGGTGGGCAACTTCGTGGAAATCAAAAAGAGCACCATCGCCGGATCTACTAACGCATCGCACTTGAGTTATGTGGGCGACGCAACCGTCGGCACCAAGGTCAACATTGGCGCCGGCACCATAACAGCCAACTATAACCATCTGACCGGCAAGAAGTTCAGCACCGTCATAGAAGATGGTGCCTCTACCGGCAGCAATTCCGTTTTGGTGGCGCCGATAAAGTTAGGCAAACGCTCAAGCGTCGGCGCCGGAACCGTGGCGACGAAAGACGTGCCCGACGGTGCACTGGCCGTCGGACGGGCTCGACAAGAAAACAAAGAAGGCTGGTCTGACCGCCAAAAGTAGTGCAAAGCGGGCTTCCGCCCGCCGCTACCATGCCTCGCTAATCGATTACGCTTGTCTCGGGGGCAGCGGGCCTAGCGGATCGAGCTTGAAGCACTTCTCGAGCTGATCGCGATATTGCAAGTTAGTGAGCGCATCGTGGGAGTACATTTCATCTTCCCAATAGCTGGACTCACGACCTTTGAGCTCCTCAAGCCGTTTGAGGAGATGGGCCGGCAAACTTACGTCTTCCATTACTTTTCCGTTTCTAGTCCGATATATCTATCGGATAACCCCAAGCCTATCGTAGCAGTGTCGTGGGGCGATGCCACCACATGTGGTTCTGCTGCCGATCAATTTCCCAACACCAAACAACAGTTTAGTCATCAGCAGCGAAAGAACAAGCATTGACTTTTTGGTGCCTACCCTCCAACTTACACCCTGGCGAAAAAGTCAGTTTTGTTTAAAAGAACGACACTAAAACCGGCATATACAGCGGCATCCCGGTAAATATGGGCAAGCTATAGCCCGGATAATCCGCCCAACTGGTCGCTGTTTCAGAGCGCAGTCAACAAGGCGGGAACGAGCCCCCCCCATGACATCGGGACGCCCGCGATGGAATAGAAATGGACTCCGCTTTATTCCATTAACGTTCAATGGAATAAGAAATGACCGTTTCTTATTCCATGCCGCGCGTCAGGAATCCGGCATCACATTCCATGTGTGCGCCGTGATGCGGTAATGGCGTCAACTTCCGGCAGGAGTTGTGCATCTGTGACGACGACATCAAGACCCAGTACCCAGCAAATCCGCCCGAGCAAATCCATCCGAATATTGCGTTTACCGGTCTCGATTTGAGAAATCACCCTCTGGCTAGTACGCGCGAACGTTGCAAGTCGCTGTTGGGTCCACCCCAACAGAACTCGTTTTTCTATGATGTATTTGCCAATACGCTCGAGCCTCAGATTCAACGGTCGCATCGCCGATATCGGCACAAACGAAGACTTGGCGCTGCCGGCGACCGTCAAAGATTCGACACTGTGCCACAGATAGCTCTCTGTGATAGAGATGTCTAAACCAAGCACGTCACAGACATGCCCAATTAGATCTAAGGTCACATTGTGAGTACCACACTCGAGATCGGAAATCGTTCGCTGCGAGGTTTCAGCCCTGGCCGCCAGTTGCTTCTGTGACCAACCCAACAATTCGCGTCGTCGGAGAATATGCTTCCCCAGATTAACAAACCGCGGCTGTGCACGCGACAATCGTGCATGAGGTGTCCGGCAAAGAGCATCATGTTGAATGAGTGCTTTCATGACGACCGCTCGACTCACCCAGCGATTGAGGCGTTCAGTGGTCTTGTAATGACTCAAGAAATTCAAGCTGCCGTCCCATAGAACACAATCGTCCATCATAAACAACTTCTCGTGCATGTCCTTTCGCAGTGTTACGTGAACTCCCACCGACAACAGCAATCCGATTGCATCCATCGTTTTCTTAATTCGTGTGCGCACGTAACCTGGGAGCGGAAATGACGGATCATCGCGATGCTTCCATCCATCTGGTTCCTGGATGAAAACACAAACGTGAACACCCCGATCGACCGCCGCCCGAAAGTCCGGAAGCCAACGCTGAACTCCATCCGGGGTCGCATAGGGCGAAAACGAAACGATGCGCCCGCGCGCCGATCGGATATCGGTGGCCAGCTTCGCTTGGTAGGTGTGGTGGAAGTAAACGCGTGATTTCATGGCAATCCCTCTGGGCGGAACGTGGCATCGTCGACGCGTCAAATTTCACATCCGAAGCTGGCAACTTTCCGGCAAAAAGCATGCGGAAATTACGAGGCGGCCGAATTAATCTAATCCGGGCAACTGGGAGTAATCAACTCCGATCATTGGCGACTGATCGCTTGTATGTCAGACAGTTCGCGATTCTTACCGATGCTTGTTTTTGGGGGCCGGTGCTTTGTGCGACTTTGCGACGGCTGGATGCGGCGGAGTCTTGTCGAACACGAAGTTCTCCACACCTTGCGCCAGTCCTTCCGCCGCGCGTTCCTGTCCGGCATCAGTAAGCTCGGCGGCGTACTCGTCCGGATTGATCATAAAAGCCACTTCCGCCAGTCCGGACACTTGCCTGCTCGGCCGGCACAGCGCCAGATTTTGCCATCGCGTGTGGAAGTCGACAAAGCCCGCCTTGTTCACCACGCCCTGGCGCACGAGAGTGGCGAAAGCCAACGCTTGAGGATGATAGTAATAAGACGAGGTGCCGTGTTCGGTCAACGGGTTGCGAGCATCCGGCAAAGAATTGTGGTGAACTGACAACAGCAAGTCGCAATTGTTATCCGATGCAACTTTTACCCGGTCTTCGAGTGAAACTTTTACGTCGCCGTCACGGGTCATAATCACCGTTGCACCACGCTGCTTTAGAATACCTTCGAGCCTTTTAGCGACCGCAAAATTTAGCGTTGCTTCTTTAATGCCCGACAGTCCGATCGCCCCCGTCTCGCTGCCGCCATGACCAGGATCGACGCAAATCTTCAAACCTCGCAATGATCCCGGCACCACTTTCGGTGCACCTTTGATGTGGAGCACGAGATTCGTCCCCTCGTAGTCACCCCAGAATCCCCACTGTTTTTTGACGTTTAGATTGATGGTGGCAAGGTAAACGCGGTCAGCGATTTGCTGCCAGGTAATGAAAGTGACGGGGTTGCGTGCTCGATCTGCAGGGAACGCCCGTCCCAGGTAGGGTCCTTTGGTGACCGCGGGCAAACTTCCAACCGCACTCGCACCGGCGGCCTTTAGCCCGCTTTTTCGCCGCACGATGGGAAGTGTTTGTTCCTCGAGTGGAAGCCCGCTGGCGGTAGCGACAGCCTCCGGGACAGCTTTAGAACTCGTGCTCGGCTCGGTAATCCAATCAGTGTCGGCCACTGCGCCATAGATCCGCATCTGCAATCGATTGCCGCTGGTAATTTCCTGCTTCAGCTCGAATGGCAATCGCTGATTCAATGGCACCACGACACGCGCACCATTCACTCCCTCGTTTTCAATATTGATCGTGCTCACTCGCGCAGATGGTGGCGAGCCGGCACCTTCGTTTCCGCTCAGCTCCGATTTGTCTATCCACAGATGTTTGTCAGCACTCATCAAGCAACGGTATTGGTCGCCGACATAGCCGTCGACCAATACACGCACGCCGGCAGGCATCGGCGTGGTGCGGCCGGCACCGGGGCCGACGCGCACGATAGTTTGATCGTGCACCGTGCTCGAGAGAAATGGTTGGTCGAGTACCGTTATTCTGCCATCGCCATTTTCGTGAAGAGTGACGCCATCTTTGAGAAGGAAGAATTGCGGCGTCTCGTTGTGCCAGGAATCAGCGGCCGACACACGATAGAACCCAGTGTACAGATCCTTTATTGTGGCAGCCGTTTTTTGATAGGTAACACCGAAAGCAGTGTCGAGACCACGATTCGGAGATGAAGTTCCGGGCGGCTGCAGTGGCACCACCACGGTTCCGATTTTCACGGATGCCTGTCCTCCGGGGCTGGCACGCATGCCAAACTCAATCAGATCGCCAGGTTGGACGCCGATATCTTGATCCGGTTTCAATGACGATTTGAGAATTTGGGCGGGCTGTTCCGGCACCGGCGGCGGTGGCGCAGGGCGGTGTATGTTTAGAGTGAATACTTGATCCGGCGTGCCGTTTTTCACCAGATTAAACTGATTATTTCCCTGCGCGAGAGGCACGACTTGGGCGAAAAAGCCTTGTTTGTTTACCCGCACCGGTTGCCCGTTAAGTTCAAGCGTCGAGCCCGCTGATACCGCGCCGCCAATATAGGTGGAAGTCGCGTCTATGGTGGTGCCGTCGTGGGGATATGAAACGAAAATTCCGTTGCGGCTGACCCCTATCGGCTCTCTCGGCGAAATATCGATGGTTGGGCTCGAGCTACCGTGCCGAGCCCCCGGCGGTTCCTGATTTTGAGCCGGTGTAGAGCCACCCCCGGAAAGAATGGATAGCAATCCCACGCACACAATTGCAACTGCCGATTGTCCGTGAGCGCCCGCTCGCCGTGCCATTTTTCAAGTTCCCCATGTAAAGTTGGACCTAGGGGCGATGCATGCATCGCCCCTACACAGGATAACAGCATGATGTTAGTGTAAGCTTGTCGAGATTACGTGCGAGAATCACACGATTATGGAATCCGTGACCATCGTCCAGCTCACCGATACCCACTTTTTCGGAACGCCTGATGGCAAGCTGATGGGCGTCGATACTGCCGGCAGCTTTCGACAGGTAAAAGACCTCGTGCAACGCCATCAAGCGGCGCCGGATTTTTATTTGCTCACAGGCGACCTGTCACAGGATGAGACGGAGAATTCATATGCGCGGTTTGCCGAAGCGATTCGTGATTTCAAGGCGCCAGCGTATTTTTTAGCAGGCAATCACGACGCGCGCGATTCCATGCACAAGGCGTTCGAAAACAGTGGCGCGCCCGTTCGTTTCGAAAAACATTTTGTAGCGGGCAAGTGGCAGGTGATTCTGCTCGATACGCAGATTCCCGGCGAAGTAGGCGGCAGATTGAGCGCGGCAGAGCTCAAGCGTTTAGACAAGTTGCTTTCTGATCACGCTGACAAACACGCGCTGGTTACCATGCATCATCATCCCGTGCCTGTAGGCTCGTCATGGCTAGACGGAATTCGCGTGGACAACGGCGCTGAGTTCATGGCGGTTTTATCGAAACACCAGAATGTGCGCGGCGTCCTCTGGGGGCATATTCATCAGGAGTTTGAGGGCAATCGCAATGGCTTGCGCCTGCTTGGCACACCCTCGACGTGCGTTCAGTTTAAGCCGAAATCGGCTGATTTTGCTCTTGACTCCATCCCGGCCGGCTATCGCCGACTGACACTGACGCCAGACGGCACCATAGAGACAGCGGTGTTGCGCGTCGACAAGGTGGCGGACGGGTTGGACTTTGCGTCGAAGGGATATTGATGTCAAAGCAAAGGCGGCGCTTTCGCACCGCCTGCAGAAATTTGGAGCGTACCGGGGTCGAACCGGTGACCTCTTCAATGCCATGCGATACGGTCAAAACCACTCTGGTAGCGGGTTTTAAGACTTTAGTATGGCAGGATTAAGACGCGTGTCGACTTTAGTGGGAGATCCCGCGTCTTCACCCCCCAAATGGGTGACGTCAGGTGTTCCCTTACAAACTACCCTTCAGGTACGCTCTTGCGGCATCCGAGGCACGTAACCACGATGATGACATTTGGTGAGCTATGGGCTTTGTACTTCGAGCGGCACGTAAAAGCCCGTCTCAAACGAACCGATAACGCGCACTACTTCTATAAATGTCATGGCAGTCGGTGGGCTGAAACGCCGGTGCCGGAAATTACTCGTGGGCAACTCCAAGACTGGATCGATACGTTAGGCGCCACCAGAGGACAAAGCGGCGCCAATAGAGCCATAAACCAGATGGCAGCTGTCATCAATTGGGGAATCCGTCGCGGCTACTTTACCGGACTAGAAAATCCTTGCCGGTATGTTGATAGGTTCGATGAGGTTCCACGCAGCCGGTTCCTTCTGCCGGAAGAGATCGATCGCTTCCGGAAAGCACTCGAGCAAGAGCCGCCGATCATGCGCGACTTCTTTTGGATGTGCCTTTTGACCGGAGCACGAAGGGGCAACGTCGCCAGTATGCGGTGGGATAGGATCGACACGCAGCTGGCAATCTGGACGATTCCAGCCGCTGATTTTAAAAATCGAAGTGAACACGTGATAGCGCTCAGCCAGGCTGCCTTGGCGATTCTGCAGCGGCGGGCTCAAGACCCCGTAGCTTCATCCTGGGTATTCCCAAGTAAGGGCAAGACCGGACACATCGTTGAACCGAAACGAGCTTGGGCAAGAGTCCTGAAACGATCCGGACTGGATGATGTTCATATACACGATTTGCGGAGAACGGTCGGTAGCTATCTCGCCATACAAGGCGCTGACGGTTTTCTAATAGCTAAAATTCTTGGGCATAAGGATCTAAGATCTACGGCGGTCTATGCCAGGCTCAACCTAGATCCCGCCAGAAAAGCATTGGAGAGAATCCAGACGACCATGCTAAGCTAGGGCTCTTGGTTGAGCGACTGGCCGCCCTTTCTACTCGGGCGGTCTTTCGTTCAGTTGCCAAAAGTTAAGCTGTAGCGTAAGCTGATAAGCTACCAGCTACAGGGAGATACCTATAAATGTCATCAGCTACTAAATCGCCTGACGCCGCGCTACGCGAGGCGGTCCAAGGAAAGTCTAAGTCACTTCCGCCTCATGTTGTCGCAACATTCACCGGGGACTACTACAAGTCCGCCGGCACCAAAGGCAAGGACTACGCACCGTACACTAAAGAGGTCAAAGTCCCTCTGTCCGTTATAGAGTTTGAAGGTCTTACACCCGTGGCGTTTTTCGAGAAACACCACGCCGAGAAAATGGTCCGCGAACTAGGCGGCATTGTCAGCGCCGATAGTCGACATACCCGTATCTGCGAACTGGTGGAAGTCAAAGGCGACTTACCGCGCGGGATTACGCTAGATCAAAAACTCAATTGGACGGCAGACTACGCCAAGCTACGAGAGATCGCTATCGACATGGGCAAGGTTTCGTACGTCCGTATCGACTTGATGGACGAGAAGCGCTACCAGGAAAGCGTAGCCATCATCCCTGAGCTGTACCCGACAGCCGCGAAGTTGCGAAACGCAATTAAGACTCTGAGTAATCCGGACTCGCGGGAAGCTTTCGCCCGCGATCAAGCCAAGCTTGAACAGGATTACAAGGAAGGCAAAGGGATGCCGAAAGACATGCTGGCGGAGATCGCCGCTCTTGCAGACTAATTTTCCTGACTCTGATTTCCAGCGCGCTACCGCAGAGCCACCGGCGCTATTGACGCCGGTGGCTCCCTTCCAGCCTGAACCTGAAAAGCCGAAGTCTCTAAAAGAGCTGGCATCGAAGTACAGGGAGAAGGCAATCGACACTCTGGCAGAAATTCTCGACGACGAGAACGCCGGTCACATGTCGAAGATAGCCGCGGCTAATTCTATCCTTGACCGAACAGACGGCAAGCCCACTCAGTTCGTCGAGCAGACAACCAAGGTTCTCACCTATCAAGACTTACTGACTCAGATCGCAGTCAGAGAAGAAAAATTTGTGGAAGTCATAGAAGCGCAGTCAGTCAAGGAAATAGCGGCTGAAAAGGAATGGCGCGAACTCCTATGACCGCCATGAGACTGACTGAGCAAGAGATCGAGATTCACCGCCGGCTTGTTACCGACTACGAATTTTTCGCGCGCCACATCCAGAAGATCGAGCCAAAGGATCTGACCGAACTTGACGGCGACGTCTTGGCTCAGTACGACGCCCTACACGGCGAAGACTCCATAGCCGGGATGATCCCGCTTGTCCCTCACCCGGGACAAAAGAGACTTCTGGGATTCCGCACGGCGATGCTTGCGGAGTTGGGCTTAGTGCGCGCTGCCCTAGTCAAGCCCCGTCAGGTCGGTTGGTCAACAATCATTCAAGGATTAGCGAACTGGCTAGCCGGCAAGACGCCGGGAATGAAGATCCATATCGTCAGCCACAACGCCGAGTCGACCCGGAAATTCTTGCGGCGAGCTCGGAAGATGGCACTTGCCGCACCACCAACGGTGACGCCCGCCAAGCAAGTCGAGAACAGCAAAGAATTGATTTTTGCCAACGGCGCAAGCTATTCAATAGCCACCGCCGGATCTCCTGACTCGGTCCGTTCTGATAGTTTCCACTTTGGTCATTTCTCCGAAGAGGCATTCTGGCCTGATCCGATAGCTTCCACCGGCGCTATCATTCCCGCCTTGTCCGACGGCGTAGGCTCAGAGGGCTACCGGGAATCTACCGCGCAAGGCCGCGGTACGCCGTGGCACCTATTCATTCAAGAATGTCTTGCCGGCGAGAACCGTTGGAAGGTGTTCTTCGATCCGTGGTTTGCTCACCCGAAATATCGCTTACAGCCGCCGGAAGGTTGGCGGCCGGACGAAGAGGCTTTGGAAGCGCAGCGGCTGTATAACCTCGACATGGCTCAACTCTACTGGCGAGCCATGAAGATCAAAGACCTCCGCGCCTTGTGGATGTTTAAGCAAGAGTTTCCGGCGACCATTGACGAAGCGTTCCAGTCCTCAGCCAGTACGCTATACAATCCTGACGCTGTTACGCAGGCGCGGAAGAACGGTAGGCTCGGCATAATCGCGCCGGACGCGCACGCCCCGATCATTATTGGCTGTGACCCGGCACGCACCGGCGACCGGACGGCATTAGCTATCCGCCAGGGAAGCGTACTCCATGAAGTACGCCGCTGGCCCAAAATGGATGATATGCAATTGGTAGGTATTATAGCCAATCTGCTTACTAATCCATATAAAGGACAGCACATCAAGAAATGCTTTATAGACTACGCCATAGGTCAAGGTGTAGTCAGTCGTTTACGGGAGCTAGGATTTTTTATGCAAGTACAAGCGGTCCATTTTGCAGAAGCGCCGACCGATCCGCGCTTCCTGAACAAGCGCGCAGAAATGTTTTTCAGTATCCGCGATTGGCTTGGCGACTCAGGCTTACTCGTCTCGATTCCTGATGACGAAGCGCTAGCAGCCGACCTTTTAGCTATTCCTGATTTCCTACAATCAATAGGATCGGAAAAGATTAAGCTGGCATCGAAAGACGAAATCAAGAAGGAATACGGCAGATCGCCGGACCTTGCCGACGCCGTAGCCTTGACCTTTGCCTACCCGGTGATGGGCGAGCGGATAGCTGAGCTACAGCAGTTCGCTAGGCACAACTTAACCCATGTGCCGGGCAGCGAGATAGCTAAGTTGATGAGTGACTTTGAAGCGCGGTAATGTTAAGCTACGCCCGGAGGATAAGCTACGTGGGATTTGGTGGATTATTTCATAGCGGTCCGTCTAGCGCTCAGATAAACGTGCAGAACGATTATCAAGCAGTAGCGGCAGCAGAACAAGCCCAGCAGCAACAACAGGCAGCCGCGAACGCGGCTGCGGCTGCGCAGGACAGACAAACTATCGCCACTACGCAGCAGCAGTTTTCTAGCTCCATTTCCAACAAAGCAGCTGAGGCCGCAGTGCAACTCGGAATCCTGAACTATATCAAGACAAGTCCTGAAGGTCTTTCGAATAGTCCGAAGACTGGCAGGCTGACATTGTTGGGGAACTAGATGGAAGCAGGCACACCTTACTACGGAGACGGTAATTCGCTTGGTAATCTGACCATGCGGAAGTACCGACAGATGCTCACGCACCGTGACGGAATGCGGAACATCATCCGTTTGTTGTCCAAGTTCATTTTGCTGCGCAATGCTTGGTTTGGTGATTCAAGCTATCCAAATAGAGTGGTGCGGCTATCTGTTACTGACGTTTCCGACGATACCGCCATTGATGCCTCTCGTTCAGCTTCTACAGCTTTTGCCGCCGCGCTCTGGCCCAACGCCGAAGAATCCTTCGAAGCCGTCCCACATCCTTTAATGCGTACGTCAGTCGAAGGCGAAGCTTTGCTACTTGACGAGGAAGTGAAGCGTTACTATGACCACATGACACACAAATTCCGCCAGCCATTCGCAGAGGCGGATTCGAACTTTTTGATCTCTTGGGGCGAACACTGGGACGAACAGATCGTACTTGGCACCAGTGGTATTTACGCCGAAGAGGACGAGTATAACGACGAGATTCCATGCCGATTCAAGACTCTTTCGATTGAGACTTGCGTTATCGACGAAGGACCGGATCACAGAGTTGATACCTTCGCCATGGAGTACACATGGACCGTGCGCATGGTCGTCGAGAAGTATGGCATCGAGAACTGTTCGGCTCAGCTGCAAGAGCTTTACGGCACACCGGAAGGTCAAGACAGCTACGTCAAGATCATCTGCATGGTGCGTCCGCGGACAGGCATTAGCCCGATGGCGGACAAACGCGAAAAGAAAAACAAGCCTTACGCTTATATTTGTATGGAAGTCGCCACGCTGAACGTGCTTTACGAAGGCGGCTTGGACGAATTGTCTGGGTTTATGGCGAGATTCCGTAAACGCCCCGGCGAACTTTACGGCCGTAGTCTTGCCATGGATGCACTACCGACCGTAAAAGAGCAGAACGTTCTGCGTCGCGGATTCAGCTTGGCGCTCGGCAAGCAACTCGATCCACCGATTGGCTTCCGTCAAGATCAACTTGGCGGTGCTGGCACCGTCGATATTTCGATGGGTGCCAAGGTTCCGATTTACGATACTGGCGTCATTCCGCAAAGCCGTCCGCCGGTCGAGCCGCTAATCACGGTTCCTGAGCCGCGTGTAGCTAATGAGCGGATGACGAATATCGAAGAGAAGATAAATCAGAAATTCTTACTCGATAAGTTGTTGGACTTTAACAACAAAACACGGATGACGCTTGGCGAAGCGCAACTGCGGACAGACTTCCGTAACCAGGCGCTCGGCAATTTATTCGCGCGTCAAATGACAGAAATATTGCACCCGCTCATTATGTGGGTAATCCGTCTGTACTGGCGGCGCGGATTCTGCGGACTACACCCGGTCAAAGACTTCGTCACTATCCAACTTATGAAGCAGGCAGGACAGCAGCCGCTAGTCATGCCAAAACCGGTGGCGGACTTCTACGACAAAACCGGCAAACTTCCATTCGCAATCCGGTTTACCTCGCCGGCAGCTCGCGCTATGCGCGCTGATGCACTTATGGGCCTCGAGAAGCTGACGAACTTCGTGCTGGCACTCGTGACCGGCGGCGCAGCCGAAGCGATGGATAATCTCGACGTCGACGAAACTGTAAGGCTCTATCAGCACCACGTAGGCGCACCGAACAAAGCACTGCTTCCGGCAGACAAGCGGGACAAGGCGCGGAAGATCCGGCAACAAGCGCAGGCGAATATCCGTAATCTCGAAGCGCAAGAACAACAATCAGTCGTCGCTAAGAACCAGGCGAAGGCAGCAAAAGACAACGCACAAGCCGGCGTAGGTCAAGCGCCACAGCAACAGGGAGCATTAAACATTGGGGCGGCGTAAGAAACAAGAGGTCGCAACACCTACGCTTATAGCGGAGCTGCAAGCACTGGGCTTGTCTGTCGAAGACGTTTTGCGCGCTTTCGACTCAGTAGCTAACACGCCGGACGGTGAGATTGTCTTGCGAGCGATCTTCGAGCTGTCGCGCTATGACAAAGGGGTCATGACCTACGACGCCAACACCAGTGATCTCAACGTCAACGCGACGATTTATAACCTATCAAAGCGCGACGTATGGCTGAAGTTTCGCCAGTATCTGACAGCGGAAAAACGTGCCCTAATCGAAAACAAGGAGAACTAATCAAATGGATGGAGTCGCAGTAGAAACAGGTGGTGGCATTGCAGCCACCGTACCAACACAGGGAGCGCCCCCCGCGCCGGCACCAGCAATGCCAGCATTTATGGATATCGTGCCGGCGGACTTGAGAGAAGAACAGTTCGTAAAGGACTTTGCTAAGGCAGAAAATCCCTTTGATGCTCTTTTCAAAGGCTATAAAGGCGCTCAAGAGCTGATCGGCAGAAAGTCAAATGCTGTCGAGATCCCCGGCGAGAACGCAACGCCTGAACAGGTCCAAGCTTATCGCAAAGCAGTCGGCGTTCCAGAAACGCCGGACGGTTATAAATTTTCTGAGCGTGACCTGTCGAAAGAACCGGAAGCTGTTCAGAAAGTTTGGAAGGCCAGCGGCAATGACGCGCTGTATAAAGTAGTGGCGCAGGCAGCGCACGAAGCTGGGATCCCGCCGGCTCAGCTGGCTAAGCTAGTCGAGACGGTCGAAGGGCATAACCTGAACCAGATCAAGACTATGGTTGCCGCCGCACAACAAAGCGCCGAACAGCAAAACGTCAAGATCAAAGAGGACTTCGCCAAGTTCTATGGTGGTCAGGACAAAGCCGACGCCGCGCGCCGGATTGGCGAAGAGACTTTGAAAAAAGTCGGGATGCCCAAAGAGATCGCGCAGATGGGAGCGGACGCCGCCCTTATCTGGTTGGCTAATACTTTGCACCAGAAGGTTTACAGCAATGACAAGCTTTCTACGAATGGCGGTGGCGCACCACAAATGACCAAACAGGAGCTCCACAACAAGATCATGCAGGAACGCGCTAAAACCGATCCGCGCACCGGCAAGCCAATCTATTCAGATAAAGCGCATCCTCAGCACAAACAACACTTTGCCTACGTTCAATCCTTATATAAGGATCTACACGAAATGGGCACGTCAAGCGAATAGCTTTGAATGCGGGACGGACGAAATACGTGCTGACGACCTCGGATTAATTTCCGAGGTCGTTTAGCTATAGCTTGACAGATAAGCTATAACCGTAGTCTAATTACGGCCGTGGGTAGCCCGAGAGCGGGGTCCACAGTCTAAAGAGTGTCCGGCATAGTCCGGGGAGCGCTTCCAAGACCGACAGCCAAAAGAAGGTTTGTCACTCTCTTGGAGCGTTTTTCGCTATGTCAGATTTAAACGTCACGATTCAACAGCACTGGGTTAACTCGTTCAGCGACACAGTTTTTGAACTTGCCCAGCAAACGAAAGCGCGACTGCGCGAACTCTGCGAATTTGAGCCGATTGTCGGCGCCAATAGATTCCTGGATCGGGTCGGCAGCGTCGACGTTCAGGACATCAATACCAGATCTCCTGAAATCGTGCCGTCTGACCTGCAATGGGACAGACGCCTCGCCACGCCTAACCGCGTGGGCGTTGCGTTCTTCGTAGACCGCAGGGATATCGAGCGCGTTCTGACCGATCCTAAGAGCACATACGCCAAGCGTGCGGCACAAGCTCTGGAACGCGACTTTGACCGCACCTGTATTTCCAGTTTGGCCGCAACCGTCTTTACTGGACAGAACGGCACCACTCCCGTTACCGCCGCCACTGACGGCGTCGCTACGGTGGACGGTACTCCTGGCTTCACTTATGACCTGATGCTGCAGGTAGACCAAAACTTCCAAGCTTACGAGATTGGAACGGAAGTCGGACTGCGTAAATTCTTGCTGATCTCTGAGCAAGAACACGCACAGCTCATGAAAGAAGGCGAGCTGATCAACAAAGACTTCACTGACCGCGCCGTGGTTGATTCCGGCAAGATCAAGCAAGTCATGGACTTCGACGTAGTTCAGTTCGGATCCAAGATGCCTATTCCGATGCTGCCGGTAACGGGTTCCGTCCGTCAGTGCTTCGCCGCCGTTTCCGGTCAAATGAAGGTCGTCATGCCTTCGACCTGGGATATCGAATGGCAGCCGCGTAACGACCGCTGGAAGACTGATCAACTGCTCGCCTCCGGCGAACGCGGCTTTGTCCGTATGCAGGGTCAAGGCATCCAGATCATTAACGCCACTGCGACATAAGCAGCGGAATAACGGCGGACTAATTCAAATTTCAAGCTAACGCAGAGGAAAGACCATGGCTGTACAAAATTACTGGAACAACCTGACCAACAACCCGCCGCAGGCAACGCCGGCAGGACAGGACGCAGAATACTCCAACACTGGTATTCGTCCTCATATCCTAGAGAACAGCGCTTCTGTGGCGGCGGCAGACAGCTCCGGTTCTACTTATCTCCTGTTCAAAAACGTTCCTTGGAACGCCCGGCTTAGAGAGCTGAAGCTTGAGAACGACAACTTAGGCGCCGGCGCTCAGATCCAGATCGGACTGGCTGATTCCCGCACCGGCACTATCATAAGTGCGACCTGTCTGTCAGCCGCGCAAAGCGCCGCTGCCGCTAATGGCAAGAACGCACCGCTTGATGGGCTCGCCGCTCTGACTCACGCTCAGACCTTGCAGGCTCTGTACGAAACTGCACTCGACACGCCGATCCCTCCGCAGGGACCGTACCGGTTTAACTATGACGTTGTGATGACGCTAAGTACTGCCGGCGGTTCCGCAGGCGTTGTCACCGCACGCGGCATACTGACGCCGGCAGGCTAAACCAAGCCTGACGGAACACACTACCCCGAAGAGGATGATCATGCGCAAAATTGTTCTAGCTATCTTGACTTTATTCACTGTCGCACTGCCGGCGGTGGCGCAGGTCAGTGAACCTCTGCAGTTCGAATATAAGTTCCGAGCACCGGCACTCTTCACCAAAACCGCCGTTTTCACGATTGGATCCGGCGGGCAGAAAATGGATAACTACGGCACCATTTTCCGCACGCAAGGAACTGTTAGCTCGGTTACTTCCGGCACGACTACCGTAGGCGTGACGCTTCCGGCTCGCACACTTATCTCGAACGGGCACGGTATTCGGCTGCGCGTTGCGGGACGCTGCGCAGCTAACGCTAACGCCAAGACGATTAACGTCGTATTCGGCTCGGCCACAATTCAAATTCTCAACGCCGTAGCGTCAAACGGCAAGGATTTTTATGCTGACGTGATGATTTACCGTACTGGACTGAATGCTCAGCAAATCTCGGTAGCCGGCTATGCCAACGGCGCGCTTATCGACAACCTGTCTACGGCGACTACGCAAGTAGAGACCGGCACACTTGCCTTGCAAGTGCAAGTCCCAGCCTCAACAGGTGCCGCCGACGTTGTGATCAACGACGTTTCGATTTTCGGTGAATCTGGGTAATGGCGGAGGTCTTTTATGGCCTCGCCTTTAACGTGGGTCGATCTAAGTAATCTCGCGCTTCTGTCCTGCTACCAGAAGCCGATTACTAATATCGAAGATACCGACGACCCTGCTGCCGTCGCCGCCAATCTCCTTTACGACCAAGTACGTCAGGAAGAGATCCGCGACGGTACTTGGAATTTCGCGCGAGCCCGGACAACGATCCCGCTCCTGCCGAACGTCACGCCGCTGACTGATTACATCGGCGCGTATCAGCTGCCGGTGGATTGCCTGAAGCTACACCACATCGGCACTGAATACGACTTGTGGAGTCCGCATTACCACGACGTCGTAGCGCAAAAGATCGTTTACTTCGGGCAGGCTGGCGATAGCTGGAATCTGATGAACGGCGATGAAAGCCCAGATCTCAACGATTTTCCTCCGAACTCGCTTTTTATCGAATACACATCGGACATAACTGACGTGTCTTCGATGGATGCCCTTTTTAAGAAAGTCCTACGCTACGCCCTGGCGAAAGAGTTTTGCATGGCGCTAAGTGGCGACGTGAAGACGCGCCAGCTTATGGAACAGCTCTACATGCAAGCGAAGCGTGAAGCTGCCGCTATCAACCATCAAGAGCGCCCCATGCGCATCGTCGAGCGGGATCCGGTCGCATTGGCACGTCTCATGGATACGGAAATCTGGGACGGTCAGATACCTGTGCCGCCGTCGCTCTGGCCAACAGGAGAGTAAGCCATGGCGGTAAAAAATCTCGCCGCGCTACTCAACTTCGTTGGCGGGGAAATCTCGCCGCAGATTGCTGCGCGTACAGATATCGAACTGCTTAATAAGTCTCTCGCTCGCTGCGAGAATTTCATCTGCCTGCCACAAGGCGGCTCGGCATACAGGCCGGGTACGTATAACGTCGGCATGACCAAGCTAAACAGTTCTGCATTTCTGATACCGTTTCAATTTAGCGCCGCAGACGCGCTCATGATTGTGGCGTCGAATCGGGTTTTCCGGTTCTATCGAAATGACGCCGTCGTGCTAAACACGGCGGTCAGCATTATCCAAATCACGCAAGCAAACCCGGCGCTCGTCTACGCGCCCGGGCACGGTTTCGTTAATGGCACTGAAGTGTATATTTCCGGCGTTGGCGGGATGAACCAGCTTAACGGACGCTTCTTTATTGTCGCCAACGCAGTCAATAAGGCTACGACGATAAGTGCGATCACGAAGGCAAACCCTGGCGTGTTTACCGCCAATGGCCACGGGCTGAGCAATGGTCAATACGTCACCATTAGCGGTGCCGCGGGCATGACTCAGGTAAACGGAAATTGGATAGTACAGAATGCTACTACTAACACGTTTACGGTCGAATCCTTGACTGGCGTTCCTCTCAACACGACGAGTGATCCCACCTATACCGCCAATAGCGCGAGCGTCGACGGAAGTAATTTCACGCTGCAAGATCAGTTCGCCAATAATATCAATTCAACCGCGTACGGCGCCTTCACGAGCGGCGGCACAGTCGCCAGCATCTACGAGCTGGCGACACCATACAACACAGCGGACCTTTCATTTATTCGCACGGCGCAGAGTGCCGACGTAATGTATTTGACCTGCTATAACGAAGTGGTGGGTAATTCCTACAACCCGCGTAAGCTAGTCAGAAATGGTTTCACCAACTGGACGCTCAATACCTACAAACGGAAAAATGATCCGTTCCCGTCCGTAGCGCACACGTCCTTTACGCCGACGAAGATAACGAAAGCGGTTGGCTGTACCGTCACAGTCTCTAGCACTAACGGCTTGTCGGCTGGCGACATTGTTTACGCTTTAAATATTGGCGGGATGATCGAACTCGACGGGCAGTTTTTCCAGGTCGGCGCCGTCACTGCTAAGACGTTCGAGCTACTTGACTCCGATGGGAACCCGGTAGATTCGACAGGATTCACTACATTTACATCCGGCGGCACGTTTACCAGGCATTTACGCGATCCCGCCTGTTGCGGATACTCCGCCGACGGGCGACTTTGCCTAGCTGCCACTGAGCAGAATCCAGAGGGCTTTTGGGGATCGCGAACGCCCAAAGGCATTCTGACCCGTTACGATGATTACACCATCTCCAGTAAATCGAGTTCGACAGATCCCACCCTAGCAATGGCGTTTAGCTTCTCGCCGGTCAACAACACCATTGACATGATTAGAGAAATGGTTCAGTTCTCGGGTATGTTCGCGTTGCTCGGAGCCAGTTCGATCCGACTAGTTTACGGCGCTCAACAAGGGCAGCCGGCAACGCCAATTGCGATCAACGTATTACCGACGATCCAAGGTGCAGCTCGAGTAAAACCGCTAGTCATTAACTGGGATTTGATCTTTGTCGACGTGAACGGACAGCGGTTGCGCGGGCTGCAGTACAACCTTGCCTATCAGACATTTCAGGCGAACGATTACAATCTGTCTTCTCCGCACTTCGGACAGGAATCGCCATTCATAAAATTGGCTTACGTTAAAGGCACGCCGGAAATGGTTTATGTCCTGAGACAAGACGGCATCGTGTTGGCGTTCACGTTCAACAACATCGAGAATATTGCCGGTTGGTCAAGGATTATTCCAGGCGGTGGCGGCCAGGTCTTGGACATCGGCACGATCCGCAAATCAAACGGGACTGATGAACTTTGGATGATCGTTCAGCGGACTTTGAACGGTCAGACGTTTACTACCGTCGAAGTCATGGACGTGCAGCCGATTATCCCGTCTCGAGATTCATTTTTCACCGGCGGCTACAAAATCAATCCGGATACAGCGAAAGCTACCGATGACGCCAACTGGCAAGCTGCCGCGTGGGAAGCGCTCAAAGCTACGACATTCCTCGATTGCTCTCTGACATACGACGGCACCGCCCGCGGCGCTGCGGCTGGAGCAAACATTACTATCACAGGTGACGCCACTACTGCCGGCAATACTGTCACGCTGACGGCGAGCGCTAGCGTGTTCCAAGCCAGCGACGTGGGTTCCCAATTCTGGAAGTACTACACGTCAACCGGCGCCGGCGGAGGCAGATTACAGATTACCGGATATACGTCAGGCACTTCCGTGCAAGCGTATGTCAAAGCGCCGTTCGACAACAATAACGCTATCAACGCTGGTAGCTGGGCATTTGCCGTCAATCAGCTTTTCGGTCTTGATTGGTATAACAATAGCCAGGTGAATATCCAAGCCGACGGCGGCGGACAGCCAGCGCAGACAGTCACCAATGGCAGTATCAACCTGAACATTTACGCTGGCAAGATTCAAGTAGGATTCGGCTATACCGGGCGTATGGTGACGCAGAATATATCTCTTGGACAAGGAACAGATAGCAAACCGAGAAACATAAAGCATATTTACGCTAGGTTCCTGAATACAATTGGCTGTCAGATTGGGCCGGATTCGTACATCTGCCCACAGGTCGTGAACAACAAAGCGAACCAGATTCCAGACCGGCCGCCGGCGCCGTTTACTGGAATGCTAAGACTGCGCCAATTGGATAAGTGGCAGGACAGCATGAAGCGGGCGACGGTTCTCCATACGGATCCAACTCCCTGCACGATACTTGCTCTGGAGTTCGAAGGCTATGTCACCGACCCACCGTAAATACAGCTACCGACCCTTTCAACTATCCGATCTCGACTGGATGGATTTGCTCGAGGCAGAAAAGAAAGTAGTCAGCAATAATGCTGAACTGCTTCGCGGATTCGCCACCAAAGATAACACCCGTAAAAGTTGTTTCGTGGTCATCTACATGGGTAGACCGTTGTTCATTGCTGGCTACTACGACCTTGGCGACGGTGCGGCGCAGATTTTTATTATCCCTGACAAGCGGGTTCTCGAACACCCGAAAGTGTTTATCAGGAACGTGATTAGATGGCGCCTGTGGCTTGAACGCCGTCCATGGTGTAGCCGGATTCAAACGACTTCCGTAGCGAACGAATTGATCGATCGGTGGATGGAAGCTATGGGGTTTGTTTGCGAACGCGAGCTAAACCAGTACAATGGGACGGGTCAAGACTATAAGCTATGGAGCCGAGTTAAGCTAGATGGGATTTGGCGGGCTATTTAACGAAGAGAATGCGTTAACCAACAGCGCCAATCAATTTGGTTTGCTGGCTGGCCAGATGCAGCAAAACGCTGCCAATGAACAGGCGACGGCTCTTGATAATCAAGCTAACGTAGCAATACAGCAGACGGCGCAGAATGTGGCGCTACAACAACGGAATATCGAAAACGCCGCTGGTACTCAGGCAGAACAGTATCTGTCTAGCGGCGTGGAAGACGTAGGCACGCCGATAGCTGTTCAGAATGAAACGAACCAGCTCGGACAGATGCAGATAAATTCCATGCTCCAGCAAGGACAGCTGCAGGCTAGCCTGTTGCGCACGCAAGCCGACTACGCGCAGGATCAAGGGCTTGAAGCCATGCTTGGCGCTAGAGGTAGCGCTGACATAAACACGCTACAGAATGAAGTTAACCAAACCCAAACCAAAGACCAGTTTATGAACAGCCTGATCGGCGGCATTGTTCCCGGCATCGTGCAAGGCGGTTTCAGCATACTTAAAGGCTTGATCTAATGGCAAAAATCACACCGTTTCAGGCTGACCTAGCTAACCGCCTTGTCGGAACTCCCGGCATAAATCCGGCTGCAGGAAAAGCAGCCTCGGAGCTGGCAGGCAAGACCGAACAACTCGAGGGAGCTGTTAACAGCCTCGCCAATCAGCAGGCAGGTTTTGAAGGCAGCTTGATGGGTTCGACTATTGGCGAAGTGGCGCGCGGGGCTGGCGAACTTTTCGCACAGCACGAAGCCAAAGTCAGGACGCAGCAACAGGCTTTAAACAAAGCGCATGTCGCTATCGCAGCGTACAAAGCCGCCGACGCGATGGACGATCAGCTAAACCAGGCGCAACAGCAACACGTCAATGACCCTGAGAACATTCCTTCCTCAGTGGAGGATTACATCCAGCAGCAAAAGCAGCCCTACCTCGATCAGTTCACGGATCCTCTTTTGCGGGCGCAGGCGGAAGAACACTACGAAGAACACGCGAACGTAATCAGAAACAAAGCGCGTGCAACTTCTCTCGACAAACAGACAAAGCAGCTCGAGGCGATTCCCGCACAGGTGACGACCAAAGGGCTCCAGGCGATAGCCAACGCTCCTGACGGCAGCCCTACAACCGTCATGAATGAATGGCAGACAAACATGCACAATGGCACTCTTGCCATTGGACGGCTTGCACCACAGCTCGGCAACAACTACACAAACGCGGCGCTCGACAATCATGATCGGCAATTGGCGAAAGGCGCTTACACAAAGATGGCGAGCGACCGCCCAGACGATCCCGTGCCTTCCATGCAGCAGATCGCCCAGACTCGCATCCTTCTGAAAGGGAATCTGTCGATCAATGAATCTCTCACGCCTGAAGATAAGAAAGAGATTCATGCGAGCCTTGATGCCGCTGAAAGTAGCGATGCAAGGAGACTACAGCAGAACCTCAAGATTGAGACTGCTAGTTTTATGTCGGCTTCAATAAGGAAAGCCGCCGATCTTGATGTACGCCGTGACGATCCGGAAGTACAGCAAAAACAGATCCAAGCATCGATTAAAGGCTTGGATGCCTTGAATGTAGATAAAGAATCTATCTTGAAAGACGCGCAGAATTTTCCGGCGGAAGTCACGGCGGCCAGACTTCAAGCCAACGAGACGCAGGCGCGCGAACTTCGTAGCCTTATCGATCTGGCTCAACGGCACATCGACTATAAGAAAGCGGTTGATCGGCAAGACGCGGCGGAAGCCCGCCGGATACAAGCCGAAATACAGAGAAACGAGAATGAAGCGAAGCGGGAAGCAAAAGCCCAGCTTAACGCTGAAGCTACTGACGCCGTCGCTGATCTTCGAGAGCGTCGCGACAATATCCGCACGTTAATGACGGAAGATCCTATCGGTAACCACGATCAGATCGTTCAAGGATTGGCGGAAGCTCACCAGAAAGCGTACCTGATAAACAAAGCGTACCCGGCAAAGTCCTCAGAACTTACCTCTACTATCAACCTGCTTGACGCAGCGGCTATGCAGTACGCGAAGAACTTTAAGCGCGACTGGTACGACATCGGCGGCCAGCTTCAGGACTACGGCACGTATTTTTCCAGCGGGCTCAAAGATAGCGCTGTGAGCGTGCAACGTAAGACGCAATTTGTCAATGACGTAAGAGGTTTGGCGCAGCAAATGGACGATGCCAGTAAGATGGAGAAAACCGGAGCGGCAATCAATCTCACGCCACGCGCACAGGAGATGGCCAGCAAGTGGTTTGACTCCTGGCAAAAGACTAACCCGAACGCGACCGCTGCCGTTAAGCTTCAATCGCAGCTGACGATCCAGCAATACGCGGCAAAACAATTCCCGCCGCCTCCATCTGCAAAGCAGCTTGAAAATGCTGGACAGCCGCATACTTTGCGGACAACGAAAGCGCCAAGCACGAAAGGTTTTGTTTCGCCTCCTAAAGTAGCGCAGGACTCGAATAATGGCGAATGATCAGCAAACAGCAACGATTCCGCCGGAACTGCAGGGCGCACTTCAACAGGTGCAACAGGCTAATGCAGGCAGTTCAAGGACGCCATTAGCGACAGTTCCCGATGGGCTGCCCGACGAATTATCTCAGCAGCTTAAAGGCGTTGCTGAGCAGGAACCGCCAAGAGTTTCACCGACCGGACAGACGATTGAGCCTCAGCCCGGATGGCAGAATACGTGGAAAGGAATTACCGGCAATCTGGTAGGTGGCTCCTATGGCGCCGTCAAAGAGGCGGCTGCCGGTCTTGCCATTGGCGGCGGACTCTCTGACTTTGAGCAGCAGAAAAAACAAGTCGAAGATGACATTTATCTTCGCGCGCAGGCTGATGCGGAGGACTACGCAAACGGTCCGGGGCATAACCTGCTTACCGATATTATCGGCGGTGGCGTCCACGTTCTGCCCATGGCGGGAATCGGTTTAGGTGCAACGGCTTTAGGCACTCTTGCTACAGCTCCATTCCTTGGACCGGCAGCGCCATTTGCCGGGCTTGGCTTCGGTGCTCTGACAATGGGCACGCTGGCAACAGGTCAGGGGATATACCGGCACATGAAACAGGGCTGGAGCAAAGACCACGCGCTAGCAGGCGGTTTGTTTTCCGGTGCAGTGGCAGCCGCAATGCAATTCGTAGGTATGGGAGCCAGCGAGAAAGCGGGAGCCGACACATTAGCGACTCTGGCATCGTCGCCAACTTTTCGGCAGGCAGTCACGGAAGTGACCGGGCATATCGCTAAATCCATAGGCGTGAACGTCGGACTTGCCGGTGTGACTTCAGTAGCTGACGGAGCAGTAGATTATCTGCTAGCGGCTAAGCCTAAGACAATGCAGCAGGCGCTTTCGGCAGTTGCGCAAGAGTTTTATCAAAGTTCCGTTGCCGGTGTACTTCCGGCAGCCATCATCGGCGGTGGCGCGGCGGCGCTCGGCATCCGTGCGCGCATGAGTGCGACCGAACAGCATATCGAAGTTCTACGAAAAGCACTCGATCATGCGACACAGCTTAAAACGAAAGCGGAGCAGCCGACGCTCGAAGGGCACGTCGAAGAATCTGTCAGCGCAGACGATTTAGAAGCTCAACGAAAGAACCTCGAAGCTGGCATTAGGCGCAGCACGATTATTCGTGCGGGCTTGGCGATTAAAACGGCACCGAATGCTGGCGCCAAGGTTTTAGATATCCTTGCGAATGGCGGCACTCCTGACGAAGCCGCAGAAGCTCTGATTGACAGTGAACCCGTCGATAAGCCTACGGGAGAAAAGGACCGGATACGTAGCTTCAATATCTACAAAGACACCGCCGGGCTGAACCTCGACGGCTTACTTCGATACGTCTTTCAACACGTTCCGCCGGCGGAGCAGGAAGCGCTAGTAAGAGCGCTCAGCATTGATCAAGCATCCAACGAAGCTGAAGTGAACCGGATGCTCTACCAGCAGCTTGCCGACACGCTTTTGAAAGAGGCTACGGGCCTTGATGATGCGGGCTTGACAAAGCTGATGCATGATGCCGCCACCACGAAAATAAAAGGCAAGTGGTCCGACGGAAGAACGATTCAAGCGCCGGACGAGTACGGTGTCATGCACGTTATGTCAGTGGACGAGGCAATCTCTTACCTGCTATGGGCTGAAAACTCCGATGCTCAAGCGGCGCTGTACGCACCGGACGGTAACAACTTTCCGCGCGACTATGAGATCACTTTAACCGAGGCCATTAAAGCGCTTCCTGAAGGTCAAAAGTATCTCGACGCACTTGAAGGTTTCCGGAAGTTTTACCTTCAGATGGGAAAGACGCTGAAAGAAGTCCACGACCGCGCGACCGGCGATGATCTCGAACTCCAAATAAATCACGGCGGAACGATTAGGCGTGTCGGCACAGTTCAAGCCGACATGACAGAAATTGAGTCGAGGCTTCCCGGTCAGGAGTACGTCGCAAACAATGGCGAGAGAGTCGAATCCACGCATAACGCTACTATTGAACGAGGCGCATTGACTACAGCTATAGCCAAGCGTGGTGCTTTCGCTAACGCGCATTCCCATGCGGTGGCGACAGCTAACTACGAAGCCAATGTCGAGAGAGCTGGATTCTGGAATCAGTTCGTAAATGATCCTGACGTCGTTCAGGGGATCACCGGCAAGTGGAATAAAGGACTTCTTGAAAGAATCCGTGATCGTTACCGGGATCAAGTTCATGGCGTCCCAGCGGCGCAACAGGGTAGCATCGCTGAGATCGACAACATAATTCGCGCCAACCGCGTAAGCGTCTTAGGCAGCAACCCTATCTATACATTGCAGCACTGGTTTACGCTGATTAACTTCTTTCTTGCACGAGACAATGAAGGCGTGCAGATTCCGTTTAACGAGCTGTCTGACGGCTTTCAGCATTTCTTTCTAAACAAAATAGAAGCGGTCAACGAGATTCAATCCTGGGATGAAGTAAAAGCTCGATACGCAGACGTTAATACCGTTGGCGGCATCGCTTCAGGCGAGCGAACGCCAGAAGAAGTGAACTACGAAAAGAACGCTTTGCAATGGTTCCAGAAAGGCGACATGCCCGCGCTTGAAGCAGGAACGTACGCGGTCTATCACGTCATCCTTAATCGCACGGGTGACGCTGTCTTGGCAAAGCAGACAGCGATCCAGGCGTTCAAAGACTGCCTGGCCTCCGGTTCTTCGCAGCAGTGGACAGACTTGACGACAAACAAAATCACTAAGCTGTTTACTGCTTTCGAGCAGCCGACGATTAGGCTGCGGCAGCACTCATTTGAAGCCAAGCTAACCGCCAACAATTTCCCGACGGCTAAGCATTTCCAAGACCAATTGCGTGCGGAACTCGTCGCACGTACGGCGTCGACCGTATTCCTGGCGCCGAAACTCGCCGTCGCTGTGGCTGACGCTGCGATACTGCATAATCCCAGTACATTGTTCAACACTATGCTACGCATGGGGACGACGCTAACCTTTGGCAATATGCTGCCCGGCGCGAGCACGATAGGTGAGTCAGTTGTGGCGGCGGCTTCCGGCGGACGCTATGACCCTGACGTTTCCACGCCAGTAAGTCGGGTTGTGATCGGCGCGGCGAAAGCCGCAGGAATGGCGTCAGCGATGGCGACCGGGCACACGCCGCTGTCATTTCATCACATCTTGCAAACCGTCATCGGCGTTTACCAGGCGCAGGCGTTGATCGGCAAAGGTAAACCAGTCGCGCCGATGATCTGGCTCGACAAAATTTTTGGAGGAAAATAACGTGACCGTACCGAATACCAACTATATGAATAGCTATACCGGCGATGGCGTTACGACGCAGTTTAGCTATACGTGGAATATCACCGAATCTCAGATGTTGGCGGTCTATGTCAACAACGTTTTGCAGGTGCAAGGAACTGACTATTCATATACAACGAATATCAATACTAGCCAGGTCGGCGGCAATATTACCTTCAGCTCGGTTTATAACGGCGTGAGCCACGTTGCGGGTCCGCCGGCAAACGGTGCGAATATTCAGATCATCCGCCAGTCAAACCAACTCCAGTCGAACAACCTGAACAACAATCAGGCCATGCCGCCGTCAACAGTGATGGCGATGATCGATAAGCTGACCATGTTGGTTCAAGACGCGCTACGCTACTATCTGTCGCCAGCTACTACGTTTGCTGCGGGGACGCTCTATACGTTGCCTCATAAGCTAGGGTACGTTCCCACTCGTCTGCAATATCTTCTTATATGCACCGTAGCAGAAGCTGGCTACTCTGTTGGGGACACGATTGACATAACGCCTCAGTTTAATGCGCTTGGCGCGGCTCAAGTCGATATGACAAATATATACGTTAGGACTCTAAGCGCGCTTGGCGCTATAAACGTTCCGCACAAAACTACGTTCGCTTCAACCGCGCTGACACTTCCTGCTAATTGGCAATTACAAGTTGCCGCTGATGTGACGTAGCTTGACCGTCGTTAAGCTATAGCGTAAAGTTTAAGCTTTGAAAGCTATAGCTAAACTAGGAGTCGTCACCATGATCGGAATTAATATCGAAGCACTCGCCAAATCTGAGATCGCGAAGGTCGAAGCCAAACTGAAAGCCATTGACGCCGATCATGACGGACTGTCCGACCTGGCAGAAGCGGAGAAGCTTGTCAGCGAAGCTGTTGCCGACCTGAAGGTTCTTGAAGCGAAAGTGTCGCCGGCAGAGATGGCGGCTGCGCTTAACGTACTCTTTCCCGGCAAGTTCAATGCCGCCGAAATTGCCTCTGCTGAAGCTGCGGTCGGAAAGATCCTCAGCGCTATTAGCCATGCGGCGGGCATGGCGAAGGCTGCGCAAGCGGTGCTCTAAACGGAGTCTCAATGTGTCAGACGAGCGACAGGAGATAGAAACCAATGGAAGCGTTACTTCCGGTAGCGATTCAGTATGTTCTTGCGGGAACTCTCGTTTTGTCGCTCTCTGCGCTGTTTTTTGGAAGACCGTCCGAACCGACTTCGAACACCTCCCACAGTCTGATCGATCCGCCGCGATAAAGATCCTCGCCAACTGGATTGGTGTGATCTGCCTGGCGTTCGTAGTCTGTTCCTTTATCTATCCCGACCGGGTGAATACGGCAATTGCTTCGCTCGGTTCACTGGCAACAATCATTGCGCTAATCGTGCAGCACAAAGCAGGCAAGAAAGATGGCTAATCAAGTTCTCACGGAAAAGAAGGCTAAGCAAATATCTGAGTGTGGTCTCAAGCTACTCAAAGAGTACGAAGGACTGCGCCTTGAAGCCTACAAAGATTCTGTCGGCGTCCTGACGATTGGCTATGGGCATGCAATTAAGCCCGGCGAGTCTTTTCCTGACTGGAAGATTACGACCGAAGAGGCGGAAGAACTGCTTCTGAAAGACGTAGCTTGGGCCGTCGCTGTGGTCAACGCTACGCCGAATGCCGACAAGCTGAACGCCAATCAATTCGACGCGCTAGTTTTGCTCGTCTTCAACATTGGCGCTGAAGCCTACAAGGAATCAACTATCCGCCGGTACGTTGCCAGTCAGCGCTACGAATGTGTGCCCGATCAGTTCATGCGCTGGGTCAGAGGCAAAGTTAATGGCGTGATGGTAAAGCTTCCCGGCTTAGTAAACCGTCGCAAAAATGAGGTTGTTCTATGGAAATCAAAAGCCTGATCTTGGCTATAGCTGTTTGGTGCACGTACTCAACTGTTGATAGTGTCGCTCAAAACAACATCGACAGTAAGCCCGTCAAACCAGCACATAAGCTTCACCCTGTCGCTGCGATCAAGAAGGTCGCCGGCGGCGCGAAGTTTGCCGTTCAGCATCCCGTCAAGGCTTGTCAGAAAAGCTGCGAAGGCGCCTATAACTTCAGCCAAAAGCCGAAAGTGCAACACGCCGCAGCCTTCGCTAGCACCGTCGGAGCCTTTTCAGGCGCCGTTTATTTTGTAAAAGGTATCACCATTCCGAAAGTCGGCTGGTAGGAGGTTCGTTATGTCATTACCCGGGATGCCGAAGTGCTATAGCCAAGCTATAACTAACGTGGCTACTACGGTGAATATCCGTCTCTGTCGCGCGTTAGTCATCCAGGTCGACAGCGGACAAGACATCTACGTCACCTTCGACGGAACCACGCCGACAGTGAACGGCGCAAACTGCCTCAAGATTCCTGCCGGAACTCAGTGGCAGAGTCCGCAAAACATCAATATGGGTATCGACTCGTTTAAATACATCGGATCCGCTGCGACGGGCCACCTGTCCGTTTTCGCGGCTTAAAGAGGAAAAATCATGAAAAAATTCATAGCCCTTCTAGCGGCACTGCTCACGTTCTGCAGTGCCGCATACGCGCAGCAATACAACGTCCTGCCGACCGGGACACAGGTAAACGTTATCCCGATTGACGCTACTTCAGGGCTGCCGGCAAATATCGGATCTCGAGTCACGACCACAGCATTCCAACCGACTGGATATACGGCGGCGCCTTCGCAGCCAGACGCTTCTATGGTTGTCGGATCTGATGGCCGGATCTATTTGCCGGTCTATAGCGGCACGGTATACGCCATAGCCGCCATGAGTACCGGCGGTCAGTTCTCTGTCTACACATTGCCCACAAACAACGCTGTTGGTCAGCTCACGCTTGGCTCTGACGGGAATGTCTACGGTACCTATGCAGGTCTTAATAAAATATTCCAGTTGACGACAGCTGGCGTTTTTACTGAGTTCACTTTGAACGTAGGCACGACGTGCTACGGCATCATTTCGAACTCCGCTGACAGCAACCTTTACGTAGCGAGCGCTACCGGCGTAGTGATGCAAGTGAACACGTCCGGGTCCGTTCTCGCTACTGTGAACATGACTGGCACCTACAACAATGGACAGCTTGCGCTTGACTCACAGGGGCAAGTTTGGGGCGGTGAATCTGGCAAGTTGTTTACGGTTACGACCGCGCCTGCAATCACTGAGTATTCGATAACCGGAACGCCGACAGCTATCTGTGCAGATCCCACCACTACCACTGTGTGGGCTATGGATGCTGCAGCCGGGACTATTTTTAACGTCGACGCGCAAACGGGAACGGTCTTATCCAGCGTACCGTTCGTGACGACGCCCGCCACTGGCGTAACAAATTGGGGCAACCTCACGGTGTTTGGCGGCAATTTGTACGCCACTGAAGGATCGATCAACCAGCTTGTCTCGATCAATACTTCCACGCTGGATCAAACTCAGTACGCACTTCCGCAGATTAAGAACCTGACCGGAATGCTAGTCGGATCAGACGGTCTTCTTTACGCCTGCTCAGCGTCGACTGGATTCCTTTATCGTCTGGAATTTTCCGGCGCTCTACAAGTAGTAACGGCTGACGTGGTATCAGGCGCGGTGCCGATGCAAGCAGCCGCCGTCACTAACAGCAATGGCGCTATTCTCAAAGTCGGCGGCACACCTACCGCTATCGTCAGCATAACTGGCAGCTTCACAGCAACCGTAAACTTTGAAGCTTCATTTGACAATTCCAACTGGGTAGCAATCGCGGGAGCCAAAGTAGGCACTGGTGGAATCAGCACGACCGCCGCCGGCGCCGGCGACTGGGTTATTCCGATTCAGGGCTATCAGTTCTTACGTGCTCGGATCAGCGGGCGCACTGCTGGCAGTGTCACCGTCAACGGCTACACATCGACCTCTCTTTCGGTGCCTCTGCCTGGCAGTACCAACGTGATCGGTTCGGTGACTCAATCCGGTACTTGGAACGTCGGACTTAGCGCGGGTAGTAACGTAATTGGCGCCGTCACTCAATCTGGTACCTGGAACATTGGCAGCATAAGTACTCTGCCTTCGATTCCCACAGGGTCGAATGTCATTGGTGGTGTCACTCAATCTGGTACTTGGAATATCGGCAGCATAACGACGCTGCCCGCATTGGCGACAGGCAGTAACGTAATCGGCGGCGTCACTCAATCCGGTACCTGGAATATTGGTAGCATAACTACTCTACCTTCCATTCCTACCGGATCGAATACTATCGGCGCCGTTACCCAGTCCGGTACTTGGACGGTACAGCCGGGTAACACGGCGAACACCACGCCATGGGTTGTGAACGACACGACCGCAAATCTTTCTCAGGCTTCGACTACGAGCGGCCAGAAAGGCAATTTGATAATGGGTGCTGCAAGCACCACTAACCCGACGTTGACGAACGGGCTCACGTATCCGATCAGCCTTACGCAGAACGGAGCTATAAGGGTAGACGCTTCGCTAACATCAAGCACGCTGCCAGTCAGTCTGAGCGGTACAAATAATTTCCAACTTCTCGGCATAGCCAAAGGAACGACTTCGGCGCTGAATGCCACCGTGACCAGCCTCGACGCCAACCATAACGGGCTTGACGTAAACGTGGCGAATGGCGCGACTGTCAACGTGCTTGGCGGGAATAACACAGCGCCGCTGTTCGTCAACCCGACGATCAATGCCTTCAACACTCCAAGCCAGAGCACGTACATCGCTACGGCTCAGTCCATTTGCGCAGGAAACGATGGAAACATTTGGGGCCTCGAACCGGGCGCGAACAAAGTTTTCAAAATGACGACAAGCGGGAACTTCACCGAGTACACGATCCCGACTGCCAACTCACAGCCCACCTGTTTGATCCAGGGCAGCGACGGCAATATGTACGGCACTGAATCCGCCACTACAGCGAACAAGGTCTTTAAGCTCACGACTACCGGAACGTTCACCGAATTTGCAGTAACGACGGCCTCGGCAAAGCCGTTCGCGATCTGCCAAGGTACGGACGGAAACATTTACGGTGTCGAGTCGAACACAAACAAAGTGTTCAAGATGACTACTTCGGGGACGTTCACTGAGTTCTCCACCGGCGTAACGAGCTTTGTCCCTGCCGATATTTGCCAAGGTGCTGACGGACTACTTTACGTAGCTGGAAACGGCGGCACTAACCAGATGTTTTCCATGACTACGGGCGGAACGTTCACGCAGCTGGGAGCCGGCGGAAGCAACTACGTTTGCCATGGCGCTGATAATTGCATTTACTTCTCTGGCGGATCTCAGGCTGGAGTCATTTACCGCTATGACGGGCACGCTGTTACTTCGTTTGACTCAACAGCCTTTTCTCTGACCCCAACAAAAATGGCTGTAGCGTCGGACGGCAACTTCTACGGCGGCGTCAGCGCGGGAGGGATAGGCCGAGGCGGGGTTGGCGGCCAGCTAATTCAAGTCACTCCAGAAGGCGTGACGTCGCTTTTCCCTTCCACTTCGTTTGACGGCGCAATCGTCAGTACTTGTGAAGGAACCGACGGTTTTCTTTATGCGCTTAGCGAAGACACTGTTGGGTCAGTCTATAAGGTCTTTCAAATTAAGCAGGCACAAGCCTTCGTAAATTTAGCGCAGGGCGGCCGTGTCCTTTCCCAAACAAACGCAGTACCCGTCAAACTAGCAGCGCAGGACAAATCGACTTACGTAGCGACAACTACAGCTACGTGGGCAGTGGCTTCCGCGGGTACTGACGTTGTCGTACTTCAAGGGGCTCTTTTCCGTACTGTAAAAGTTCTCCGCATCCGAGTTTGGGGGAACCAGAGCACGGCGGCTGCAACTGCTTTCTCTATAGTGAAGCGCACTACCGCAAACAGCGGTGGCACCTCCACTAGCGTACTGCCGCTGTCCATGGACGACGCCAACCCTGCAGCAAATTCAGTGTTTACGCAGTACACAGTAAACCCGACTACGCTTGGGACTGCAGCAGCGAGCATAAGCGCGAGAGTCGTTACCTCAAACACCCTTCCTACCGGACCTTATGCCATTTACGAAGCGCCTGTAGGGGGGCAGCCGATTACTTTAAGGTCGCCTGCAGCAGGCACAGCGGAATACTTGGCGATCAACTGCAACGGTAACCCGCCAACAAACCTAGTTGTAGAAATCACTTGGACTGAGGAATAGCCTCAACCTGATTCCTAATACTCTTCATAACATCCGGGTACTGCCAAAACTCAGTAGCCGGCTGTTGCTTTGGCAGCGGTGACCGCATGGCGATCCAGCCGGCAACCAGAGTAAGTAGAATGGCGATTATTGTGTCTCGGCTCACTTTTTCTCCCTCAGGTCTTAACGCGGCCAGTCTGGATCGCATTTGTCGCACAAAATATCAGCACGGTGGAAGCACTCTGTGCACCGGCAGGCATCACACGGGCCGCCGTTATTCGCACATTGCGGTTTCTTGCATTTGCCGCACTTGTCGCAGAATTGGGACTCGCTGTAATGCACACCGTTGGGGCAGTCGTGCACGATGCAGACCTTTTCGTTGTCGCATTGGCCACACCGGGGATGGTCATAACGCGCGTCGAGTTGCGCCTGCAATTCTTTGACGCGCTCTCTCAAAGCATTCACAGCCGGCCAATTGGTCGCGTCCACTACGGCACGGTTAAACAGCGTCATAAGCGGTTCCTGTGTCATCTGTTACTTCTCCTTGATTACGATTACTTCCAGCAACTTGATCGGATCGCCCGTCTCTACCTCGTCGCGATTCCATTCGCCCGCATCCTCGTCTCTAACGAGTTTCTTCGCGTGTTTCAGGTTTTCGGCATAAAACACTTCCGAGCAGCCGGTCGCGTCAATGTGCCAGATAGCTCTAAATTTGGGCATATTTTCACCGTCTCATAATGCTGATTACGTATTAAGCTAGCTGCCCCAGCGGAACGCCAGCAAGATCGAGCGCCTTGGCGTAGCCAATGCAGATCGATTGCCAAACGTCCGGACCTTCTACCATTCGCCCCGTCTTCGGGTTCTTTACTTTGTCGAACTCTTCCAGCCAGGGCCAGCGCTGCAGGCAGAAAGCCTTTTGATCTTTCTTGCAGAGGTTCCGGCGCTTGTCTCGATTGGGTTCCTCGTAGTGGTGAGGTAATCCGATCCGGCGCTGCCACCACGTTGATTCAATCAGTTCAATAGGAACACCGCACACGTCGACGATCACATAAGGCGCGCCGGTATGCCAGCCGAAATTAAACTGACTCTTCCCGCCTTGTCCTGCCCAGCCGCCGACTCTTTCGAATGCGCACAACTCAGGATGCGTGATCCAGCACCACAGATAGAGTTCGCGCCAATAGCTCGGCGTCGTGAACGACAAGACTTTAATCAGTTCGAGATCGTCGAACTGTGAAGCGCTGCCAGACTCGGCGGGATCGATCGCGAAAATTCTAGCCATATCTCTCCCCTGACCATGCTTCAAAACCAATCGGCAACCCGCCTGACCACGGCGGCTGTGTCGTATTTACCAACAAAGTAAGTTGATCTCTAGCCCATTCCTCTTTGGCTTTCGGAACTTCCATCGTCCACTCGTCGTAGCATTGGTGCACAACGGCGCCAATGTTTTCGTTGGCTTGGCACATATACCAAGAGGAAATGTCGTAGTTTAATCCTTCAGCTATGTTTTGAATCGTCACGCACTTCGACACTTTCTTGCGGAGCCCGCGCGCCAGGTAAGACCAATAGACTTCTGTATCCTCGTCGTCATCATCCTGCTCGGCATCGTTCAAAACGGCTTTGTACTTTGACCGACGTGACATGCGAAGGTCATGATAGAAAAGTTGTCTGCCGGATGGCAGCGTCAGGATTCGCAGGTTCCCTTTCTTCTCAATAAAGATTGGACCGGCTTGACCGCCATTTATAAACGCCTGCCACAGTTGCGCCCAGTAAGCTACGATCTGCGGGAAGTCTCTACGGAAACGCTGCTTAACGATGTCAGCCGCTATCCCTTGGCGTTCAGTCAGTGGCTTCAAAGGAAGCTTAGCTAGGTAGTTTTCAAAGTACAGTTTCCGCCCGCTCTCAATTTCGTGCATAGTGGCATTAGGCAAAATGAAGTCCGCGAGTCCGTCCATCGGAACGTTGTATTGCTCGGCACCACGCTGAAACGCGCCAATACCGCCAGCGAATCCCATAGACAAAACGGTAGCTTTGCAAGCTGTGCGCTCGATCAGGTCTGCTTTCGTAATCGTCTTGCCCCACAGTGCAGGACCGTAGGCACAGTACGGATCGCCCGACCGAAACAGATCAAGGAATGTTTGATCGTCTGCGGCATAGCCAACGCATCGAGCCTCAATCTGGGACAGATCGCCACCTACCAAGACGCTTCCAGGACTGGCTTTGATCATTCCTCTGAGTCCGTGCTTCAGACCGACACCGGCATCAGCGCACACGCTGATCAGAAGCTCAGGCACTTCATGGATTAAGTTAGCCCAGTAGTCTGCCTTCGTTGTTCGTGGCAGATTCAATAGTTGGACTCCACGACCTTTGACCCTGCCGGTCACCGCGCCGTAGTGATCGAACTCCTGGTAAAGTCTTCCGTTTACGTGGCGCCGTTTCATCTGATCGTATTTGGCAACAGATGAAAGCCCGGCTTCCTGTCTAAGCTCCAGCACCTGGCGCACGGCGGGCGGGAGGTCAAGGCTTAGCGTGCGGCGTACAGTGTCGGCGGTGCAGTCAACCATTTCCACGCCCTGCAGTTCGCACCACTCTTTGATTTTCTTAGGATTGGTGGCGGCTGGCACGAAGCCGTTTGTAAGCTGCGCCATACGGTGGTCGGCTTCAATGCTGAGCTGTTCTTTCAAATAGACCGCATTTTCTATAGCCCGAACGTCAATTGGAACACCGCGCATATTGATCTCTACGTCCAACTCCCACAGCTTTTGAACGGCTGGCGGAAGATCAGGCAACTTAAAATCAATATCGGCTGTGACAAGTACATCCGTTTCGCAGTACGAGTACAGACGGGCAAACTCTTCCGGCTTTTGCACAGGAGTCCATTTGCCGGTCGCCAATTCTTTCATGACGCCTTTGCCGACAAGGTCTTTCAACAGTGAACACTGCAGAGCCTTGGCTGCCTCGTCAAGTCCGCGCGGATACCCGTAATATCCAGCCTTAGCCATGGTATCGATCACACGGCTCGGCGGAATCTCGATCCCGAGAACGTTCTTGATGATCGCCAATTCAAAGAGAGCATTATGGAAGACAAAAATGACAGCCGGATCCGCGAGCATTTCCAGAATGAATGCGCGCATGGCGGCCTCTTCGCCGTACTTAAACGTTTTTGTGTAAGCGAAGCCTTTCCGCCAGCGGAACACAAAGCAGTTAATCCGCGTGGTCGGATCTACCGAGTATCGGTAAGGGCCGACTTTCTCCAGGTCGGCTTCGCTTGAAGTTTCGCAGTCTCCGTGGACTCTCACTGCAACACGCTTTTTCCTTTCGGAATCAAGATCCGGTGTTTCTTGCGCGTGTGAAACTCGCAGCGAACCAGGAAGTACTCAGCCAACGTTCGCGCCGATCCTTCCTGGCTGGTAGCAATGGTGGCGATCACCTTATGGTCACAGCGCCGGCACTGAGCCGTCAGGCTAATCAAGGTATCTTCGTACTGCTTGCCGTGTTTCGTCTTATAAGACTTCGAAGCCATCGGCTGCATGTTCTTGTAGTTGTCTTTGACGAGCGAATAGAGGACGTTACAGGCTTCAAGAAACCCAGCTACTTCCGGTCCTGTCAGATACTTCTTTAAGCTTTCTGGTGTCTCGCCCATAACGTCCTCTCATTCGTCCTATGTCAATGGCGTGCCGACGGTTTGCGGAGTTTCAATCGTGCTCAGCGTTAAGTGTGCGCCTTGAGTCCGTCTGAAATTGTCCAAGTAACGGCGTAACGCTTCGCGTATTAAGTCTGATCGCGTCCGGTGTTCGCACTGAGCAATGTAATCAACTTGTTCGAGCATCGCCGGCGGTAACGCGATCAAAATTTTCTTAGGCATTTCGGATAGCTCCTTTATAAGCTAGTTAACTGACACCATATACGGTATCACGTTTATAGCTTATACGTTGCGCATATCGGGGAAGAAAATTGTTTTCAGCATGAGCCCGAACAGTTCGCCAATAGCTAATCCGGCTGCCAGCGGTGTAAGCAACAGAATCAATTGAAAAGTCTCAAGCATGGATCGCCTCCCGGCAGTGGTGGGGTCGGCTGCCGCCTTATTCGAAACACCTGGGAGGGAGTCGAAGATCGGCGGCAGCCTAGTTCTTAGATCGCGATCTTCCAGGGATCAGGCTGTCCTGCAGGTGGCGGCGCCAGATCCGACGGCGGCGCGAAACTGCCAAAGACAGCATCGGGCGAAGCCTCCGGTACCAGGCGCGGCCCTTGGCGAACCAGCAGGACTTGATCGAACGACAACAACACTTTCTTGTGTATGTTGCCCTCCCAGTAGCAGTGTCCGAACACGCGCACGGTGCAGCCGTCCCAAATTTCGCTAGGATGGCACGGGATCAAAACGCGCTGAGAAGCGTCAAGCAAAGTCTCGCCTCTTGCTACGCGCTTCACGTTCTCTTCTTGAACGCGCTGAGCGTCAGCCGAGTTTGCCGGGTCAGTGAAGCGGACGACTTTCGGTGCCGCCTCAGCCACCTTACGATCGTACTCAGCGCGAACGGTCGGGTTAGTCAGGTCCGCGCCTTCCATCTTTAATGACTTCAGCGACAAGGTCTTGCTCATGCTGAGCACGTACTTACCATGAGCGTAGCCATAGAGACTCGGGTTCCTGCCTGGCATTTCTTCCAGCTTACGCAAGATGCCGGTAGGTCCAAAGACAAAGCTTTGCCAGAGATTCGGGTTAGGCGCGTTAGCTTGCGCTACGCGGCTTACTGCGTCGATGATCGAATTGTTGGCAGTGAAAGCGTCAACCAGAGGGTCAAGCGACAATTCCAACGTATAGGCTTTGCTGCCTGCGCGTTGTCCGTCCTTAGCTTGTCCGGGATGCAGAAGCGAGAAGTTGAGCAAGCCTTCAGCGGTTATGAAATCAGATTTTACTTTTGTGGCCATGGTCTATCCTTTGTTGTTTGTTGTTTTAAAACGGGTCGCCAGTAGCATCCCAGTGGTGAGGGGTACGCTATGCAACCGCCGTGGCTGCATCTTTCTTCTTTCGGGTACGCTTGGGTTTTGGCTCGTCCGACTTTGGGGCTTCCGGCTGTGCCTCCGCAGGCGTCGCCAAAGACTCGAACGGGCTGGCGGCAGATCCCGGCTTCAGTTTCTTTCCGGTACTGGGTCGGACGGTCGCCGGGAAGTCGACAGTTATGTTTTTCGCCTTCCAGACTTTCTCGAGTTGAGCAGGGCTGATTGTCGAGACTTTCGTAATGACGTATTCGTTTTCTTCGAGTCCGGCGACAGCGCAGACTAACTTAGTTTGATCTTCGTCCTGCCAGGCTCGATTACCTTCGCCATCTTCCAAGTGAAATTCTGGAACTCCGGTCGGATCGAGTTTCAAGATCTCGACGGCGTCATTCTCTGCTGCCGTCAGCACGTCAATAATGTGTTTCTTCATGCTGAGTAGCTTAGACAGCCGTATACCGCGCGGTTGTTCTATCTGACCTTCAAGCAAGCCGGACCAGATGCCGGCGCTTTGCTCGTTTATCCAGGCGGATCGGGCTTGGCAGGTCGACCGGATCGGACACCAGTAATCCATGCAGTGATCGCCTGGGATCTTGTCGTAAGGATTAGCTATAGCACGGTCAATGGCTGCCTTGTAGATGGCTTCGTAAGCTGGCAGGTCGACCGCCGGCAGCGACCATTTACGAACGTGGATCTCGCCGTCACTGTCCGATTGAACGATGACAAAATGCCAGTCCTTTAGCGTAGCGCGGACCATCGGATCTAGCTTGTTGTAGCGTGACACCGCGTAAAAAATCAGCTGATCGTTCTTTTCAGCGGACACTAGCTGATTGCCTGACTTGTAATCTATCGTGATGCCGTCGCCAAAGAGTTTGAAGCCGTCAACGTCAGGCGTCCCGCCGGCTTCCGGGTAATCCGGATGGAAGTCCAGCATTTCTTCAATGTGGACGTCAGCCATAGTGAATCCCAACTCTGCCAAGACAGCTTTGATCTTCTGTCCGGCAGCGACAGCAATTTTGCATTCTTGCAAATCGCGCTCGGATAGCGTAAAGCCTTCGCTCGACAAGCTCGTAGTCAGGTATCTTTCGAGCCAAGAATGGATGCGTGTTCCGCGCTCGGCCGCTTCGCCTGGTGGCGACGGGTTTTCTTCTCTCGCCTTCCAGCTACCGGGGCACAGCAAACCAAGTGGTATTGTGCTGCCGCCAAATTTTTTATGTGTTTCTGCCATGATTGTTCTCCTGCTTAATCCCAGCGGTCGATAGTGTAGATAGCGGTGCCAAGAGCCGTCGTCACACGAATCTTGTTTGGCGCCTGTGTCTCTCCTACACGGATGCCATTGGCGGAAGCTTCTTCCCTGCCGGTAAGCTGACGAGAGCGGGAATAAGCTTCGAGAGTGGCGCGGATGCCGTGCAACTCTGACTTGAGAATTTCAGGGAACAGCCCTAAGCCAGCTTCTCGCGTATCCTTGCAGCCTTGCAGAATAAAGATCGCGCTCTTGCCTTGATGCTGATTCTTGTTCTCGTTGTCCCACATTGAAGGCTGCAGCGCCACGCCGGTAACGTCGATCCAGGCGCCTCGCTGCAATGACCAATGCTCAGGAGCCGACAGCCCTTGATACACATACCAAGAGAAAGGATTATTCCATTGAAGGATCTGCGGCGCGTCGGCGTTTGTGGCCGTCACCAAGGCGCAGAAACTCATACGAGATTCCATAAAGATCTCAATCTTCGTGGCGTTCGGCAGCACCGTCCGCGCGAATTTCTCCCAAGTGATCGCCTTGGCTGACATTGCCAGTGGCGCGGGCGTCACGTTGTTGTATGTTGGCAGGTGCCCAAACACGGTGCCGCGGGCCGGTTTTTCCGTAACGGGCGGTTTCCAGATAGTTTGAATCTCGTCGAGCCTGGCAAACCGCCGATGTAATGCCGGCTCGATTCCGAGTTGAGCCACAAGCTTTTCAGCTTGCTCGATATTGCCAGCTCGAGGCGCAGCTTGCGGACGTTGATACTGAAGCGGATTCATCTTGGAATTGAAACGGCGTTTCACTTCCTCGAAGCTAAGACCGGCTGCGATATCTTCCAATAGCGTACCGATCATAGTGCTGCGCGGCTGGCAGAATCCGACTGGCGCATGAGCAACGGCACGCCATATCAAATTTTCCCTGTTCTTCGCCGGGAGATCGTGCATTTGAAGCAGGAAGCGGACCGGACCTAAGACCTTTTCTGAACGGTACAGCGCCTCTGCTTCAAGTAGCGTGGCTGCTTGCGCTACGATGTCGCGCCCGAAGTCTGCCAAGCCATGAAGCAACGTCCGGCGATCTTCGCGTTTGACTGCCCGCATCTGCCCGGGCGTCAGTGTCAGATGCTTGTGCGCTACTTTATCCGGCGGTGTTATAGCAAAGTGTGTCCAGCCGCCAGATAACGCCGTCCCCCATGCCTCGTCTTTAAACAACGCAACGCCGACGACCTTACCGCGGCGCACAGCTTCCGCCATTGCTTCGAATGTAGCGGCATAAAAGAAGTGAGTATCGCCGGTCCAGATAGCGGACTCAAGCGTCCCGTCCTCTTTAATAGAAGCGAGACTGCCGAAAGTGCGAATGAATCTCTTGCAGCAATGGCAATTGTGTTCTTGGCGTTCATCCGGGAGCGTATTCAAATACACTTCCCAAAGATCCTCTTCCGTCTCAACTTCAAACAGCGCCGGACCGTTGCGCTTAATCACTTCATTGAAGTGTTGTTGAATCGACGGCAGGATATCATCGAACGATGTCCTCGCGTGAATTGTGGTGCTCGTCTTCATAATCCCTCCCAGGAATTTTTAAATCGCGGGGGCTGACGGGTTTTCACCGTCCGGCGGTAGTACTACCCTCCGTGCTGTATTGGCTCCCATAAAGACTGCCTGTCGCCTGGACGTGCTCATCAACGTCGTCCTTAGGCGCCTTGTCGTTTCGAGCGACAGGCAGACCGGTCCAGTCGAGAAACGAAGACTATTTAGCCTTCTTGTCCGCTTTCCCGCCCTTAATGGCTTCCGCTATGGCGTCTTCTTTCACTTCGGACTCCGGTAACTGGGAGCCTTGGAAGGTCAGAGTCTGCTTGCCGATCTTCACGGTAACGAACGTGTCGCCCTGAAGTTCGTCGGTCTTGCGCACAACGCCGTCCTCACCTTTCTTAAAAACCGGCGTCAAACCTCCCTCGTCGACACCGGTAACGGTGGCGGTCAGGGTCAAAGTGTCGCCTTTCTTGTGTCTGCCTTTCATGGTGGCATTTCCTCCTATAGTGTTTGTCTCGTACAGTTCGCACTTTTGCGAAATTGGTAGCGGGAATCGGGATCGAACCGATGACCTAACGGATATGAACCGCTCGCTCTGCCTCTGAGCTATCCCGCAGTATTGCCCCAGATCCGCTGAGGCGCCGGGATCCGCCTTTCTAAACTGCGCCTTTGAATGTAATGGCTGTATTCACCAACATCCGGCAATCCGTCAGCGCGTTAAGCGCGCGTGTGCGTGTCGGGCACGGCGGCACCAAAGACAAAATCTCTTTGTATGCGGCTGCCAATTTCTCGCGAATGGCTTGCCCCTCTTCGACCATGGCGGGCGTCCACGCATGGAACGTAAACAACTCGTCGACGAGTTTGTCATCGTCCGGCGTTCCGACTGCGCGGTTCAGGTCCGCTAGTCCGGCCGACGGTTTGTACTCTTCTTTTGCGATTGTTTCAACAGCTTGAGACATTTTTCTTTCCTTTATAGAAGTAAGCAGGGACTTAATTAGGCGGCTTGTCCAAGACGGGCTTGGAGACTCGCCACAAATTGGGGAAGCTGATCCTCGGTCAACATGCTCGGACGACTAGCGGTCTGATTGATCGCTCGGCAGAGTTTTTCCAACTCAGCCAACGCCGTCGCAGGTGCGCCGAATTTCTTGATCTCGTTGATCAGCCACTCGTCAAACTGTTGACGGCTGGCGAATCCCATTGAAGCCAACGCGCCGCTAGCTACAGGTGCAGCAGGAGCCGGCTGGGCGGGTGCCGCAGCAATAGGCGCAGGCGCCGCAACTGGTGCAGGAGCCGGTACGGGGGCAGGTGTAGGCACCACAGGAGTCATTACCGGGGCCGCAGTAGGGACAACAGGTGCAACCGGGGTTGGCTGCACCACTTGCAAGTTTGGGGCTGCCGTCTCCGCTATAGCTTGAAGCGTTAGCGTTACCGCTTTCTCGATAAGCGGCGTCAAAAGGTCAAGCAACCTCTCAACTTTCATGGCGACGCGGGTTTGCGCGTCCATCTGAATTGCATTCGACATATGAGATGTTCCTCCATTTGGTTTCATCACGACGTCAATCACTTTCCGTTTCTTCTTGTTAGAAGAAACGATTACATCTTCAAAACTACGGGCAGCCCGTAGCTTATCGCAAATAACAGTTTTGTCTTGTCCGTATCTAAGGACTCTGCCGCCGGCTTGTGTCTCCCTCCCTGGGCACCACTCCGGTTCAGCGTGGATGTAGTATCGCGTAGCGTATTGCAATCCGTCAAGCCCCTCCCCGCCGGACATGATTTGGAGCAAGAACACGCGCCTGTTTAGGTTTCGACGAAATTCCTCTACCGCCTGGTCCCGTAGCTTACGTGAAATTCCGCCATAAATTTTCAGCGGATTGTACTTTGAAAGTAGTTTTTCTAGACCTTCCGTCACCTGACGGTGGTAAGTAATCACTACCAGTTTGTCGACACCGCCGGCTAGTTTTTCCTCGACGTACTGGGCGACGTATGGGACTTTTGCCTCGGCAACGATCCGGCGCATCATGGACTCATTCATGAAGTCTGCGCCAATCCATTCAGGATGTTTTTCAAACGGAACGTCTAAATAGACTTCGTTCTCAACTACGTCAGGGCATTCCGGCCAGATGTCCGGTAAGCTACGACGGAGCATGACCGACTGAAGTGCCGCCGTCAGTTCAGGAACGTTGGACGCGCCTTTGCCCATGGCGGCAAGTCCGCCGCAATATCTTTGCTGGTACTTGTCCCAGGTGTCGTATTTGCCGAGAACTTCGGGGAAGTGAGTACGGAGAACGGCGTAGAGCTCTGCCGGTCGGTTCGGCATGAGCGTGGCTGATAATGCCCATTTCCAGTAGCAACGATTGGCAATGCCGTACTTGGCGTCATAGACCGCTTTCGTTTGTTTTGACGTGTGGGACTTGAGCCGGTGAACCTCGTCCTCAATTAGACAGTGCCAGGCACGCTCAAAGGCTTGTTTCCGGATCTCCGGTACTCGGATCAGCTCGTAGTTGATAATCAGCCACGGCGCGTCTGTGAGCTGGTAGTCCTCGCCATACGCTACCTGAATGTCCTCGTCGGCACATAATCCCCAACGAACCATTTCCCGGCGCCACTGTTCTTTTACGATACTCGGGCAGAGGATAATGCCGCCTTGGCAGTTCGCCCGCTTAGCGGCGTCGATCACCATGACGGTCTTGCCGCTGCCAGTGTCGTCGCCTAATAGCGCGTGAGGACGGCCAAAAGGCATCGACAAAAGAAAGTCGGAACCTTGCATTTGCAGTGGTTTTAGTGAAAGGTTCAATGCACTATTACCTTTGGGCGACAGTTTGGGCAGTCGCAAGCCAGCTCGAGCAAAGTCTTCCGGTTAATGGGTAGCGGATACTTCCTGCCTTGTCCCAGCCACATATACTGAATGCCAGCGCGCACGGAGTCACAGACAGAGACTGTCAGCCAGCGTTTGTCTTCTGCCTTGACGATTATGTAGGTACACATTCAAAGCTACCTTGCCGCCACCAGCGGAAAAACTTGTCTACTTCTTTCTGAGCTATCGGAAACATTTCGCCGTTCCGCCAGCCGCATTTAGCCCAGCGGCTATGGTATTTTCGGCGGTGGCAGTCTTTTCCGTGCGGGATAAAGTGAATAGCTGCAGATCGCTTGCCGTCGCTGACTTGCCACATATAGACGTCCCAGTAGTCCATTCGCTGCAGGACTTGGCGTGTGAAGATTGTCTCTGTCATAGGACAGCCCTCCAGGGATCTCTGATTACGCCGTGGATATTTCCGTACCGTGGCGTACTGGGTTTGATTCCTGCCGGCGGCTCGAACTTAATTCGGTACGTCTTGCTGCCTGGCTTCTGGTTTGGGTTACGCCACGGTTTATGCTCGTATGGCAGGATTAGGTCGTACCATTCATGGTCAATGTTATCCGGCAAAAGAAACAGACTGTTAAAGCCGAAATGACTTTCAAAGATTGCTTTTTCAATTGCCAAAGTCATAATCGGCTGCGAGTATGGCGGCTGAAGCCAGCCGACAGTTCCCAGCTCATGCCACGGCTGGCTAAGCGCGTCATGCTCGATGGTCAGGAATCTCTCGCATTTCGTATTGTTGGCATCCGCAAATAGATCAATGTCTGGCGTAAGATTCCAGATCTCGCAGATGTTGTAGAACACTTCCCACGGCGTAGCCCATTCATCTCGTCCGTCAGCTCGTTGTTTCGGCACGTCCTTTGTCTCAATTTCTTCTATGACGGCCTTCATGCCTTTGGCGCACAAATCCCAGCACATCCATGCATCTCTGACAAGCTCGCAGAAATTTAGGCGTCTGCAAACATCGCAGGTTTTGACCGGAGGCGAAGGTATGGTGTCTGTGCTCACAATAAATCCTCCCAGGTCAATTCCTTCCGACTCCATTTCTTAGTGCTCTCGTTATAGGCGTATCCAAGGTCTTTGAGCGCTGCTCCCAGGCGGAGTCTTTGGCGCGAATTTACTTGGCTGCCACTGAACCCTAGGAAATAGAATGCCTGCGTGAGACTGAATCCACTTGGCGGCTGACTTCTCGCCCATTCGCCAAGCATGTCGCACCACGGGTCAGTTACCCTACGTGCTTCCTGTTCAGCTCGCGCTAACGCCAAAATTTCCAGATCGTCAATCCAAGATTTTTCGGACTGCCGATATCTGTAGACCGCTTCAGCAAAATATTGATCCCGGTCCCGCTTGAGCCGTTCAATGTCGAACGTGCCGGTTTTGATTGGCCACCACCGGCGGTTTTCGTCATCAGTCAAGTACTCGCAGCTCGCATTTGGGTTCATAGTGGCGACAAAGACCGATTCGCGCTTTACCGTCTGCACTGTACGAGCGTAGGACGGTCGGTAAGTGTCACTTCCCGTGCTGATGATCTTCTTTATCCAATCGTGCTCATGAGTTTTAAAAGTGCCAGTGATCTCCGGCAGTTCGATGAACCATTTCCCTCGCAGTACTTGATAGGTGTCTTTATCTCCCGGTATGAGCTCGCCAACCGAGTACCAATCGCCGCCTAGCGTCTCAACCCAAGTTGACTTCTTTTGCCCTTGTTTCGATTCAAGAATTAAGACGTAGTCTTGTTTGCAGCCTGGCTCGAATATCCGCTTGACGGCGGCGATCATCATGCACCTGCCGGCGGCGCGCGTAAAAGCGTTATCTTCGCAGCCGGTGGTATCAGGCAGAAAAGTGTCGAGCCGTTGGACGCCGTCCCAGACAAGACCGTTCAGGTAATCCCGTACCGGATGATAAGACTCAGCGGCGATCTCGCAGGCAGCTTCCAGACGGTCGATCGATACTTCTAACGCTACGCTGTCACACGAGCTGAACCAAGCTTGCATAAAAGCGAAGTCGGTCTTAGTGAGCTGTTCGTCCTTATTCAGCTGGTCACGTCGCCAATCAGGACGACCAGGTATTTCGAGTCGGTCGGCAAACTGGTTATATTTGATTCTGCCTGCCCATTTGGGATCGTGTTTGAGGTAATAGACTACGTTCCCCTGAGTGTTCAGAGGCATCATGGATTTAGAATGAAGTTTTAAAGCCTTCTGAAAAACCGTGGCTTTTATTTCCCGGTGCGCGTCCATACTGACGACATTTGTTTTTATTTCCGTTCCGGCTGGTGGCGCCATGACTACAGGAAAGTGTGCCTCTGGTGTCTTGGAACCGGCGGCATTCTGCGCGTACTTGAAAGCGTGTTGAACCTTGCGCCATAAGTCGCCGTCGTTCCATGGCGGGCAGCAAAGCGGGTTCCATACTTCCGCCATTAATTGGTAGGCTGACTGTTCACTGGCTCCGTGATCCCGCAGTTTGCAGGCAAGACGGTAAGTCTGATCGTCACCGTTTTGACCTTCGACCGCCGGCGGCCAGGATTCACATATCCGCCGGCAGTCGTCCTCGGCAAAAATAGAAGTATCTGAGCCGGTCGCGGTTGGTTCCGCAACGACTTCCAAGGAAGCTAGAAACGCTGAATGAGCATCAGCCAAGGGTAATTTCCTCGTAAGCTTTGCCGTCGACAATCGAGCCAGGACCGACCGTATAAGCGCCGTCAGATAAGAAGTCGATTCCCGGCCACTGATCTTGTTTCTTACGTACTTTCAGATCGGCGGGTTTTGTGGTGTAAATGTGCCTGCCGCCTGCCGGCGTTGCCACCGCCAGACGGACAGGCATCCCACCACTGGGAAAGTTTTTGGCGAGACATTCAGCTAATACGTCGCGTCCAGCCGGATAATTTCTAGGGTCGGCATCAAGTACCAGATCAGTTGATGCTAATGCGATGCCGTAGTTTATTTCCGGACAGGCAGCAAACCAACGGCGAACGATATCCGCGTCCCGTGTGGCTTCCTTAAACCCGCTTGTACCGGCGATTGGAATTTTGGTGCCGGGTGATAGCGCGAAAACAGCAAAGCCGCGTTCGAGCATTTTTAGTGCGTGGTCGAGAATCATCCGGCGTACCTCCAGTTTGGATTTGTCCCACGTCGCCTATTACAAGGACCGCAAGACGGTTGGACGCAGTAGGCGTTTCTACCGTCGCCCCACACGCGGAGTAGCCATAGTTTACGAGCTCGCCGCTGGCGTGAATTGCCGCGACGGTCGCCGCCTCTACGTCGATACACTGGCTACGTTCTCCGGTATCGTGTAGGGGCAGACAGGCAGTACGGGACGCTTGCATGACGCGCATGTGAGCGCGCTTGGGTCCCATACGCTACGGACAATCGTATGTCCGCGTCCCTCGGCTAGTACCCAGTTGACGGCGAAAGTGATTATTTGTTTGGCTGTGCGATTCATGCTTCCGCCTTCTTCTGCAACGTCTGGTAGGGCTGGCGCTGTTCTAGCATCGTCAGCAGTACGTCGAGGTGATCTAATGACCTGGCGACGGTAGCTTGTTCCTCACGCGCCTTGCGTAATGTCTTACGCATGTGGGCTAGTTCTCGTTTTGTTAGCATGGCAAAACCCGCCGGCGGTGCCGGCAGTCCTCAGGTAATCTGTTCTCAGTGGTTTTCGTAGCTTACAAAATGTAAGCTACGACGGTCAATACACTACCGGTAGTGTGGGCAGGCTCAAAGGCACGCCAGCCATGGATCGGTTATATCGTCCGTTACTACTTGCGGTAGCGTATCGGATTGCTTAGTCATATCTCTTTTGATCTGATTAGCTGCCGATCTTCCCGGACGTTTTTTGCCGGGTACCCAATGAGTACCCGGGACGTGGCTTGCCATGATGACTTTGCAGTCAAAATAGTCTTGTGGCTCGAAAATAATGTTCTTGCCGACCCTCTTATGAGGCAAGATGCCCTTACGGATAAGGGCCTTGATGTTGGAGACAGTCGAGTTAGTATCTCGCGCCAAGTTTTGAATCGTATACATTAGTCCTCGTCCACCTCAATTACACACTCTTTGAACATTTGCTCCAGGCGCTCGGCTTCCGCTCGTTCCTCGGCGGACATTTCGCTGAGAAACGCCCGCATATTGGTTACATACACTCGTTCGAGCGCCTTGCGGATAATCAGCTTTTCGTCGTAAGTCAATCGCCGTTTCATAATCCCTCCCATGGTTCGCTGTCAAGCATACGGGGCAGGCTGTTAACCTGCCCACAATGCCGGACAGCTGAGTTAACAGGTCACGTCGAGGAACTCGCTTCCAGGCGTTTTCATTTCGATCAGAACTTGCACAGCAAACTCAGCCACGTCTACCAGAATTTGCTCACGAGCAGCAGCAGCAGCAGCAGCAGCATCAGCAGCACGAGCAGCAGCATCAGCAGCAGCAGCAGCATCAGCAGCATCAGCAGCAGCAGCAGCACGAGCAGCAGCATCAGCAGCAGCAGCAGCATCAGCAGCATCAGCAGCAGCAGCATCAGCAGCAGCACGAGCAGCAGCAGCAGCAGCATCAGCAGCATCAGCAGCAGCAGCATCAGCAGCAGCACGCCCGCTAGTCAGATCGACTGCCTGGCTGCACAAGGCTGCATGCGCTTCCAACGCTTCACGGTGCGCTTGTATTGGATGTACCGAGGCGGCTGCGCGTAGTGCGATTGGCGTTAGTGTATTGATAGTGTACATGGCTATCTTTTCGACAAATAGAACATAATTGAAATTGTCTCTGGTTCCGAGTGATGCTAACGCTAAGCGCTTCAATCCAGCTGCGCGGGATTCCGGCGAAGTCCAGCCGTAAGCGTCATTCATACCGATATTGAATGATGTCAAAATCTCGTGTACGCAGCTGGATTTATCCGCTGGCATTTCGGACTGCGGGTCGTCGAAAATCAAATGAATAGCTTGCATGACGCACACATCTCCGGGCCAGTCATTCTCGCCTTTACCGCTGCAGAGTCCTTTCTTGAGCAAGTCTGTGAGCTTGCAGGTGTTGGCTTGATTCAATTCGATCATTTGCTATTCCTCTCTGTGAATCTGGACGTGTTCGCGCCCCGTGGCGCGTTCAGTGCCAGGCAGGATGCCCAGCCATTACGCTGGGCAAATTGCCGGGCAGCTTATTCTTCAATCCAATCACTCGCGTGAACTTTGCAGCGTGACGACATGCCGCAAATGCAATCGGGATCTGTCTCAATGCCGAGGCGCTCAGCCAGCGCTATCTGTAGACGCTGAATGTCCGCGCGTGTGCTGCGACATGCTTCTAAATGATTGCCGATCTTACGCCCGTCAATTTCGTTGTCATCATAAGCTAGGCGTTCAGCAGCAACGAGCAAGGTCGCAACGTAGTCCACTGCGTTTACTGCTTCGCTCAGCTGCTCCATAGCTTCGCGAAGCTGGTCGCGAACCTGAGGGCTTTTCGTTTTCAGCTCCAACTTTCCCATTGTCAATATCTCCCGATTGATGTTATAGTGGGTGCAGGTGGTGGGATTCGAACCCACAAATTGCCCGTACTGCGAATACGTTGCGTCTGCCATTTCCGCCACACCTGCATAAAGAGCCCAGCTTCACGGCTGGGCTTTTCGCTTACGCCGCCCAGTTAATAGGGCAGGCGCAACGGTGCCGCAGTAATGCGCGCTTCAATGCCAAGCGCATACGAACTCGTTCCCAGAGTAGCTGCCGTGTTGACGATAGCTTAATGCTCATGGCTAGATTCTCCCTGTGAATGACATAGCGTAGGGCATCGCCACTACGCGCCCGTCTTTACGCACATGCAAGCGGACAGACTCGTTAGCCTTCACATCAAGGCGCTGCGAGTGTTTGGCTGTCCACATCCACTTGCCGGACACAAACCTCTCAGTCAGTGCCGCTGTCGTCAGCTTGAATCTCAAGAAAACCATGTTATCCCTCCCAGTCAACATAACCGTAGCTTATCACAGCTTATCGGGATACGCTACGGGCTAAGCCGTGTCGTCGAGATAGTTAAGCTATAACTTTAGTTAAGTCGACACTCTTGGAGGCTCGTATATACGAGGATGAAAAGCGATCAGGTCTTGGAGACTGGTGAAATGCTGATTGTATGGAGTCTGATCACCTGTTACTTGATTTTGGCAAACTTTGGGATGTTGTTTGGGTAAGTTTGTAATTTCGGGTGAACAGGCGGGGCAAGCGTGATAGGTCCCGCCTTGTGGCGGTTAAGCTATATCGCGGCGGGTACGACTCACCAGTCACGTAGTTAAATCGTACCTTTAAAGAGAAGCCAGCCCTCATACTATTGTCTACAATTAAGTTAAGTCGTATCCATCAAATAAAAAGCCTTCAACCGCGTGGCTGAAGGCTTGAAAGTTCACGCTGCCGAGATACAGCTAAACTGGATCTACTAGATGCATTTCTGAGCGTCGTTCGGCGGCTAGTTCTTCTGCTAGAAACGCTGCTGCAATGCGTCGTTGGCCGGGCGACATTGCTTTTACTCTTGCTTCTACCGTTGTCCTTGCCTCTCTGTGGAGACGTGCTTGCAGAATGTCATCTGGCGTCCAATTGCCTATCTTAGTTGCGGCTTTGGCTAGTATCCGCTCAGCTTTCTGGGGAGGCAGAGCCTTCAAAGCTTCAGCTACTGCGCGCTTCAGTGAATCAGTCATATTTATGCCTCGCTGAATGTTCAACTATTGTACCACGATACAGTTTAGCAAACAGGCTTACTGAGCCAATCTCGGAGTTAATCCGTCACCATATGTGGTGGCATAGGTGGGTAAAAGGAGTGTCCCGCTACCCCCTACTGCACCCATTGCGGCGCGGCGCGCGAGCCCGGCCAAAGGGAGCATACACCCCAAGCCCAAAAATTCAGAAACGATACGACTTAACTAAAAACCGCAACAGCACTAGCTTAGCTATCGACCTACTATACTAACTAATAGTCGAAAGATTACGCTTATCGCGCCAGGATTTAATACCGCACCAAAACCGTCGCAAGGCGTACCATCCTCCTAATACAACTAGAAGCGCCAGTACACCGCAGTCATCTCCCTGCCGACGGATCACACAGACGAGAAGAAATAGCGCTAGCCCTGGCACTACTATCCTCCATCCGACAGCGCAGCCGGTCACGCATACGGAAAGAAGTACCGCAGCCTCTAAGGTCGTATTAATGCTACTCATTACTGACGGTGTTCGGCACCGAAGGAAGTGCCTTCATAAAAGCCGCGAAGCCATTCATTATCTGTATTTTGCGGAGCGGGAACAAGGCGCTTTTCGAAAGCGAGAAGAATGCCGGCGTGAAAACCTCTATAGTAGCTAGAATTTCCGTCGCCCTCTACAGCATGTTTAAGAGATGAAGAAGCCAAGCTATGAGTAGTTGGCAGCGCTAAAACTTGCTTAGCTTTTAACTCCCGATCTCTTTCGGCTCGGGCAGCCGCACTGCCTTTAGCTTCCTGTTCGGCACAGAAGCGGTTAACACATTCAACATGGGCAGCGGTCTTATTATCCTTGCCCGGGTTGGCGGTTGGCAGATATATAGCTTCGCCCTCCTTTATATGATGGCGACAAGCTTTGATCCGGCAGCGTAAACCGTCTTGCCTGGTAGCTGCCGGCTTGACTATAGCGCGAGATTTCAATTCAAAAGCCGCCTCCAGTTCGGAAGCAGCATCCCAGCGAAAGCGAGTATCAGTCATATATGTACCTCGTAGCTTAACTATATACGATGAATGTCCAAAATGTCTAGACGAAAATAATATTTGAGCGTATGATTAGGTCTACAGAAGAGAAACGTTTCGGATTGCAGATCGGTCAGGTCTAAAATTTGGAGCGTAAGGGAGTCGAACCCTTGACCTCTTCAATGCCATTGAAGCGCGCTACCAACTGCGCTAACGCCCCACACATGAGACCTTATACCACAAGACGCCCGGCGTTACTGGGCTTTAAGGTTTTAACTCTGTTTTAGCCGTTTGAAAAGCCTTGATTCATGCGGGTTTTCGGCTGCCAACAAGCATTAGCAGCTCTAAAACTCTTTACGAATTAACGCTTGGCCTCACCAGATGTTATCCTGATAATCCCATCGGCATGTGTCGTACGACGGCGCGCGGGGGAAAGGTCAACATTAAATGCGGAATCAACGGTTACTAAGCGCAAAAGACGCGGCTCTACTGATTATTGACGTTCAAGAGAGCTTCCGAAAGCAGCTTAAAGACCTCGACCTGCTGACAAGGAATATCACGATTCTGGCTGAAGCAGCCAAAATCCTCAAAGTGCCGGTCTTTGTCACTGAGCAATATCCGCAAGGACTGGGCAAGACCATCGCTGAAATTTCCGCCTGTTTGGGCGAGCACAAGTACTATGAAAAGACAGCATTCAGCTGCTGCCAGGCCACAGGCTTTATGCAAGGAATGGAAGCGGAAGGTCGCAAGCAAATTATCGTTTGCGGCATCGAAGCGCATGTATGCGTGGAGCAAACTGTTCACGAATTGCTCAGCCAAGATTATTCGGTGCACGTCGTAAAGGACGCCATCGCCAGTCGCTTCGAACGTAACCGCGACATTGCCTGGGAGAAGATGATCAACTCGGGAGCAGTGCCATCGTCCGTCGAAATGGCGCTCTTCGAAATGCTCAATCAATCCGGAACCGAGCAGTTTAAAGCGGTTCAGCGGCTGGTCAAATAGAAACTGCCGTCGTCCGCATCTTCATCCGCATCGACCACCACGTCGGTGTTGGCGTTCACAACAGCACCCGTCGGCGCGTAGGCGTCCGTCTGGATGGTGGCGTTGTTGATCGTCACCGAGCTGGTGGGTTGCATCGCATCGAAGATGATGGCGCCTTTGTTGGCCGTGAGTGTGGTGGCCGTGGTGGGGGCAAGCTTTATCGCCGTCGCCGTCGGCGTTGTCTTGCCGTAGTTAGCAACGATAGCCCCGGTGTTGGCAATTATGTTCGCGCCCGTCTGTGCAACGAACGTGCTGGGTGTTAGTTGTGCCGTCTTAATGAACTTGGCGATGTTTGCACTGCTCGTCAAGCCCGAACCGATTTCAACACCGCCACCGACATTGTTGGCAGATGAGGTTCCAGAAGCTCGGGCAGCGAATACGTCACCGGTGGACGTTCCATTGCTGACATTTCCCTTCGCAAGAATCAGAACATTGCCACCATTAGCCTGGATGGTATCGCTGTTGCCAATCTGAATGTCGGCGGTGGTGGACGTGATCGAAATATTCTTGCCGGTCGAAATGAGAGTCGAGTTGTCGCCGATTGACACCGCCGAACCGGCGCCTGCCGACGTGATTGTTATCGAGCCGGTTTGAGCAATATCCGTCGGAGCGAGCGTGCCGGTTGCCGGCGCGCTGGCATTCAGGGAGCCGGCGAACAGGTTGGCGCCGGCTACATTTACACCGACGGTGCCTTTGACGGTTATCGATGCACCGTTGAGAGAAATCGTGCTCGCCGGGAGAGCCGGTCCATTAACGGTGGCCGTTGCACCACTGGTCATCGAGATGCCGCCGGCGCCGTTGTTGAGAGTTACGGCGGTCATAGTGTCGTTTGTAGAAGTAAGATTACCCTTCGCAGTGTAGGTGATGTTGCCACCTTCCGCACTCAGCGTGTTACCCGAGCTGTTAATCGTACCCGGCGTGGCCGTCGCATTCGCGCTGACGCTGATGCCGGCTCCGTTGGAACTCAAGGTCGCGTTGGTGATGCTGATGCCATTTGTGCCGTTGCTGGTTATCGTGATCGCGCCACGCACCAAGATCTGGTTGCTCACCAGCGGGAAGCCGGGGATGGTGCCGATTTGAAGTTGTCCGGCCGTCAGTTGCGCACCAGCCGATATCGTCACACCGCTTGCTGCTGTGCCATTTCCTGTGAGCTTTATAGCGCCACCAGAGGTGAGCAGAGTTGAGCCAACCGAACCCACCGAAATGGAGCCGCCAGTAACAGTCAACGTACTGAGGGCATCAATGCCTGTAAGACTCGTCGTCTGGATATTCACCGCGCCAGTATTTGCACCAGTTGCTGTGAATGAAGTTCCTGTCAGGACAGCAGTTGCTCCGCCCAGAGTTATGGTGTTGCCTTTGATTGTCGTGCTAGTCGTGGAATCGACAGCCACTCCTTGCAGGCTCACGGTGCCAATGCCGCCTTGTATAGATAGCGATGATGCACTGTTGATTTGTGAACCACCTCCGATGGTGACCGATGGATTTGCTGCAACCGAAGCGGCCCCTGTGATGGAAATGGAGCCACCACTATTCAACTGGCGAGACGTGTAAATTGTATTGCCGCTATCAGTGATCGCGCCCTTCGAGCTGATCACGATGTTGCCGCCGGCAGCCTGAATCTGGTCCGGACTCGATGCTGTTCCTCCAACCGTAATCGGTGCTCCGACAAACTTGGAGGTCAAAGTCAGCTTGCTGCCGTTGGCAGTGAGGCTCACCGCATTCGTGTTGACCGATACCGCCGATCCACCAAGGGACAATCCCGCGCCACCACTTGCTGTAATTGTCAACGCACCGGGCTTGAGAATATCGATCGACAGAAGCTGACCGAACGGTGGTGCAAACGACTGCAGCGTGCCGGACGAAATCGTAGCTCCTCCCGTGGCGGATCCTGATCCGATCGCAACACCGTCAAACGCGCCCGTGCCCGTAGAGGTAATGGTCAAGGCTCTGGCTGCAGTCACGATCGCCTCATCACCGATGGTGATTAGACCTCCGGACTTCAGCGTCCCGATTCCACCTGCGGTGACGGAGGTGTTGGTACCAATCGTCAGTCCAGTCGCTCCCGTCAACGAAATGGCACCACCGCCGTTGTTGAGCGTCCTGGCATTGAACAGGCTGCCACCAAACGCGTCGGTGATAGCGCCTGAGGTCTTCATAGTCACGCTGCCGCCGTTGGCGATGAAACTATCGCCGCCAGCCGCTGAGCCTATCGTTATACTGCCGCCGTTGCCGCTGTTCGTTAGGGTCACCGAATTGCCGTTCGAAATCACGGAAACGCCGTCTCCAATATTGATGCCGCCGCTGCCGGATTCAGTAATCTTTATTGATCCAGCCTTTTGGATGTTGGCGCTGACTAATCCACCGGTTAGTGGCGCTCCGGCTTTTTGGGAACCGGCCGATAGAGTGATACCGGCTACATTGGTGCCCACGTCGATGAACCCTGCGGCGCCGCTGGACGATATTGTCAGGTTCGTCACGGCTGCGATGCTGCTGTCGATACTGACGCCGTTGACACCAGTTATGCCGATTGAACTGCCACCGGTGACGGTAACACCCGCGCCAATTGTCGTCGTGTTAGAACCGGCGAGAGTAATCGTCGAGTTCGTGCTGATGCTGGTGCTTCTCAACGGCACCGCGTCTGGTGCCAAATCAATATTGAATCCGTTAATCTTCACGGCTCCGGTGGCAATAACTTTGGTTCCATTGGTCTGCACTGTGCCTGCGGTCTTGCCACCATTCAAGGTCAAGGTGCTGCCAGCGTTGATGGTTGTTGTATTGTTCGTGACGTTGTTAAATCCGCCCAGCGTGAGGTTGTTGCCACTAGTCATCGTCACTCCGCCGCCGGCTTTGCCTGACTTGATTGCGGTAACAGCAACTCCATTGCCGACGGTTTCATTCGATTTGCTGGTGATTGTGACGTTGCCGGCCGTAGCGGTAACGCTCGTGGCATCAGCCAAATTGATGGCGCCGGCAGAGGTGCTACCAATGGTGACGTTCGTCCCGGACACAGTGCCCTTGTCCTCGAGCGTCGTCGCGCCGGGCGTGTTGATGGCTACCGTGCCTGCTCCGATAAGATGAGCGCCTAGTGATCCGCCCAACTGACCCAGATCGATCGCACCGGTTCCAGCCGCAGTGATCGCTAACGGATTTTTGGTTGATTGCAATGTCGTTCCATCACCGACACTCAAATTGTTCGCGGTCTTAATCGTCAGTGATTGACCGCTCAGGAAGCTGTTGGGCGCGATTGTCAGGCTGCCCGCACTGTTGGGTAACGCAGTCAGCGCGATGCTAGCCGCGCCATTGAGCAAGCCGCCCACTGTGGCCGGGGTGCCTAGCGTTGAATTGGCGAAGCCAAACGACACGCTAACTTTTTCCGGCTTGATGAACGTCAGAGCGTTTTGATTGGCCAATGTCTGGAAGACAGCCGGAACCGCCGCCGTCGCGAAATCGACTGTAGTGCCGAAAGTCGAACCCGCGGTGGCATTCAATGTCATCCCGATTGCCGGCGTCAGCGACGGTGAGAGCACCAGATTTGCGGCGGTAATAATGCCGATGGTCGGCGTGGTGCCCGTCGTTCCGAGTGAGAAGGTGAGGTTGCCGGTGCCGGTGCGTGCAAAGTAGACATTGCCCGTTGCCGAAATGGTGCCGCTGTCTACCCAACTTGGAGCGCTCCCGGAAAGTATCAATGAAGCAGTGGTGCCGGTGGCTTGTATGCTTCCAGCGGAAGTAATGTTCATGCTCCCGGTTCCGAAGTCCACGAGAGCCAATGCACTATTTGTGGTGAATTCGAGGTTGCCGCTAATGGTCGATTTCGCAGGCAGCAGTAAGACCGGAGTAGCACCCGCCACCTTGAAGCCGCCGCCGGCTCCGCTGAGGTTCATGTTAAACGCGGTGAAAGGCTGCGATATGTCGGATTCGTTCAGCAAGACCGGTACGGTTCCCGTCGGATCAGCAACGTTGTTAGCTAATGCGATTTGCGGATTTCCGCGAGAGATTTGGAAGGCTGCAAGTGCAAGCGATGGGGTCAACATGTTGCGAACGCCAGTCGTGGCATTGCCGGCGCTAATATTCGTTATCGTAACCGGAGGAGTAGGACCAACTGCCGGATTGGTGACTGCAAAACCGGTTCCCATCGTCTGCACGGCTAGGGAAGCGGAGCAGCCCTGACAGCCAGGGCTCTGCGTGATGATTTGCTTGTTCAGTGTTGCACCGTTGGTGATGGTGCCCGCGGTGCCATTGACAGGTGCGGCAGTTCCGATGGTGAACATAGCACCGGGTATTGCCGGAATGCTGAGAGCCGTGCTCGTGAGATCCATGTTGGCAGGAAGCAACTGGGTGGCGGCCGTTTGAATAAAAATCGAGCCGGCGGTTTGACCACCCGCACCTGCACCCTTGCTGGCATTAACGCTAATGCCGCCATTTTGTCCGCTAATCACTATCGCACCCGACTGCATGGCGATAGCGCCGGCATTGCCACCGGTGCTCGTTCCTGCCTTGCCGGCTCCACCGCCATGTGCATCTACGTAGCCGGTAACGATTACTTCACCGTCGAGGAGGCCGTTAGCGTTGTTCGTCGTCTGAATCGCGATAGCACCGGCATTTCCGCCGATAGCGCCGGCGCTATCAGTGCCGCCCGTGGCGAGAACGTTTCCGCTAATTTTGACAAAGTTGGCTGCCGAGACCGCAATACTTCCACCGTAAGCACCGTTGACGAGAGTTGCATTGTTCATCGTCAAGCCGGCAGCATTGATGCCGCCGGTGCCGACGGTGACGTATCCTTCGCCGGACGTAATCGCGACGCTCCCCGCATTGCCGGAAGCAGCGCTGGTATTGATACCACCCGTGACGATTTGCTCGTCAGCGGCCAAAGCGACCGATCCGCCTACCTGCGTCCCGGTCGCTGTCGACGTCGAAGCACCGCTTGTGTTGATCGCTCCGCCGACCAAAATCGCTGAGCCCGTGCCATTGCTCGCGGGCGGCAGTAAGGCAGTAAATACACCGATCGGCGCAACGCTCGAAACTACGCTTCTATATATAAACATCGGATTCGAAAGCTGTGGCATGCCACCAGTAACGGTCACCGAGCCACCGATTTTGCCGCTTGTGTTGATTCCGGCCTTAACCTGCACACCGCCTTGACCGAGCAGGGTAACGTTGCCGCCAACCCCACCGGCCTTGTTAGCCGAAGCGTTTACTGAGTTCAACGAAATCAATCCGGAGTTTGTGAATCCGGAGCCGGCCTTCGACGCATACGCGACCATCAGGACGTTACCGCCGTTGATAGTCGGACTCACGCCGACGGTCGGCGCTTTCGCCGTGCTGGAGGTATTGATCGTGACGTTCGGAAGGAGAATGGAGCCGCCGCTCAACGACTGGGTGGCGCCGCCGGACATAATCATTTGACCACTCGGCGTGCTTGTGAAATTGACGCCGGCTGCTATTAATAGGTTGCCGCCGCTGCGCTTGGTGGCGGAAAGGTTGATTTGAGTCATACCGGCTCCGCCGATGATGTTGCCGACAGAGAGAATGGCGAGCGACTGTCCTGAGAACACAAGATTCTTCGGTAATATCAGGTCGCCGCTCAGGCTTGTGATTGTTCCCACCGGCGCGCCGGGTGATGTGTTAAATTCCACGATGCCGTCCTGAGCCGGAATGATTGCGTTTGGAGTAATCGAACCCGAGTTTTTGAAAATCACGTTCGAGGTGTTAACACTCACGATAGAGAACGGGAACGGATCATTGACGTTGACCGTATCAACGGTGATCGATTGCCCCGCCTGAGTGGCGTTCAAGTTCACGTTCGGCGCTGACAAGGTCATCGTGCCGCTTGGCGCGCTGAAAGTAATGCTCGGGAAAAGTTTTGTCGTGGCAGTGGCCGTGATGTCGATGCTGCCGAGTGGAGCGAGAATGCTGCCATTGCCGGAAATGAGCAAATTGCTGCCAGGCAGGCTGGCGATACTGACGTTATTGGTGGTGGACTGAATCGTGTTGTTGAGCGCCAAGCTATTGGTGTTGATGATCACGGAGCCGACTACGGTCAGATTTCCAGTGGTTGTGATTCCGGGCGCCGTCAGGCTAAAGGTGTTGCCACCGGTGGAAGTGCCGAGATTGACACTGGTCACAGACTTACCAGTTAGCGTCACAAACACGTTGCCGGAAGTCTGAACGGTCAGATTGGGGGTGGCGGAATTGGAGGTTAATGCGATCGGTATCGGTGCGGTTCCAATGTCACCAGAGCCTGCGCCCCCGCCACTCGTAAGCGAGAAACTATTGGCCGTAGAAAGAATCTTGGTGGATGTTTGCGAGATCGTGCCGGTGGGCCCGGAATCGAGAATAATCGTTCCGGCGCCGGCAGATATATTGGATGCGATGCTGATGTTGCCTGTATCCGTCAGGCTGTACTTGCCATTCGTGGCGTTCACAGTGGCACCGGTTATGGTGACATTGCCCGTATTGCTAATGAAAGCATTGCCGGCGGAGTTGATGAACAGGTTGCCGGCGGTAGTATTGATTGGCGGATCGACACCGACAATATTGCCGCCGATATCACCAGCCGTTGTCGTCAACGAAACCGTGCCGCCACTGATGGAATTGCTCAATGGAGCCGGATCAGCCGAAATGAAAGATGCGCTGGTCAGAGAGAACGTGGAGGTCGATCCGGCAGCAGATGGCTCTACAGTGATACCGGTCGTTCCCGTATTCGAGAGGAACACGTTACCCGATGCGTTCGCTGTCACATCGCTCGTGTTAATGAAAACCGGTGCGCCGGCGGCACCGATGTTGCCACCAGGCGCTGCCATAGTGACGGTGCCGTTAGCGGCTGTCGTGCTAAGCAGTCCGGCGCCGGTGCCAGTGATGTTACCTGAGCCGGTCGCTTGAATGGATATGGAATTTGTCCCGGTGACCATGCTGCTAATCGCCACCGAAACGCTGGTGCCCGGGAGCCCGCCGATCATCACTTGCGAGCCCATGATTGGGCCTGTCGTCGTAATGTTGGAATCGGACAGCAGGTTGAACACCTGTGTGCTTGTGCCGACAGTGGCACCAGTGACGTTGAGCGGTGTGGTGCCACCAGACTGATCCGTGATATACGAACTGCCTGCAGTACTCACGCTCAGGTTGCCGGCGTTAATGACCAGGGGCGTCAAGACTGTGCCTATGTCCGATGTCCCTGAGCCGTTGGTGATTGAGACGTTGAGCGTGCCGGCGGTGATAGTGCCACCGGGCGCCGTAATGGTGCCGGTTCCATCGGCCGTAAGAGTCATCGTGCCGGTAGAAGCCAAATCGGATTGAATTGACAACGAGCCGTTGGCTCCGGTGGTGAGACTCAGATTCGTCGTGCTGATCGCTCCTACGGTAGTGATGCTCGCATTAGCGCCCGTCAGAGTGAGTCCCAAAGTGCCGGCATTAGAAGTGCCGAGGGTGACGTTGCCGGGCGCGGTGAGAACAGCCGTCAATGGGGTGGTTACCGTCACCAGTGGGGAAACGGTTCCGGTGCCGCTGATTACGGTAAACGGTGCGGTGGTGGTGCCGATCGTGCCGGTAGCGTCGAGGTGCTCCGCGTCAGCGAAGGTGACCGTACCCGCCGACTGAGTGATGTTGCCGTGGTCGTTGGTGAGACTCAGAGAGCTGTTCAGTCCTCTGCCCAGATCGATCGTTCCCGAAATATTCAACGTACCTGAAGCGCCGGTGCCCGCGATCAAAGTCACGTTAGCCGGGTTGCAATTGTTTGCGTTGATCACATTCAAGCCGGAGCCATTAACGTTAAGGCTGCCGCCCGAGCTGACCAGCACAGTTCCGCCGTCGACGGCGGATATTTCGATCTGCGAGGCTGGTGTCGTGTTGCCGATGTTTAGGGCACCGGTCTTACCGGTCGTGACGGTTACAAATCCGCCGTGACCGTTGCTGCCACCATCGGCATCCAGATTAAGCACGCCTGTCGCACCTGCCGCCAGGATGACGTGCTGTGTCGCGGAAACAGTAATTGATCCACCATTGAACTGTCCGAGAGGCGCGCCATCCGCACTCACTGTGCCGCTGTTGGCGGTGAGCGTGGTGCCGGCAGCAATCGCCACGTTGCCACCATTGCCGGCCAGTTGGGCCGACGCCGACACAATCGAACCAGCTGTAAATACTATTGAACCGGCGGTGGTGATGTTGATCGATCCGCCATCTCCCTCGAGCATGCCGCCGAGAGCTTCAATACCATTGGCGCCGGTGACCCCGCCGGAGGTGCCGGGCAATACTCCGCCGATTTGGAAAGCCGCTTTTCCGCCGGTAATCTTGATCGCTCCGCCGTTACCGTCTACTCCACCATCAGCTATTAGGTTGCCCTGGACTATGACCTTACCTCTTGTATCGGTGAGGCTGATCGTACCGCCGCTGCCGAGTCCGACGCCATCGGCTATCAAATCCCCAGTAACCTTAAGATCACCGGTGGCAGCTTTGCCACCAACCAACGTAATGGAGGCACCTTTGCCGTTTGGAGAAAGCGGATCGATGTTCAGCGCAGTGGCGCTTGGATCTACGGTGAGCGTCTTCCCTGCTTCCAGATCGACAAGTCCGCCGTTGCCGCCATTTACACCGCTGAAGGCGCTGATCTCAAAGCCGCCGGCGCCAATGGTCAAATTATTCTTGAGTGATACTAGCGTGATGCGGCCACCGCTGCCGGTATTGAAGCCATCGGCGCTCAGCGTTATTGTTTGGTTACTGGTGCCATTAAATGTGGACAAGTTGGCGGCACTGATGCTGATTGATCCGCCCGAGCCACTGACTGCATCGGCAGAGAGCGGCCCGCCCTTGATGGTGAGCGTGCCGGCCTTATCCGAAAGTGTGATGCTGCCGCCGCTTCCTGTCGCCGCAGCTACAGTAAGGTCGGCGCCGGACGCTAGCGTAAAGGTCTTAGCTTTGTCAGCACTAATACTGATACTGCCGCCTGCGGCACCATTGGCCTGAACAGTGCCCTTAATTCCACAGCATGCAGGTAGTGTCGGATCAATCGTGAAAGCGGTGGCCTTGCCCTGGCTGATTGTTATGGAGCCACCGACGCCTGCGGTTCCTCCTACGGCTGAGTTAGCAGTGATGTTGCCTTGAACGAAGATGGTGCCCAGCGTCGAGGTGAGGGTGATGTTGCCGCCGGGGCTCGCTGTGGAACCGGCGGCACTCGCATCCAGGTTACCGATGATCGACAATACGCCAGTGCTCAGGCTCTTAGCTGCTGTCAGCGAAATGGAGCCGCCCGCGCCATCACCCAGTGGTGCGAATTGCAGCGCTTGCGGATCGAGCGTCAGGTTGGCCGTCAAACTGCCACCAGTGGTGATATTGATCTGTCCGCCGTCGCCGGTGAGCGAGCCACTCGAGCCACCAGTAGCCGAGACAGTAATGTTGCCTGTGCCATTGCCGAGTGTCATCGCCGTGGTGCCGGTGGTAGTGACGTTGATGACTCCACCATTGCCGCCACCAGCAGCATTAGCCGACAGGGTGAGGGGTCCACCCGAGACGGTGACATTGCTGCCCGTAAGGTTGAGCGTACCACCCTTGTAAGAGCCGCCGGCCGTAGCATTTGCGGACAGCGTGCCGGTAGCGAACGACAGCGCGCCTTTGCTGAAGAGAGTTATGCTTCCACCATTGCCGCCGGCGCCGGACGGCGCGGCAGTGATGCTGCCGGGAGAAAGCACCTTAATACCGCCGGCTGCGCTATTGCGAATAGTGATTGTTCCGCCGTTGGCGCCACCGCCCGTGCCACCGTCGGCGCTAATGCTGACCTTGATGCCGCCTGTGGTGCTGGTCGCGCTATTGCCGACTATGAACGCAGTGGTGGAACCTTCGGAGACTGTTATTGTGCCGCCTGCTCCTTGTCCGGCGCCATTGGCATTGAGCGACCCGCCGACAAATACCAGTCCGGACAAGAGGTTGATCGTTCCGCCCGCACCACTGCCTGTGGCATTAGCATTCAAGTCACCATTCACATTGATTCTGCCGCCTGCAGTGATTAGGATGTCACCGCCGGAGCCACCAGTCGCGTTAACTAAAATCACACTTGGATTGGTTATGTTGACACCGCCGACACTATTAATAATGATGCTGCCGCCGGAGCCACCGCTGAGTCCGGACTGCGCCGACAAATTAAATTGTTTGTTCGAACTACCGATGGAAATTCCGAGCGGCGTGCCGGCATTCGGATTAGTCGTGATCAGGTTTATGGTGCCGCCATTGCCGGCATCGGCACCATCGGCATTAAGAGCGACCACGCCGTTTCCATTGATGGATAACGAATCATAGCTCAAGCTGAGCGTTCCACCTACATACTTGGAATTGCTGCCGTTGCCGAGGGCGCCCACAGACAGGGTGCCTGTCGGCAGAACCAATCCGGCGGTGGTGATGGAAATCGTTCCGCCGCTGCCGGCGGTTAGCGGTGCTACACTCAACCCGGCATACGAACTCACCTTGACGGTGCCGGCGTTGCCCTCATTCACCGCCAAGCTTCCGCCATTGCCGCCGATTCCTGATCCGTTGGCACTGGTAGTGCCCGCGATGCCGTTGCCGGTCGTATTCGCGCCCGAGCCCAAAATGAGAGTGGAAGTCCAATTATTGTCTATCGTGATGCTGCCGCCGTTGCCGGTGCCCAGAGCCGATGCGCTCACATTCTTCGAGACGAAGAGTTTGCCGACGTCGTTGGTGATTGAGATCGTGCCACCATTTCCGGTGCCGCCACTGCTGCTGTTGGCACTCAAGCTGCCGGCAACGCTCAGACTAAAAGACTGTCCAACCGGCAGAGCATTGGCGCCCGTCGGTCCGATGAGCAGCGAGATGCTTCCACCGTTGCCGCCGCCGCTAGCCGAATTTTCACTCATATTGCCTGTAATAGCCAGCGCGGCATTACTGGTTGTCGCCTGCCCTGCTGCCAATGTTACCGAACCACCGTTGCCCAACGCCCCAAGAGGATTGACGGCAATCGCGAATGGGTTGACCGTCAGGTTGCCCGGTACTGATATAAACACAGTGCCGCCATTGCCACTACTGCACGTGGAGCAGCCGCCCGTGGCGACAAATGAAATCTGCTGAGAGCCGCTGCCGACCACCACATCTGTGGCGGCGTTGCTGGTGATAAGCGAAATGGAGCCGCCGTTGCCCGTGCCACTACCGCTGGCCTGCAAGCTGAGTCCGCCAACTGTAGAAAATGCAATCTGTTGAACGTCGATCTGGATGGTGCCTCCGCTAAAGCCACTGGTGCCCGCGCCATTAGCCGAAATGGTGCCCGACCGCACGTTAAGATCCGAACTTGTACCGCTGATGATGATGTTGCCGCCATCTCCGGATCCAGTCGCACTGGCGTTGACTGAGTTCGCAATCGTAATGAGCGGGACAACAACCGGCGTCGGGGTCGTACCTGGCGCCGGCGGCGGCGCTGCGCTCGCTGGAATAGTGATTGTGATATTGCCGCCGTTGCCCGAGCCCACACCATTGGCGGTGACACTGCCGAATACGGTGATTCCGCCTGGCGCGACCAATGTGATATTGCCGCCGTTGCCCTGGAAAACCGCGTCTGCAGAAAGATTATTGTTGACCGTGAGCACCGGCACTCCGATGGTGGATGTTCCTTGCGCGGTTGCTCCTGCTGTCAGGCTGATATTAGCACCGGATCCGCCCGACACCGATGGGGTTGCACCGATGGCATTAACAGTCAGGTTGCCGCCCACCGAAACACTGATGGAGCCAGCCGAGCCGGATACATCAACAAAGAGTTGGGTTGGCGATTTACCCAGCACCAAGTCCTCGGTGGGGTCGTTGAACGTCAGATCGACGGTGCCGCCGGCGCCGTTATTAAGAGGACTGCTGTTACTTGGCAGTGCTCCTCTTGCGGTCAAGGACAGATTGCCGGTTGCAGGCAATGTCAGAAGCGTGCCGGTGAGTGAAATTTGGCCGCCCTTAAAGACCGTCGGTGTAAGCGTGCTAGTGTTGGTCGTGCCCGCATTGGCAGACAAGCTGACGTTGAGGGTCATCGGTCCTGATGGTGACGATAACGTAATGGAACCGCCATCGCCGGAGCCCGCATTTACCGTGATATTCGAATTCACCACAAACCCGCCGGTGCCACTATTGTTGATGGTCACCGCCCCGCCTGAGCCACCTGGTCCGTCAGCGGAAATTACGCCCGTGACACCATTGCCCTTGATATTGCCGGCAGTGATGCTGAACGGTATGGTGCTATTTTCATTCAAAACAATCGTGCCGCCCTGTCCGCCGGCACCGACGCCGTCGGCGACCAGGCTCGAGCTGAACGCGATGTTGCCGCCACCGATGTTAACTAAGTTCGCGGCCTCCAGTGTCAGGTTGCCACCATTGCCAGAAGTTCCAAGTGGTCCGAAAGACAGCGCGGTGGGATCAATGCCATAGTTGCCACTGATCTTCAAATCGATGCTGCCGCCGCTACCACCTATGGAGCCGCTACTGCCTCCGGTCACAGACAAGCTGAGCTGTCCGGCGCCGGTGCCGATGTTGACAGTGCTTACGTTGTTTCCGTTGAACGATCCGGTGATTGACCCGCCATTGGCGTTTCCGGCGCCGTTGGCGGAAACTTGGAATGGTCCGTCAGCCGCAGCCAATGCGGTGAGCGAAGTGCCGGTGATGTTAATGGATCCGCCGGCGAATCCGGTCGCGCTGTTGGGGCTGCCGCCATTGGCAGAAATGGTTGTTGAACCGAACAAGACGGGTCCGGTGCTCGTAATGCTGATTGTGCCGCCGATGCCACCACCGCCTCCGGCGGTGGCGCTGGCGCTAATTTGCTCGCCGTTGGAGAAGATCAAGCCGCCCGATCCGGCAGCAATCGAGATGGTGCCGGCATTCCCGGAAATAGAGCCGCCATCTGCTGTGACAGGAACGTTGATGCCGTTTACCGATGCGCTGGCACCGAACACAAACGCACTGGCGCTCGATTCACTAATTGTCAGTTTGCCTGCATTGCCTATGGGTGCAGCACTGACGCTGAAAGCACTGGGAGTGACGCTCGAATCAAATATGAACACGTTGCCATTGCCGGCTGTGAGCGCAACTATGGCACCATTTCCGGCGAGGCCTCGAGGCGCCACGTTAAATTGTGAGGAATCGATCGCAATGCTACCGGCGGTGGAAAGCGTAACCTGTCCGCCATCGCCTCCGGCCGAGCCGGGAGATCCACCCGTGGCGCTGATCGTTATATCACTTGTTCCATTGCCGACGACTAGAGCACCAGGAGTTCCTTTAATGGCGAGCTTGATAATTCCGCCATCACCTGTTCCGGAAGCATTCGCTGAGATCACTGTCGGCCCGCCGCTTGTGGTGAGGGCGGAAGAACCGGCAGAGATTGCTATACTGCCGCCATCAGATTTATTTGGTCCTGTCGAATTGGCGAGGATCGATCCGCCGCCGAAAGAAACTGCTCCATTGCCGGCATCTATGGCAATTGCTCCGCCTAGAGACGTCGTCGTCGCTGTAGCGGCACCGGAAGCTGAGATATTCGAACCGGCAAACGCGATGCCGCTCGTTCCATGATCGGTTATTGTGATGGCGCCGCCATTACCGCCGCCGGCACCACCGTTAGCAGTTACATTTCCGAGTATGCCATCGGTGGCTGCACCGGTTCCCATAATAAAGGTAGAAGGACTGGCGCTCTTAGCCGTGATCGTGATACTCCCACCATCGCCGACGCTCGTACCGGCGACACTGCCGCCGTTGGCAGTCAGACTGTCGCCGGTGGTGGAATCTTTGGCCAACACCACCAGGTCGCGGACGGAGCTGAGCCTAATTGAGCCACCCTCTCCACCAGTAACAGCTGCGCTCGCATCGAGTGCGGACGTGCCTGTAATCTTCAGCAAGGCGATACAGCAATTGGTGCCCGCCGACAGTGAAATCGCGGCGCCATTACCGAATGCTCCGATGGGCATCGCCTGAAGTCCGCCAGTATCTACGGTGAGATTGCGTCCGGCGGATATCGTGATGCTGCCACCATTGCCGGCAGGGGAATTCAAGCTGCCTCCAGTCGCGATAATATCGATGTCTCCAGCATTTGTGCCAATGTCCAAATCGGCCGTCGGTCCGCTGACCCTGACGACGACGCTGCCTCCATTGCCGATGCCGCCCGCATGTACATCCAATGTAACCAACGCGCTGTTGGTATACGACGTCCCCATCAATGTGATGCTGCCACCGTTCTCAGCCAACGTCGCCGAGCCCTGTCCCCCCGCCGCGCTTATTAAATTGATTGTTCCGCCAATGGATAGGGGTCCATGATCACCAATCAGACTTATTCTGCCGCCGCTGCCGAGCGGCGAGGCATTAGCACTCACATTGCCATCGATTGAGATGCCGCCAGTCGCAATGTCGTTGCCGCCTGCATTGTCAACGGCAATTGTCCCTCCGTTGCCGGTGCCGCTACCAGCATTGGCGTTGATACCGTTGAATGTGCCAGTGCCGCTGATATTGACACCGTTTGTGGCAACCGGCACGCTCGTGCCAATCACAAACGGGCTAGTACTATTCGTATCAATCGTAACGCTGCCGCCGTTGCCTTCAACGCCGGCATTTGCCAAAACGTCGCCTGCGATCGCCACATTGCCTTGTCCGGCCATGAAATTGGGATTCAACGCGGTAGCGATGAAAGTTCCACCGTGTCCAATACCGACGCCGGCTACACTAACATCTCCGATAAGAACATCGACGTTTCCATTAGCGGATGTCAGTGATAAGTTGCCGCCATTTCCGTTCAGTCCCAGCGGTTCGAACGTGAGGAATTGCATGTCCGCGACTGTCAGTTGACCATCGACACTGAGAGAAACGGTGCCGCCATTTCCGTTTACTGACACCGGCTGTTTGAGAGCGCTCTGCATACCGCCGGTGGCAGAGATTATCACATCACCAACACCATTTCCCACGGTCAGTGCGGAACCTGCTCCCGTTAGAGCAATCGAAACAGAGCCGCCATCTCCGGCACCACTGCCATTTGCCAAAATACTGAGCGCCGGTCCGGCGCCGGTATTGGTACTATTTTCGACGGTCAGGCTAGTACCTTGAATGGTAGTTGTGCCGCCATGGAAGAATCCGCAGCAAATCGAACTCGTGGTTACGGTGCTGCCGGCGATGGTATTGATTGTGATCGGTCCATTCGGTGCTGCGAGGGTGAAACTTCCACCATTTCCGCCGTTGGCTGAACCGTTGAGATCGATTTCATTGGCGCCGGCGCTGAACTGCAAATCGATACCGGAGGTTCCATTGTTCGTGATGCTGATGTTGCCGCCATCTCCTTTAAAGGATCCGGCCAGAGCACTGATGGAACCTGCGCCGATAGTATAAGGAGCGGACGGAAGGTTCGAATTCTCAAGGATGGTTATGGTGCCGCCGTTGCCCGTATTGCCGGCGTTGGCACTGAGGTTGCCGGTGGTGGTTACTATGCCGTTCGGAGCAGTCAGCGTGATGATGCCACCATTTCCGGTGCCCGTACCATTCACCGACAGATTTCCGTTATACGTCACATTGCCTGTGCCGGCTGTACCGGCGGTTAAAGATACGTTGCCGCCATCGCCATTCAAGCCGAGGGCCGAGACGTTCAACGCGGTTGAGGTGACAACCGTGATGTCACTGCCTGAGCTCAAGGCGACCGAGCCGCCCGCGCCACCAGACGAGGTAGCCGATCCGCCGGTAGCCGAAATCTCAAAAGTCGATCCTGTCGGTGAAGCTGAGCTATTGACGAAGAAAGCATCGTTGCTTGCTGTACTCGTGACTGATATCGAACCACCGCTGCTAGACCCGGTGCCGTTGGCGAGCAGACTAACCACACCACCGTTGCTGTTGATGGATGCAGCAGTCAAATTGATTGTTCCGCCTGTGAAATTGTTCAAACCGGTTCCTTGACCGCTGACGTCGAGGATAGTGTTTGCATTCGCGGGGAAGCCGATCGCACCGCCCGTTTGTATGGAGATACTACCGCCTGAACCAGACTTTGGTTGTACATTGATCGCATTGCTTTGAGCTATCTGAATATCGCCGGCGCCGGTGTTCACGATGCTGATGCTTCCGCCGACTGTCGATGTGCCGCTGCCACCAGTTGCGCTGATGATGCCGCCAACCCCGTTGGCCGCCACCGCAACGATTGGCTGGATGTTTCCACCTATCGGATCGATTAAAAACGGATTCGCCGTCGGACTATTTATGGTGACTGAGATCGTCCCGCCGTTAGCACCACCGTTGGCGTTCAAACTGCCGAACACGGCAACGGTGTTACCGGTGAGATTGATCGCGCCTCCGTCTCCGAGTATTCCGCCGTTAGCGTTCAAGTCATGTACTGGACCACCCTGGGTCTGCACGTTTACCGCCCCGGATAGAGATTGAAGAGTTATGCTTCCGCCGTTCTTAATGATTGCCGCAACGGTGAGAGCGTTCGGATCGACCTTGAGGTCGCCTAAACTGGTAATGCTGACAATGCCACCATTTTCTACCCCGGTAGCGGACACGGCGATGTCTCCGGGCTGGGTACCTATGGTAAGTGGAGTGTTGACTGCTATTGAAATGCTGCCTTTGTTTTGTGCGCCCGCGCCGTTTGCAGTGAGCGTCAAATATTGTCCAGGCGCGCTTGAGTTGTTGACGATGATCTGATTGGCATTCAGGGTAATCGATCCGGCATCGGCCGCGCTGCCGTCGGCAGACAGGGTTCCAAAATCTGTTGTGAGCGTGCCGTTAGTCTTCAAACCAATTGATCCGCCGTTGTTGCCGGCACTCGGGCTGACATTCAGCGGAAGAGAGGTACCGTTAGACAGCAGGGTCAATCCACCATTTCCCGTCGAGATACTGATCGACCCTCCGTTGCCACCAAGGGAGGCGTCGATGATTCCATTGACCCCGTTGGTCGTGCTTGCATTGGTGCCAACGGTGAATGCGTTTTTGCTGTCAGTTGCCGTAATCGTGATGCTGCTGGAGTGACTGCCGAGGTTACTGGCGGTAATGTTGCCGTTGACCTGTATATCAACAGCCGAAAGACTTATGCTGCCTGCACCATTAGCGCTCAATGCACCTACGGTTATCGTGCTACCAGCCGACAGGTCGATGGTGCCACCGGCTCCCCCACCGACGGCAGATGCGTCCAAGGCGCCATTGTTTGTCGGCCCGATATTGATCGAACCACCAGCGGCCGCCACAAAGCTGCCGCCATTGGCGGTACCCAGGTTTGTATCAGCAAGGGAAGCAAAAGTCATCGAGCCGGGATCAGCTGATATGTTTCCGGTTGCAGATAGTTGAATACTGCCGCCATTGCCGGCAAGTGTTCCGCTCGAACCACCGGACGCGAAGATTTCCAGATTCGAAGTACTGGCAAGGTTGATGTTGCCTTGTCCGGCCACAGTTGACTTAACGGTTATGCTGACGCTACCGCCATTTCCGGCTCCGCTGCCGCGCGCATCTAAAATCAGCAGACCACCAATGGCTAAACTTCCGACGTCTATAGCGATCGACCCGCCATTGCCGCTGACGGCATTGCCACCGGCGACAGAAAATGTGCCTGCTGCGCCTATGGTCAAAGTTCCTCCGGCGGTCAACGAGATCTGGCCGCCGCTCCCGCCATTGCCCGTTCCGGCGCTGACTGTCAAGTCCGCCGGATTCACAATGTCAATGCCGCCAGCCTTGTTGAATATACTGATGGAACCGCCATTGCCGGTGTTACCGCCGCCCATTGCACTGAGGGCGGGTTGCCCGGCAATTGTCCCATTGATAAAGTTGCTGCCGCCTTGCACACCGACACTGAAATCGGAGAGGTTGTTTGATACCAGTGTGATGGAACCACCACTCCCCGCACCTTTACCGTCGGCATTCAAATTACCGGTAATCTGCAATTGTCCAGTGCCTGGGGCGCCACCAGTTGCCTCTAAATCCAAGGTGCCACCATTGCCGGTGGTGCCCATTGCCGCGACGTTGAGCAAGCTGGCGTCAGTCACGACAAGGTTGCCACCAGTGAGCAATATGACGGCACCGCCTGAGCCGCCAGTCGCGGATACGGTAAAGCCGCCGTTCTGGACATTGCTGGACGGATCACCAACAGTCAAATTGCCTGTACCGACGTTGATTTCTACGGTGCCGCCCGTCAAGTTGTTGACGCCGTTGGCATTGAACGCGACGGTACCACTCGAGATTACCAACGAATCGGCAGTAATACTAATGAGTCCTCCGCTGTAATCCGCAGGTGCCGATGGATTCGCGGACGCGTCGAGTGCACCCCCTGCATTGAAAGTCACGTTACCAATCGCAGCATCTAATTTGATGTTGCCGCCGGCGCCGCCGCCGGCAGATGCAGCCACATTGAAAACGGAAGGATCCCTTATCGTTATGCCGCCCGAACCGTTTCTTCCAGTATTAATGATTGAAATCGATCCGCCCGCACCGATTCCAGTGCCCCCGGCGGCAGCATTGATGACTCCGTTGATCGCGTTGGCACCTACGCCGGTGTTGACTTGAAAGGGCAACGAGGAAGCCATCCCGATGGTGACGGTACCGCCCGAGCCATTGGCGCCCCCATCGGCAGTAATACTGCCGTTGATGAAAATTTCAGTGCTGGATTTAAGGGTGAGGACGCCACCACTTCCGCTACCGACGCCGTCCAGCACAATGTCCGACGGCTGAGGCGATGCTGATGGATCTTCTATAACAAGCCGTCCGTTTCCGGCGACTGTACCGGCAATCAAACTTACCTGTCCGCCGTTGCCTCCGGATGTGCTCAAAGGACCAGCGACAATCGCCGAGCCGGGGCCGATAGCTAACTGACCCGATGTCAACGGATTCACCGTGATATCGCCACCATTGCTGATGCTGATCTTGCCACCATTGCCACTTGCGGCAGTCGCCGCGCCACCTGTGGCGGACACTTCAAGATCGCCGCTACCGGGCCCGAATTCTATCGGCCGAATCGCAGTGCTCATGCCTACCGAAATTGAACCGCCGTTTCCATTATTTGTGGCGTTCGCCGTCAGCAGAAGGGGAAACGTGTTCGTCAGATTTGAAATCAAATCCAGCGCCGTACCAGTCAGGCTGATGGAGCCACCGGGGTTATCTCCAGTTCCGTTTGCATTGGCGCTCATGGTGGCGGTGGCAGCACTCGTGCCGGAGCCAATACTCAGCACGCCGCCGGCGTTGACGGTGATACTGCCGCCGCTGCCGTTGACGGCGGCAACGGAAAGATTATTAGCTAGAGTTATAGATATCGGTCCGGCTGAGTCGGAAATTTCGATAGTGCCACCATTACCGGTGCCGGCCGCGTTGGCTTGCACGGTGCCGCCGATGCCGTCATTAACCGGAGCCGATCCGATCACGAAACTAAATGGACTGTTGGCGCTGACGTTGATGGATCCACCGCTGCCGGCGGTTCCTGCATTGGCGAGCAGGCTGCCGGTGACTACAACCGGACCCTGCGACGCCGTAAGATCTATCGAGCCGCCATTTCCAGTGCCAAAACCGTTGGCGTTGATGCTTCCATTTACGCTCAAGGACGAGGTCGCTTCGAGACTTATTTTCGCGCCATTGCCATTGGCCAGCGCTGCGGCGTTGAGTGCGGTGGCATCCTCGACAACTATTGCATTACCCGTAGTTATCGTGATTGTGCCGCCATTACCAATTCCACTGCCCGATGTCGCGGAGATTTTCAGGTCGCCGCCGGCTGTACCGACATTGATGCTTGTCGCGGCGGACGTGCTATTGAGAATAATTGTTCCGCCAGAACCGTTGCCCGCACCATTTGCTGAAAGAAGCAGATAGCAAGTAGGACAGGTAGCACCCTGGACAAACGTAAGCGCATTCAGTGTGATATTGCCACCTGTACCATTGCCGAGTGCATCGGCAACAATCGAGCCATTTGTATTATCCGTACCGGTGCCGATTTGGAGAGTAGAATTCACGGCCGATATTGTCACGGAACCACCGTTTGATGCGCCCATTCCTGAGCCATTCACAGTGAGCTCATTGGCATTTCCGGGCGCATCTATTAGGATGCCGCCGCTGCCGCTATTCGAAATACTAACCGTGCCACCATTGCCGCCACCGAATCCAGCATTGGCGTTTATCGTCCCGGCTACCCCCGTAACAGTTGCCGCAGGACCAATAATCATCTGATTGTTGCTGTTGCAAGAGAGTGTGATTACTCCGCCGTTGCCGGAGCCGGTCGTGCCGCCGCCGGGGGTCGTGAAGTCGCCGCTTGCCAACAAACTGCCGGTCACAAGCAGGTCGCCGTTAACCACGGTCAGACTGATTACGCCGCCGTTGCCGTTTCCACCAATCGAGGTGCCGTCTCCCTGCGCCGCATTCTCGTTCAACGTGCCGTTGATGGTGAGATTGCCGATGACTGTCGAGGCACCGGAACAATCAGTGCCAGAGCTGACATCAAGGAGAACCTTGCCACCATTACCACTATAGCCAAGGGGGCTGAGATTGAACGTCAACGGGCTAACATTCACCGTCAACGCCTGTCCAATCGAGGCATTAAATGTGCCACCATTGCCGGCTAATGAAAAGGACGTGCCGTTCGTCGATCCGCCTGTCGCCGAAACACTTATCACCGGCACCACGCTTGTCACCGTAGTGTCGACTATCAAAGCTGCCGCGGCGTCGAAAGCCGAAATCGAAATAGTACCACCGTTGCCTGATGATGCGCCGTTAGCCTGCAACTGCAACGCACCTTTTCCCGAGGCCGAATTAGTCAGAAGACCGTTTGATGTGATGGTGATGGAACCACCGTTCAGCTGTGATGTGCCGGCGACTGGGCCAGCGGCGTTCGCTGAGATAACGCCCTGTCCCGTCGAGAAATCTCCCACGTTTGCATTCAGGACAATCGACCCTCCAGCACCGGTGCCTTGTGCGCTGGTTGAAATGAGCACCATGTTCGCCGTCGCACCATCGAGAATTGAAATGCCTGCCGAGCCGGAATTATGTGCCGTTATAGAGCCGCCGTTTCCCGTGAGGGTGCCGCCTAAAGCTGTGATTGTGCCGCCGACACCGTTTGTGAGACCTACTCCGCCATTGATATCAAATGCAGGTGTATTCGGTCCTACGGCCGGGCGAAAGGTGGTCGACTCGAGGTCAACCAGTCCGCCGAAACCTTGCGTGCCGGCGTTGGCTGAGATGCTGCCGGTGACGCGAACAAAACCGGGAGCGCTGAGTTCGATCTCTCCACCGCTCCCAACTGCAGCTCCGTTTGCTGTCAGATTGGCACCTGTGGCTACGGTCGAATCGGTTACTGCGATGTTTCCGATGCCTGTCGTCCCTGCCTGCATAACTAGGATTGCGCCGTTGCCGCTGAGTGATGTTGCTGCAGTGAACGCTCCACTCACACCGTCTATTGACGCTGTACTGGCAACATCCACGTCGATGTCGCCATTGGACGCAAGCGAAATAAATCCGGCATTTCCCGTGGCGCCAGCCGCATCAGCATGAATAGCAAGGTCCCCATTAACTTTGCCAATGTTGATTGCTGAGCCAAGCTGTGTTGACTGCACAACTACCACTCCGCCGCTTCCGGTTGAACCGGCGGCAATGGTTGCATCGAGACTGACGACTCCGGATGCCGATGCGCCCTGCGCAACTGCACCGGCGGACAGCGTTATTTCTCCGGCGACGTGATTGCCTGCGCCACCGCCGTTCGCTTCAACTACGCCGCCCATTGCGGTGATATTTGAAGGGGTCGTCAGATTAATGGTGCCGCCGTTTCCACCGGTAGCACCTGAAGACCCATCGACGCTCAGCAAAACTGTAGATGATCCCGTTTGTGACGGCCCAGTTGGTGCACCAAGCTGAATACCGCCGCTACCTGTATTCGAAATATTCAAAGTTCCGCCATTTCCTGCGTTGGCGCCCGCGTTAGCACTGATACTGCCAGTGGCGCCATTGCTTCCCGGCGCGCCGATTGCAAATGGACTGCTGCTGAATGTCGTTAGGGTTATGACGCCGCCGGTTCCGGTGCTCCCGCCATTTGCCGTAATGTTGCCGCTGACGACAATATTGCCCTGGAAGTTAGGGCCATTTCCGGCGGTCAATGTCATAATGCCGCCGCTGCCGGAGCCGGACCCGCCATTGACACTTAAGTCCACAGAGGAAATCAGATTCCCGTTGTTGGTTGCGGTGCCCGTAGTCAATGTCAACGTTCCGCCTACGCCATTAGCCGCTTGCGGACTCAACTGCAAGCCGCCAGCGTTGTTGATGGTCAATGTGCCGCCGACAGAAACATTCACGATCCCGCCATTGCCGGCGGCTGCTCCGCCGACAGCGCTCAATGTAATGTCTTTATTGGCAGCCGTTGAGTCAAGCGTAATGTTTGAGCCGGCACCGTTGGCACTAATGATGATAGAGCCACCATTACCGGTGGCGGTATTGACTCCAACCGATTGCGAGTCGGCTGTAATGTTCAGCGTGCTTCCGCTATTGGTCACCGAACTGCCTGTGAGGCTAATGGTGCCGGCATCCAGATCCGCACCATTAACCGACAGCGTCCCACCTTGGAATGCGATATCACCTTTCGTTTGAATCGCTATTTGTCCGCCGCGCCCCGTGCCGGAAAGCACCTGAGTCAAAATATTCACAGTGCCGGCTGTTTGACCGACGGTAATCAAACCGGAGCTGGAGTTTGTGATGCTCACACTGCCGGCGTCCTTGAGATTGCTATTGGCGGAGATTGTGCCCCGGACGCCATCTGGTTGTGTGGCAGCGGTGGGATCGATCGTGAAATTCGTGCCACTGTGGTAGCTGATATTGATCTTGCCGCCCGTACCTTGGGTGGCCCCCGCGCTTGCAGCGATGTTACCACCAACGAATAGATCTGACGTGCTGGACAGAGTGATTGTGCCACCATTGCCGGTGCCGCTTCCGTTGGCAAGCAGATCACCTGTAGTGACGGTTAGAGCTGAAGTTGAGGCTGTACCGGCTTGCAAAGTCAGCTTACCGCCGTTGCCTGCGGTACCGGTGGCGGCAACGTTAAGCAAGCTGCCGTCGTCGACAGTGATGGCGCCGCCCATCTGTACGATGACTGTGCCGCCGTTGCCTCCCGCGTTGCCGGCCTTCGCCGTAATTTGATACTCACCGGCCGAACTTCCGATCGATGCGTTTGCGGCGCTATCAGTGGCCATTATTTCCACCAGGCCGCCGTTACCACTGGCGCCAACTGTCGGGCTGCCGCCGGCGTTGATTGTTACGTTGGTGCCGCCGGACGCAGCGGGCAACGCATTTACCTGCGTGCCCGTAATAATGATCGAACCGCCGTTGGATTGGCCAGATCCCCGCCCGGCGGCCGAGATGACGCCGCCGTCTAGTGTGACGGCACCTGTGCCGGCACCGACATTGAGGGAGCCTCCGTTACCGGATACCGTGCCGCTAAAAACTTGTAAATTGGCGTTGGTGCCTATCTCTATACCACCATTTCCGGTATTCACCAAGTTGATGTTGCCACCGTTGCCGCTACCATTGGTACCGAGGGCAGAAGCTTGCAACAATCCCAAAATGCCGCTGGTAGCGCCGGCTACATTTACCTGAAAAGTTGTGGACGTATTCGCATTAATAGTGATGTTTCCGCCATTGCCAGTGGTGATCCCGCTATTCGCTGTGACCGCGTTGTCTACGACCAGGCTGCCATTATTGGAGTTGAGAATGATGATGCCACCGTTGCCAATGCCGCCGGAGGCGCTTTGTGCACCACTGGCATCCAGCGCCCCACCAATTGCCTGAGCGGTAACAGTCAAGTTGGCTCCATTGCCGTTAAGTCCAATCGGGTTGGCTGCCAATCCGCCGGCTCCGGCAGTCAAAGTGCTGCCGACGGTGACCGTAATCGAGCCGCCATCACCGCTGACTGATTGCTCGCTTGTAGGAGACAAGCTGCCACCATGAGCAAGTAATGTCATCTGTCCGGTGCCGGTACCAACGGTCAGCGATGAGCTGGGATCGGTGAGTTTTACGGTGACAGTTCCACCGGCACCGTCGCCACCAGCGTTAGCAAGTAATTGAATCAGCGTGCCGGCCGTATTTGGAATACTGACGTTGGTCGCATTGATGGTCACTTTTCCGCCGGCGTAGGTGCCACAGCCGCTGGCGCTGGCGTTTAGATTGATAGTGCTGCCTGCGCCAAACGTGACAATACCATTGAGGCTTTCAATATCTATGTTTCCGCCGGCGGCGCCAATTGCATCCGTCGTCCCATTGGTAATACCCTGCGCTGTGATTGACTCGTTGATCTGAATTCCACCTGCACCATTATTGGTGATCTTGATTGATCCACCGCTTATGGTGCTGGTGCCACCACCGTCGCCCGAGTTCGCTGACACTGTACCTGTAATTCCATTTAACGCCGCTAACGCGCCGGAACCGATAATAAACGGCTGTGGCGTGTTAACCGTAATATTGATCAAGCCACCGTTGTTTATGTTCGAACCCGGCGTAAGTCCGGACGGACAATCTGCATTCAGGTTTCCATTGACAAACAAAGTCCCTCTGCCTGCAGTACCCGCAATGAATGTGTACTCATAACCATCGCCAGGTGCCACGCCAAAAGGATCTAAGGTCCAGCCAGGTCCTTGCGCATAAACATTGATATTTCGACCGGCCGAGGCAGAAACACCACCTATATTGGTTAGGTCGATGGCACCGCCCGCAGGAATTCCACCAGGCGTGGCCGATGTTTGCCCAAGGTTTATATCTGAATTTACGCCAGTAGCCGTTACGTCAGTGGTATCAGCTATCGTAAGCACACCAGCTGTGCCATTGGATCTATCCGTCACCGTAATCGTGTTGCCTAACAACTTTACGATGCCGTTTACGCCGCCGGGCGTGCCGTCGATTGTGATTGATCCTGACGGCAGATCGAGAACTCCATTTGGCGCTGACAATGTGACGGTTGCCGCATCTTTGGATGCTCCAAAAATCAATTTACTCGTCTGCTCCAAAGAAACACCGCCACCACCTGCACCCGTGCCACCCTCGTTTTCAACCGTTAAACTGGAGTTGTCACCGCCGACAGTGAGGGTTCCGGTTATCCCGTTTATTGTTTCGCCGCTATTGATGTTAAAGGAATTCGGGCTGTTCGAGTGGATAAAAATAGTTCCACCGCCAGCCGTGGGATCAGTAGTTTCGGCCGACATATTTCCATTGATGAATACATTACCGACAGTTGTCGTCAGGTTAATTGACCCGGCCTGCTCGCCATTGCCAATCCCGTCTGCAAACAGATTTCCGTTGATAGTCAAGTTTCCAGCGCCACCTTTCCCCGCTCTAAAGGTAAACTGACCCAGGTTGGTGTACAGTCCGTCACCTGAATCATTGATGACGGGCACAGAGAAAGAAGAATCCGTGTAGACGGTCAAATTGCGTCCGGTAGAAATTGTGAGACTCCCTTCGGTTACGGGACCTGGTCCGGAACCTGGCTGCACATTGATTTGAATGTGAGGCACGACAACACCATTGCCGGGTCCGGCGATGGTGAGGTCCTGCGTGCCATCGGTAAGTGTGATATTCAAAATACCGCCGTTCCCGTTGCCTGCACCGTGGAGGTCCAAGAAAAGAGCAGTATTTGCGTTCGGTCCAAGGTCGAGCGTGCTTGCGGAAATGGTAATCGTACCGCCGTTGCCATCGGCTCCCGTTCCGGCGACGTTAAGCGTCGAACTTCCCCTGGCTGGAATCGAAAGCTGCCCTCCATCGGCGGCAAGAGTTAAAGTGCCACCGGCGCCATTGCTGGCCGCGACGTTTAGGTCGTCGGGACTGTTCATCGATATGCCGGAAGAGTTGGTGATTGAAATCGTCCCGCCCGCCGTGCCACTGGCACTGATCGCTGGCAGAGCTGCGTTGGTGGGAGTGACACCGTTGACACCAGACCCAGTCGTATTGATCGAGAAGGGTGATGAGCTGGTCGCCGTTATAGTGATGATGCCGCCGCGGCCGCCATTGCCGTCGGCGTTCAAGTTGCCGGTAATTACTACAGCCGCCTCCGGTGGTGAGCCTGTATCTGAGGTGGACTGGCCGGCTGCCAGAGTCAAGTTGGCGCCGGCACCTGATGGGCCGGCGATAAGACTTATGAATAAAGTGTCTACAGTGAGATTATCTCCGGATTTAACGATCAGGTTACCGGCTGAGCCACCAGTAGAGCCGGCGTTTGCAATGATTTTGAAACCGCCAGAACCTATATTGATATTGCCGAGTCCACTAAAGTCCAAGCTGGTGAGACTGACGGTGCCACCACTTTGGCTGAGGGTACCGCTATTTTGAATTGTCAATCCCGTGGTCGACAGACGGAATCCAAGCAGGTCGACTTCGCCTGTGCTTCCGAGAGTTGCGGTTGTCGCTTGTCCATCATTGACCAGCGTCCCCGGGCCAAACTCAACAGTGCCAGTCTTCGCGTTGAAAGAGAGAGTCCCGCCTGTGCCCGCATTAGCGCTTATGCTGGCCGGATCCTCGACGGTGATGCCAGCAATTCCGTTGGATATTGTGATCGTTCCGCCGAGGCTATTGATGCCACCATTAGCAGTGATTTTGCCTGCAACACCGGAGCCCGAGGCGGTTGCCCCACCCCCGACGTCGAACGCCAGCGCCGAGTTCTGACTGAGATTTATGGTGCCGCCTTTGCTATTGGTGCCGCTGGCAAGTACGCTATTTGCACTGAGGTCTCCGGTGATTAGCAGGCTACCGGTTGTGACAGTTTGTCCGACCGGCGGAGTGCCTGTTCCTGCTTCAAAATCGAAATGAGCGCCATTGCCGCTATGCGCGGCGGTCGCCATCTGAGGATTGGCAGTGATCGCTGCCGGATCGATCGTCAAATTAGCTCCGCCGAAAATCGTAACGCTTCCACCATCCCCGCCTTGGGAGCCGCCGAGTGCGCTGAATAGGAGGTGCGAACTATCGACGGCGACATTAGATATGCCGCTGGTAGTTTTGACGGTTATGGTGCCGCCGGCACCAAATCCGCTCTGTGTTCCGTTTGCACTAAATTTTAAATTCGCGGCCCCGCCGCTAAAGCTCTGTATGTCCAGCGCTGTAATAGTTATTATGCCACCATCGGCAGCGGCGTTGGTGGGATTGGTGCCGAGACCATCCGCGTCTATTTCGCCGGTGCCTATTTGGAGAATACCTGGGGTGTGGATTATATAAGTTCCGCCGGTGCCTCCCTTCAGTGAAGGCATCGCCGACAGAACACCGGCTGAAGTATCCGGTGTGCGAATGCTGATGCCGCCGCTGCCGAGGTTGGTTAGCGTGATCGATCCGCCGTTGCCGACCACCGTCCCGCTTTGATCGCCATTCGCGTGGATGGTTCCCGTGATTCCGTCCGTAAGGGCCCCCCCGTCAACGATGAATACGTTGGAGCCTGCCGTCGTCGCAGTAACGCTGATTGTGCCACCACTAAATACGCCGTTGGCGCTCAAGTTTCCTCGTACGAGCACATCCGTGCCGGATATGCTAAGCGATCCGCCCACTGCCGTTGGACTGGTACCGTCGACTGATAAGGTGCCGCTTTGCACCGTGACAGGACCGCCATTGGCTGATAGGGTGATGCCGCCGCCACCTCCTCCGTTAGTCCCGCCACCGGCCGTCACGTTTAGGTCAGCAGCATTGGCAACGACTATTCCGCCTTTCGTTGCATCGATGGTAATGCTGCCACCGGCACCACTGTTGCCAGTGGGGCCACTGGTGCCGCCGGTTGCGGACAACGAACCCATAATCGAGTTGCCGCTTGCTCCGCCATTGACGTAAAACGGCACGCTCGATGCAGACTTAATCGTGATCGCGCCACCGGCGCCACCGGTACCGCTGCTTCCTGGTCCGCCATTCGCTGAGATCGAGCCCAATATGTTTACTACGCCGCCGCCAGACTCAATCTCTGCGAGGCCGCCGGCTCCGGTGCCTGTTCCGCTGACGTTCAACGCACCGGTTACGGTGACGGAATTTGATCCGTGAAAAGTCAGGGAAGCGCCTTTACCTGAAATGGGATTGGCGCCGTACGTAAGAGCGCTAGGATCAACAGTCAAAGTTCCTGCACTCTCGAAACTAACGGTTCCGGCATCTGCACTACTTGCGCATCCGGATTGACCAGCATTAACAGAAACCTTAAAGTCGCCTGCTGAGCTGCCGATGGCGAGGTTGGATGTCGAACTTGTAGTCCCGACGGTTATGCTTCCGGCGCTTCCTTGCTGGGCACCGTCAGCACTGAGGATAAGCGGGGTAAGCGCAGGACCGTTCACAACGACATCCGTCGCACTCAAGGTAATGCTGCCACCTTTTTGAGTCGACGTGCTGGACCCTTGTCCGGCGGAAGCTGAAAGCGTTTGCGAGCCGGCAGCGGTGGTGAATTGAATCGTGCCACCGGAGGAAGACAAAGACACCGTGCCGCCTGCCCCCGCGCTATCAGGAGTAACGGAGAGGTTTGCCATAGAAGGGACGACGATTGATCCAGTCGAGGTGTTGCCGATGTTGATCGTGCCACCATTTCCGAGGTTGGTTGTCGTACCCGCTCCCGCGTTCGCTGTTACCTTTCCATTCACGCCATTTGTGGCTGCCGTGGTGCCGATTACGAAATCGGACGTGCTGGAGGAAGAAAGAGTGATCGTGCCACCAGTTGCATCCTCACCACCGGTAGATGTGACGTTGCCATTGACGAACAAATTCTTCGCAGCACTGAGAATGATAGCGCCGCCTGTAAAACCGGCGGATGCTGCTGCTCCTGAGGTTGAAGCGACGACCGGTCCGTTAATCGTCAAGTTGCCGCCGGACGTTATTGAAATCTTGGCACCATCGGTGGTGATGCCGGCGCTGCTCGTCAAGGATGGACTGCCGCTGGAGCCCCCGGCGATCACCGTTCCCGTCACAGTGCCGGACGAACTAATTAGTAGAGGCGACGGAGAGAACGATGGAGTTGCCGTTGCAATGGTGACCGTGCCCGTCCCCGATGTGCCGCTATTTGAAGCGGCTTCGGTGTCGACGCCTGCAATTGAAATACCTGTAGGATTGATGGAATTGCCCGCCGCAATTACCACGTTTCCGTTGGCATTTCCTGTTGATCCATGCGTGGTGATGTCAACGGGGACTGTAATCGTTCCGTACGCATACACCCCTGAGAATGCGGCAAGTGTCACGTTGCCGCCCGCGCCTGAAGTATTCGCGGTATTAAACTTGGTGAGCCCGGTAAGGTCAATGCTGCCGCCATGGCAGCACGCTCCGGTCAGTGTCAGGTTGTTGCCGCCGTCAGCAGTATACTTAACGCCGGCGATCATAGTCACCGGACTACCCGCCGAGTCAATTGATGCCGATCCGCTAACGAAAATGTTGTGAGTGGCAATAATGCTTATCGGTTGTCCAGGTGCGCTTATCAAACCGGTCAAAAGAACGTTAAGCTGGTTCGGGCTGGGATTGTTCTGACTCAAGTTTGTGATCAGCGGGTCACCAGTGGCGGTGATTGAACCGATGTTCAAATTACCTTTATCGGCCCCCACTCGAACCCCTTGAGCGTTTACGTTGACCTGTCCACTCGCTTGGTCGATGAGCACTTTGGCGTCACCACAGCCGGAATTGATATTCAACTGCCGCGAGAACCAATCGCCGCCCGTAAGTGTGTTGTTGCCAACGCCATTGAAATCCGCGCCGCGAAAATCGATGTTGCCCTTTTTCGCGCTGATTTGGCCGCCGCTATTGTCAACCGTGATACTCTCTGGTCCTGTGAAGAGCACGTTGCCCAGGATAGAACTAATGGTGCCCGAGTTGGCGATCGAGCCGGAATCGATGTTCAGATTGCGAGCAGCCTGAATAAATGCCGCGGCGCCATTGCCGTTTCCATTGCTGTTCTCGGCACCGCCGTTGGTGATCGATCCGCCGGCGGTCAAGGTCAAGTTGCCACCGCTGACGATGCGTCCCATGTTGCTGATATTGTTCAGTGCATTCAGCGTAAAACTCAAACGCGAGCTGATAAGCCCGCCGTTCAAGTTGGTAATATCCAGGGCGCTCAGGGCGCCGTCTTTTATCGTCGGGTTGGTCGAAATCAGCAAAAGTTTTCCGGCGTTGGTCAGATCACCGGTGAGCGAGAGGGTCTGTCCGAGTGCGAAGTTGTCTACGGCGCGAACGTTTTTCGGGATGAGCAGGTCGTTGAGTTGCGAGGCGAGGCTGGGCGTCAAATTGAACGAGCCACCAGTGGCGGCACCATGAGCGTTGATCAAAATCGTTTGCCGCCCGCTGTTCAACACTTGCGTCAGCGCCAGGTTCTCCGCCGGCGTCAACAACGAGCCGGAGCTCACCTGCAGATGTTTCCCACCGACCACGATCGACACCGGTTGTGTCGGCAAGGTCGCTATCGGATGCAGGTTTGCCGTCGTCGACGAGAGGTTCAAGTTCTCGCCGGCAGCCGATGCCACCAATGCACCAGGAAACTGCATGAAGAAAACGGAGAAAATAAAAGCGGCGCAAAACCTGCGCCGCAGCTCATGTTTGTTCATTCGCTGACCACTCAACTGATTCAGACCCATATCGAATATAAGCCTCACGGCGTGATTTGACCGAGAAGAAACGTCCGCACCTGTGCTATGCCCGCGTAAACACATGAGCTAACGCCATATATAGGGAACGTGACCGCGGAGAACCGCAATTACGCCCTGCATCAGTGTCTCGCAATCGTGTCGATTTGTATAGCTGGATTTAATCTATGTCGGAAATGATGCCCAGGGACGGCATTCGGCGATCGCCGTTTGACAACATTCGCACCAGATGTGGTGTCACAACTTTGTCACTGTAAAGTCATTGATTTGCATGCAACAGACGGAAACTCGTGATTCAGCGTCTGAAAAAGTTGATTACCGCCGGTATTCGCGCTGCTCTACTTGCGCAGACTTAGTCCCTTGCCATTCGAGTACTGGCTGCTGCCGGCAACGACTTTGCGGAAGCGAGCGGGTTTTGGCACATCGATGGTGGTTTCTTCCGGCGCATCGGTAACCGCCCGTCCCTCGTATACGCCCCAGTACGACGAGCCTACTTTTTTCCTTTTGAGTTTCAACTCTGGAATGAAACGTTCGGGGAAGGCTATCGAGAGCAGGAGATATAGCGCCAACAGTACGGAGACTACTTCAAACATCATCGGGGCTCTCGCGTGGGGAAATCAAGGTGTTGGCAGTCTAAACCAGCAGCCCCTTGATGTCTATGCGGTTTCCCGTAATGTGGCGGGTTTTCGGCAGTTTTGTCCGGCTAACAGCGGGCTTACGCGCGCCGGTACCCTACCAGTACCTAGTTCTAGATGGCAAAAACGGGCGCCTGGGCGCCCGTTTTCGATGCGATGGTACTGGGATCGCAGACTTATGAGTGACGCATGATCTCGGCGAGATCGCGGTAAAGGTCGGCCAATTGGCTCGCGACCATCTTGGTGCGAGGTTGCTCTTCGGCGAATTTGGTGAATTCCTCGGCTTTCTTCTCGAACAGAACGAGGAGCCTTTCTTCAAACTCTTTAATGTATGGACGCATGGAGAGGCCTTTCTAGGGTGCGCCGAAATCGGCGGCACGGGGGAAATTGGAGGGTTTTCGAGGAGGTGGCATTAATTCTGTCTCAAACGGATGTCAAGCTCAATACCCGAAATCCAGAATTGTTGGCCTTTTTTCCATATTTAATTTTGGTGGCACATTTGACACCAAGGACGGTGCAAAAAGATAGCGGATGGATATACATCCATCCGCTAAAAGATCTAGAGGCATAGGGCGGAGCGTTGCCCTGCCCTACGGTGCACCGCGCATGCGGCTTACCGCGCCTACGAGCTCTTATCTTTTCTTGCCGTGCTTTTTGGCAGCCGGCTTCTTGTGAGAAGCG
>DATNQY010000220.1:0-45552 GCA_036703785.1 Candidatus Obscuribacterales bacterium
GCCAACAAGACCTAACTTACTCCACTGAGACGGCAAGCCGCTTTGCAGGCGGCCACATTAAATGCGAACGAGCGGCCAAATTCATGCTAACAACCGGCCAGATTCAATGCGAAACAGCGGCCACATTCATGCGAATATGCAGTTATTACCGCCTGGCAAGTCTGTCCGCTCAAGAAGAATTTCGGTTCGGTCGATCATCGCTTGCGCCATCGTTAAAATGGAAGCGGCAGATTTGCCAACGCGTTGTCTCTTGGTACCCCAGGGGCGTTGCAGTTCAGACAGCCGGTTCGCATCGAAATTCGCGACCAGATCCTTGGCTGTCGTCGTACCTGCCGAGCGAAGCTCCAGTGCCAATCCCTGGTCGACGCCGGCAACCATTGCCACGTCGCCGGTACGTTCGGCTTCCAGCCAGCAGCGTGAATTGAACACGCAGTTTCCGCACTTCGACCATCCCACCGGACTGTAAGGCTCGGAATCAGCGCGCCTGATCGATACCATTGCTTCCATGTCGGCCAGCAATTGCGCCGGGTCGGCGGGATCAATCGGCACCAGTTCCCCGGTACCCGACAGAACCTGCAGGGCGGCAGCCGAGTTGCCGGTCGTCTGTTCGAATAGCCATGCATAGAGCTGCAGCTGCCGGATGATCTCAGGATGATCTTTCTCATTGATCCGCCGGGCGAGCTTCACATCTCGAATGATGTAACCGGCTGTGCTGGAGATCAAGAAGTCAGGCTGTCCTACAACATCACATGGTTCGCCCAGCAATGTAAGCCGACTACGGAAGAACGGCTGGTAGATGACGCCGGCACTCTCCGCAATCGCCGCTTGCGTGCGGGCTTCCTTGTTGGATTGATCCACAGAGCTAATATCGACAACCGTATCGAAGGTGACTAAGTGCGCCTTCTCGTGACGCTGCCCAAGGATCTTAATCACCTCATCGTAGGGGCTGGCTGCATCCTCCGGTTCGCCGCGCGAATGGAGAAAAAGCCGAAGATCGCATTTGGCCGGCCGGTAATGAAGATGGAAGTCCGACGCCGTAAAGCGCTGGGCTGGAGCTTTGCTGATAGTCATCTTATTGGCCATCCGTCGCGGCGTTGAGCGCGCCGACTTGCTCGTCGAGTATTTCGACTTGGGCATGCAATTCCTTGCGGATGCGCTCGCCCTTATCCAGGATCTTCTCGCCGTTGCTCTTTACCGTTTGCGCCATTTTCAATATGTCGTCGAGAACGGCAATCTGCTTTTCGATGATTCTGGTGGAGTGGTCGATGCTGCGAAGGGCATCCTTGTTCTCGTCAGCCTTCTTGCTGTCCCTGATCACAAGTGCTCGCGCCAAGCTATAAGCGGAGCGGACAATGATATCGCTCCCAGGATCGTCAGCGTCCCAGACGATAACTATGCTGTTGCCGTATCTAGCGAAACAGTCCACTCCTTCCGGCGCAGTCTTCTTCGAAAAGACAAAAATTCCGACTTGCGCCTGCCGGTTTTTCATTGCCTCATCGAGTTCGCCAAGCGCACGTTTTACATCCCACGATTTGTCCTCTTTGGCTTCGAGGACCAAGCGCGCGCCGGGCGCGCAGCTTTCCGGCCCCAGCTCGCTGACATAATCCCCCTTCTTGCAATGCGGCAGCGACCCAACTTTCGTTCCAGTTGCCACAAATACATCGCCAGAGCGTTGCACCTCGGCGGCAAGCAGTTCGCTGAGCTGATTTTCAAAATCGTCGCCGTGTCGGGGCGACCGAGCTTTCTCTTTTTTTCGCGCATGAAGTTCGGCAAAGGCGGTTTGCAGCTCTTGGTGGGATTTGAGAATTTCCTGCTGGCTGCCGTCCAGTTTCCGCATCATCAGGTTCAGCGCGGAGTTCTCGTCATCGAGGGTGAGCTGCTTTTGGATCTTGGAGTTGGTTTCTTGAAGCATTCGGAGCAGCTTGTTCAACGCGGACGCTTCATTATCAGCAGAGAACTCGTCGGAAATCTTTTTCTGAGAAAGCTCAACTCGGGTTACCAGCCTGGACAGCGCAGAGTCTTTTACGTCAAGCGAGAATTCGCGCCGGATCACATCGATCTTCTCCTCGAAGCCCTTGCTCAAATTGCCATGTTTCTCCGTCATTTCCGAAAGCAGTCGGTTGAGGGCGGACTCTTTGTTATCGAGCGAAAACTGATCGAGAATTCCGGCGTTCTGCTGTGCCAGCATGACTTCGATGGCCTTCCTGACACTGGACACCACTCCTTCTTGCTCGTCGGGCGAAAGCAGGCTTGAAAAACTCACTCTCTTCACCAACATACTGCGCCAGCGATCTGGCAAGGCGGGAGTCGTCAGTTCCAATGTAGGACGACATTAGTCGTTCAAGCTCACCATCTTTTTCCACTAATGAGCGAATGCGTGTAGGCAAAACGCCAGTCGACGGATCGAAATGCTCGCGCAATAAGCTTTCTAATTGCGTTATGATTTCCTTACCGCGTGCACTCACGGCCTCATTGGCCCTTTCGATCAACGAAGCCCCTGTCTGCTTCAGAGATTCGGTATCGACGTGCGATCCGGCTCTCTGTAGGCACATCACCCCGATGCTCAGTGCCGTGTTCGCGTATTCATCTCGCTCCTTGCCCTCTCGCGCGCTCAACTCCTTGCACACGAGCGGGTCGGTAACGACCAACTCGATGGAAAAGGGCTCCAGAATGGCAAGGCTTTTTATTTCTGCCGACGTTCCGTCACTCGTGGAGGAATTCCTCGATACGCGAAACAGACTGGCGTTGTCTTTATTACTCATTTCAATAACCTCTAATTTATTGCCGCGTTGATGCGAGCCACCACCCATGGTGACATCCAGCGCGCGCCTAAACAGACAGACCGTAGGTCTGTCGTACCAATTTTGTTCGTACAGAGGCGTGGTACTATATTTAGTGCTTCATACGATTGCCTCTGCGCCCGGCATGTTTACGCTGGCAGCCACCTCCTATTTGCAAATTCCAGATACGGCATAAGATCAGCGAGCAACGCAGCTACACTGGACGGCTCTGAAACCCGATAGCAAATCGCTTTGCGAAACAATGCTTTTCTGAAAGGTTCCCCCTGGAGCACCCGGTCCGACACGTAGCCGCAACTCGCGCACATTTGAATCCTTATATATATGCTTTCAGAGAGAACGGTGGGACGATTCTATATTCGGCTCCCGAAGTTGTCGGATCCACACGACGAGGAAGAAGTAGGGGCGAGATTTACAGTGCGGACATTTATAGTTTAGGAGTTCTGCTCTATCACCTGGTAACTTCGCAGCTGCCACATGACACATTAAGTCAAGTTGCCCGGCATACACCATTTCCAAGGCCGCGAGAGATAAATCGAACTGTATGTCCTGCCTTGGAAGAGGTTATTCTTCGCTGCCTTGCCTACGAACCTGAAGACAGATTCGCATCTGTCGAGGAACTTATTGCCGCGTTTGAGAAAGCCAAAGCTGCGCAACTAAATTATTATCAGGAACGGGCGATAACCTCGAAAAAGGAGTTTTCAATCGACTGGTCGAGCGATGCTCTAGAGTCACTAAATGAGTCAGATTTCCACCGGGCGGAGAACATTGCACAGACCGAATTTCAACGGAGTGGTGATCCTCAAGCATTCCTCATGATGATCTCCGCCGCCTCGAAGGACGGGAGATTCTTTGATGTAAGACGCGAATTAGATGCGCATGCCGAACTGTTAACCGTGCCATCACCTGTCCACCGGCAGTTGCAGGAAGTAGCATTAAAGGCATTTTTGGAAACCAGGGCGATAGACCGCGCAAGCGAGCTGGCCGATACCATCATCCATGAACACGGAGAAACACCCACGATACTGCTCAAAAAAGCATCTATTCTCGGATTGCTGGCGGATTATGAGGGAGCCAGGGACATCCTACTTCGGCTCAATCGCGAATTTCCAGGTCGACCGGCAGTTCTCAGACGACTCGTCGTTGTCTTCGAACAGCTCCGCGATATCGGAAAAGCTTCCGCTTTTCTCAAGGCGTACCAGAAAGCTGTGCCGAATGATCAATGGGCGACTAAGAAGGTTCAGGACTTCGTATCGCTCGGCTTCAGATAAGTCACAATTACGATTTCTAGACTAAAAAACAGGAGGTCGCGCCGCGACCTCCTGTAATCTTATGATTTTGCTGATTTACCGTTTGCCTTGCTTATTTGCTTTTTTTCTGCCCGATAAAGCTCTTCGCTTTGTTTTTCCACCTCTTGCATCCACTTTGGTATGTTGTTTACCGCTCTTTTTGCTCTTTGCACTATTCGATCTAACTCGAGCTGTCTCTGTGTCATTCGTTACTACCCCCGTCTTTGCGTGTTGTCCTTGTTTTCGGAAATCCGTAAGCGTGGTTCCGAACTCGTTCAAAAATCTTTGCTCTTTATACATATAAATTGGCGATTGCTGCGGCATGCGCGGCGTAGGATCTTCTGCATTCCATTCAATAACTTCCCCATCGTCGTTTTTTCGCTTGATGGCACCGATATCAAAAAGGCTCATGTACTGCCGCGGTGCAATTCCAACAAAGGGCAAGAAAGGGACGTGCTTTGTCACGACCGTGTCAACAGAAATACTATCAGGGTACAATTGTGCGACCCTGCTCTTTGGATACGGCTCGATATAGACAACCTTTTCAATGCCGGCGGCGACTATCTGACGCGCACATTCATGGCAGGGAAAAGTCGTGCAATACAGAACAGCGTCTTTAACCGGTACACCAAGTTTTGCAGCAGTCATTAGAGCTGCCATCTCCGCGTGGACCGAACGAAAATATTCAATCACCGACATCAATTCTGTCTTTGACAGAGGAGATTCTGGATCCGCGAAACTGGACTTGACCAGTTCATCGATTTCATGATTTTCGTCGTCGTCCTTGCGTCCAAATTTGCCAGTTTCCTTCAACCGGACGAGCAAGTCGCTGAGCATCCCACGTTTGGCGAGATCATTAGCATCATGTTTTCTTTTGAAATCACGGTTATCTGGTGAGTCGCCAGTCCAATACTGTCCACCGCCTGCCTTAGCTGCGTCATTGCACCCTGTACTCAGCAAATCACCATCCTTATTCGTAATTGCACAACCAATCTGACGAGCCAGATCTGCAGATCTCAAAGCAGCCGTTTTGGCAAAAAACATGCCTTGTTCATCGCGAGTTGGAGTGTGAAAGGCATTTCCAAATACCAGTTCGAAAAATGTTCGCAATGATTGAAGTGCTTCATTTTTGTTGGTCAGGTTGACGAAAACATCCGACAAAGGAAATGTTTTTTGGACATTTTGCCCGAGTTTGCCACCCTTCTCATCTCGCTCCATGAGCCTGTAAGCAAGATCGTGAATTTGGTCTTGCTTCATAGAGCTATGTGAAATTCGCAGACGACTGACTAATTGTGCCAGACGTATTTCCTTTGGAGTGTAGGCTCCTACAAGAAAGAATGCCGAGCCATACGTCCATCTTAGCGTTGAGACTTCGTCTGGGTGTTTCAACTGGTCAAATATGAAAGCCGTTCGAGACAGCTGTGGTGACACAGCGGGCGTTTGCAATATGGGATCGGAAACTGCTTTCTCTTGATTCTTTTTGGTTGCTCTTTCTAATTCATCGTCTCTCAATTGCTGGACCTGCGCAAAACCAACCTGGACGAGGGCATCGCCCCTGTTCAGTTTTTGCCTAAGTTTGTCACCCGCGTCCATGAGTCCGGTGTATTTCTTAAAGAGTGTGCTTTGGTCGACTTCGAAATAGTCTGGAAGAAACCGGCTAAGAACAATGTGTTTGGAGGTGTAACTGACGGACGCTAGCGCTTGTTGAATGAGTTGCACGGCGCTGTCTGTGTCGGTGCCAACAGGACCCACGAGCCCGATGAAGATCTCGGAACTTGGAACTTGGAAGCTCAGGAATTTGGGGGAATCAGGCAAGTCTCACCGAATCACGTAAAAGATACAGACTTCACAAGTATAAAACAGCCCAGGATATACACCAGACATATTTTCGAGTGAAATTCGCTCTGTTTTGTGGCTCAAGATCAATTTGAACGGCTGCCACGAATATTCTGTATGCCAAAGACTATCTGTGAGCGATAGAAATCACCCTAGACGAGATCTCTTGGAATCCATTATCGTCCGGCGTCCTCACCGTGAATATAATCACGTCCTACAATGTATCCCTCTGGGAACGTAGCTTCGACGTCAAGTCATCGCTGCATGTATTTTGCACCGATCTTGGCGAATGTCCTCATGAAGTGGCGAATATCCAACCTGCCGACAGGATTGAATGAGTATTGTCCAAAGAACAATCGGCCGGCAGTTTGCCGGCCGATCCATGATCCCTTAGCTGCGCGGCGGTTAATAATACCAGCCGTGTCCAAACAATGCGCCGGTGCCCGCGACTCCAATGTCATCGCGACCCGCGCTTTATCCTTTTGTCGACCCGTTATTGCAGCGATAGCCAACAGCGGCACTAATTATCAAAAAGAAATCGTTGACTGCACCCATTAGATGATTTACTCCGGAGCTTCGTCTTCCGAAGACGCAACGGGAAACTTTACTGGGATTGACACCAGCCAGATCGATTCCCCGCCAAGAGAAAATTCCACTTCCAAAACCGTGTCGTGCGCATTTTCGAAGTCCATGCCGATGCAACTTGCTTACACGACGGCCGTTCCATGAGTTTGTCCGGCGCGCATATCGCATGGTGTTAGGAACTTGCTTTCGTAGCCGTATTCGGGGAATCGGGTGATGCAAGTTATGTCTGACGACAGGCGTTCTGTGGGGTCGAAACGCTCCACGTGCAGTGATAAGCGTACATTCTCCAGAGAATGCACAAGATGACTTTGTCTTCCAATCAACGGTGTTGGCGTCGCCGCGAGGTGTTTAACAGCCACGCCGTTTTGGTGAATGCTGAGTGGACCATATTTGGTTGGCGTGTCGGGCGGCAATTGCGGAACTGGTTTACTGGATTTCGGTTTCATTGTTTGTATGTGCTCTTGATATTCGTGCGTCAGGCGCGCGTGGTGCACCCGGGCAAATTTCGATTGCAGGTCGGACAGGAGCGCCGAACATGGAGTATGTCCGAGCATTGGATAAAGTCATAATCCACGCCGCGATAATCCACCTCGGCGGCTGGTGATGTTCCAACCACCTGAACGCCGTGTGTCTTCGCCCAAGCGAAGAATTCGTCCGGCGTCGCTCGGATGATGTTCAGCCCCATGATCGCGCCCATGCTCGCGCGCACCGCAGCGGGATGATACGGGTCGGGTTGATCGCCGAGGAGGATCAGGGCGGTGACGTTTACGGCTTTGCAGGTGCGGATGATGGTGCCCAAATTTCCCGGCGAGCGTACTGAGTCCAGTACCAAGAACAAAGCGGGCTTACGCCCGCCGGTACAGGATCGTTGCGAGTCGAGTCGTGCCAGCCGGCGCGTCTTCTGCCGGCAGACGGCAAGCAAGCCGGCGGGCTCGTCGGCGAGCGAGAGCGACAAAAACACATCAGGCGTCACCGGCAGCGTCGGAACGCCGCGCCGCTCGATCCGCCGCACCAACAAGCGGGCTTACGCCCGCCGGTACAGATCGTTGAGAGGCGAATAAACCACCTGCTGAATATGCACACCGCCATCCATCGCCTGCATCAAAAATCGCGCGCCTTCGCACAAAAACAGCCGCTGCTCGTCGCGCGGCTGCCTGTGCTGCAGCTGCCTTATCCGCGCCATTATAGCTATCGGTTTGAGATTCATCACTACCGCGTGTTTAGCCGATCATTATTAGCTGACCTCGAATCTCTGAGTGCCGCAGACATCCTCACAGTGAAAGGCTGCCAGGTCATGCCGCCGCTCATCAATAGATTTCAGTCAATATCAACTGATGATCTTGAAATCACCGCTGCTTGGCTGTACTTCGACCTTCTGGGTTATACAACCGCTGAGATACGGAGCGCTTTCAATGTCGATCGCCGCCGCATCGCGGCGATCAATGAAACGATTTCGGAGCTGAGTCGCACCGCTATTCCTCAGAGCCGTATCTGAGAAATTTTGAATGCGCCGGCCTTGAACTTTTTTGCCACTGCTGACGTTTTACCTTTAGATGACATAACTCCTTGCCGCTGTGGCTGATGTATTGACATAGAATTGGCGTTGCGTTTACAGGCGGGCTAGTCCAATTGTTTGAACCTCCACGAAAGCTATCCAAGGCGGACGACCTCTCGAAGTTCGACTGCGGCAAACAGTCGTTGAACGATTGGTTGAAAAAATTCGCCTGGCAAAATCAGCAAGGTGGAACGTCCGTTACGTATGTCGTTATCGGGAGCCGCCAGGTCCTTGCGTATTACAGTTTGTCGACGGGTTCTGTAACGCCCAGCGACGCAACGCAGCGTGTCTCAAAAGGCGTCGGCAAATATCCCATCCCCATCCTGTTGCTGGGTAGGCTGGCTGTAGATAAGTCATTGCATGGACGAGGGATTGGCTACAGCCTGCTCCAGGACGTCTTGCTCAGAAGCGTGGGTGTGGCGGACCAAGTAGGCATTCGTGCGATAGTCGTCGATGCAGTAGATGAAGAGGCTAAGCGCTTTTATCGCAAATACGGGTTCGATGAATCACCAATAGACGGCATGCGATTGATGCTTCTTATAAAGGATATAAAGAAGACACTCGGGCTCTAGCTTGGAACCTCTGGGCAATTAGCAGGCGCGTATGTACAATGTGAGTACACTGGTGTATAATGGAATCTGGTGGAATACTATGAACCAGCAAAAAGACCTACGCCTGAACATTCGTACAACGCCAGAACAAAGGGCGTTGATAGAGAGAGCTGCGGCACTGCGAAGAACAACAATTAGTGCGTTCATGTTGGATCAGGCATGTGAAGCTGCTGAGCGCATTCTGGCGGAGCAGCGGCATTTTGAACTCAGTCCGCAGCAATGGAATGCGTTCTGTTCAGCACTTGATGCGGCACCGAAGCAAATTCCCGCGCTCAAACGGTTATTCGCAAAGCCATCTGTTTTTGGTGGCGAGTCCCGCGAAAAAACATCCAAGTCGCGCAGTAAAGCATCCGGACGAAAGAAAGCTCGAGCGTCATGATCTTATTGTTTATGTTTCCGCCAATCCATAAAAATCAAATCATACCGCCGGGCTTGCACTGCTTCTGACGCCTGCTGACCATCACTCACCCGAGACTAGAGTATTAAGCACGGACGAACGACTGCCGGTACAGAGCAAGTGTGCCTGCACACAACTTCATAGGACCTTTACAGAAGTTCTTGACAATGACAAAGTAGTGTGGCACGCACGCCCTCGCGCCCCTTAAGCCACCGGTGAACCGCCATGCCAAATGTCATGGATTTTTTGGTCTTCCCTGTTTTTCCCTTAGCGGTAACAATCCTCATCCTGTTCTGGCGATACAGGCTGTCGAAGGATAAGTTCATGACAGGCATGACAAACAAGCGGAGAGTGGGTCCGAGTTATTGGGGCACGTACCAGGGCACACAGGAGTCTGTGCACGAAGCAATTCACTTACCGCAGTATGACGGCCATCTCCATTGCAGCGGCTGTCGTTTGCACCAGGACGCTGACCGCCACCACCTCGCGAAATAGCGGGCTTCCGCCCGCCGGTACGATGATCTCACAGAAAGCGGGCTTCCGCCCGCCGGTACGATGATCTTACAGAAGAGCGGGCTTCCGCCCGCCGGTACGATGCTATTCCGGAGCTTCGTCTTCCGAAGCGGCAACGGGAAACTTTACTGGGACTTGCACCAGCCAGATCGATTGCTCGCCAAGAGAAAATTCCACTTCCAAAACCGTGTCGTGCGCATTTTCGAAGTCCATGCACATGCAAGTTGCTTGCACCACGGCCGTTCCATGAGTTTGTCCGGCGCGCATATCGCATGGTGTTAGGAACTTGCTTTCGTAGCCATATTCGGGGAATCGGGTAATGCAAGTTATGTCTGACGACAGTCGCTCAGTGGCGTCGAAACGTTCCACGTGCAGCGATAAGCGTACATTCTCGATAGAATGCACAAGATGACTTTCTCTTCCAATCAACGGTGTTGGCGTCGCCGCGAGCTGTTTAACAGCCGTGCCGTTTTGGTGAATGCTGAGTGGACCATATTTGGTTGGCGTGTCTGGCGGCAATTGCGGAACTGGTTTACTGGTTTTCGGTTTCATTTGTTTGTATGTGCTCTCTGTCTCGAGGCGCAGGGGCCTTAGAGCCCCTGCGAACCTTGAAGGATCTACCAGCGATTACCGCCGCCGTAGCCGTTGGATCTTTTCTCACGAGGCTCAGATACGGCCACATGAAGCGTGCGACCGCCAAACTCTCTGCCTTCCAAACCGCGGATTGCCGCTTCAGCCTGCTGCTGCGTCGCCATCTCAACGAATCCGAAACCGCGGCCTCTGCCGGTATCGCGATCGGTGGCAATTTTGGCTGAAGTGACCTCACCGAATTGAGTGAATAGCTCGTTTAGCTCCTGGTCGGCGCAGTTGAAGGACAAATTACGGACGAATAACTTATTTTGCATCTATCGAAACCTTTAAATATGGGTGTACTATCCGACTCGGAGCATGTCCGAGCATTGGATAAAGTCAAAAAAGAAGAATTCAGCAAGCGTTGCGAAAAAGCACAGTCCGAACCAACGGCACGTCCTGTGCAACTTTTCGCATGATGAAGAACAAAACTTTCGCGTAGCTCTCAATCTCAACCTTCGGCAGTAGAACTCGAAGTTGAGCAAGACAGCCTGACTTACGTCAATTATAACATGGTGCGGGTGCCGGTCCGGATAAGGACAACTACTGGTCGTATCCATCCCAAGGGGTGTCGAAAAACAATCGGCCGGCAGTTTGCCGGCCGATCCATGATCCCTTGGCTGCGCGTCGGTTAATAATACCAGCCGTGTCCAAACAATGCGCCTTCGTAGAAGCCGGTTCGGGGCAAACTGGTGCCAAAGCTGGGCAGTCGGGAACGACTACGGCTGGTTGGAAGAGCGTCTGACAGCGACTGCTGAGTACGGCAGGCTGCGAGAGTGTGTTATCGATTACCGCTGGCTGCGAGAGTGTGATGAAGCCACTATCGATTATTGCCGGCTGAGTTAGCACGTTGCCGCAACCGGACGCGCTTGGTGCCAGGGCTAAGCCGAAAGCTGCTAATTGCGGCCGACCCATGATTCCCTAAGAAACAGGGCGACGCATGTTCGTCGAATGTAAGTGGGAATCCCCCCATATCGGCGGGCTTCTAAATGCGCAACAATGCAGCCTTCCCACTTCTGGCGCCAACCCTGTGTCCCTGCGGAAGTGTCTCAACAACGCTGCCACACAGGCAGCAGTTTCATTTATCGTCCCACCCTAAACAATTCACGGACAACCTTGGAGGTTAGCCGAATGGTCACCACACTTTCGAAGATAACATCTTCGCGCGCATTCAACGTCGCAGTCCGCACTGGATTTCTGCTGGCACCCCAACTCTTGCTCATGGCACTCGGCGTATATGACCAAGCCGCGCACGCGCAAGGCTTGGTCGGAGCGCCTGTCGATCCACGCTTCGGGCAATCGAATGAAGTCGGGCAATTGGCCGACTACAGCTATGACACGGCGAGAGATATCAGCCGCGTGGTCACCGCGCTTTCCACTATTCCCTCCTCGTTGGCCGGCATGAAAATCGCCTTCGGTCAGCGCGACGGCGGCGAATCCGCAATGAACGTCGCCAAAGGGCTCGGCGTAGGATTCGGCGGTCCGACGGCAGTGCACCTGATCGGCACGTTCGCCATCAATAACTTCGGCGGACTGGGCGGCGGACTTTAAAGCTGGATTTCGCCCGTCGCTACCATACACGGAGCATGCCGGAAGCTTGCACCTCGTGTGGCACAATTTGGTCTTCCTAGAGGCTAAATTTTGACAGCGTCGCGGCAATTGTTCCAACTGGTATCCCATTGCACTGTTTCTGTCGGGTGTGGCATCGCACCCGACAGTTTGCCGTACGACAGCGGGTTACCGCGTGCAGCACGTGCACGTTTCAGCATGAATCATCCGGAGGGATGAGTGCACGCATGCCCGCTGATACGAAAAAAATCGGCCGGTGGTTTGCCGGCCGATCGTTGATTCCTTCAGTGCGCGGCGGTTAATAATACCAGCCGTGTCCAAACAATGCGCCTTCGTAGAAGCCAGTTCGGGGCATGACGTTCGGGGTCAGGTAGCCCGCGTCCACCGGCGTTCCACCGAGGAACAACGGACGATGCCAAAAGCCGGTTGCTCCGTACACCGGTGCCAAAGCTGGGCAGGCGGGAGCGACTACTGCCGGCTGGCAGAGTGTGTTGCATCCGGTGAGACCGGTGTCGATCACTGCCGGTTGCGACAGTATGGTCGAGCTATTATCGATTACTGCTGGCTGCGATAGGGTGGTGAAGCCACTATCGATTATTGCCGGCTGAGTCAAGACGTTACCGCAAGCCGACGCGCTCGGCGCGAAAGCCAAGCCGATACCGACGGTGAGAGCTGCAAGGGTTAGACCTGTTAGGACGGACTTCATATGAATGGCCTCCTCCTGTGGGGGCCGTGATGACGAGGCATAGGAAGGTACGGTTCCGTCCGCTTGCGCGTATGAGCGGAGGGGAATGGATCAGCTAGAAAAGCGGGCTTCCGCCCGCCGGTACGATGTGATGCGGGCAACAGCGGGCTTCCGCCCGCCGCTACGATGCGAGGCGGACAACGGCGGGCTTGCGCCCGCCGCGATAAAGTCAGAGTCCCGCGCAATTTGCACATGTGCAAGTTTCAGCCTTCCCTGCCGCTTTGTGCAGTTCCACCGAACTGCGCAAGCGCTGCGTCGGTCGACAATGCCGCAGCTCGAGCACGGCTGTTGCGCCCGCCAGTGTTTTGCGCTCTTCGCTGCTCAGCTCGCGCTGTATGTACGGGAACATCGCCTCCTCGTCCCAGCGCACGTGATCTTCGATGCTGTCGGACAGCCCGCTAAAGTGATACTGCGAAAAATCGGCGTTGATGCAATTAATGAGGCGCTTCAGCGCAACGCGAATAATCGCGTGTTCTAGAAGCATTTCTTTGCGAACATCTTCGTCCATCGCGATCGACGTCAGCGCGTCTTCTTCATCGGACAGATATTCTTCAATCAGTGCGCCAAACGTTTCGCGCAACTCCCCGGTAAGAACCTGGCGATCGTTTTCGGTGCCCGCAGCGGCTTTGCGCAATCTCTGCGCGATCACCAGCAACACACCGTGATCGCGAGACATCGGTCGCAGGGCTTCGTCACGTTCAAATGTATTGTTCATAAGTGGCTCCCCATCCGTTCAATTTGGATGTTTCTATCCATAATTGTGCCATCAAGGGTATTCTGCGCCATCATCCTCGCGGATGATGGGGGAGGATGATTCGGTGGATCAGGTAGAAAGGCGGGCGGACGCCCGCCGGTACAGAACAGGACAAAAGCGGGCGTCCGCTCATTCGGTTTGCCGTCTGGCAGTGCATATATTTTGCATAGTGGACAGAAATCCTGTCATGTCTTACCATAAATGGTAATTACCACTTTTGGTAATTACATATCGAGGTCTCGCATTGCCGCAACCAGTCTTAGGCAAGAACCTCATCGAAGAATGCCAAGCTCGGCATCCGACGTTACGCGCCAAGCTCAACGCATTTGTGGCAACCGTCGAAGGAGGCAGCTGGAAAAGGCCCGTCGATCCAAAATGTGCGCTCGGCAGCGCTGACCGCGTTGGTTGCTACTATGCAATTGATGTCGGCGGAAAGAAGGGGGCGCGGGTCGTAATCCTGGTTCAGTTCTCCGAAGGGACCATTATCATCCATCGAATATTTACCGACCACGACGAATACATGAGGTGGAGTCAGCGCACTATTGCCGAACACGCCAGGCAGCGTAAACAGAGCAAGAAAAAATCGAGAAAAGAGTGAGATTCATATGACGTGGACGTATCATCATTCCGAAGAATTGCTGAGGCTAGTGCGACAATTTCCGCTGGCTCCAATCAATTCGCGGTTACAACACCAACAAGCGCTGAAGGTGCTGCACGGCCTGATGCTTAAGTCGAAGCTGACTGCTGCTGAGAGTGACTATTTTCAAGTATTGTCCGGTTTAATTCAGAAGTACGAGACCGCGACTGTCTCTGCTTCGTCAGCAACACCGCAACAAGTGCTCGAATTCTTGATGGAGCAACACCAACTGGGACAGGCTGAGATCAGTAAAATAACGAATGTCCATCCGCCACACATTTCCGAATTTATGGGCGAACGAAGAAATCTCCCGCGGCACGCTGCAGCAAAACTCGCTGATTATTTCAAAGTTGATCCGTCCATTTTTCTCCCGAAGATTACTGCAGCGAGTCCACAATATGAGGCAAGCAAGTCAGCTGAACTTGGGGTGGGCGAATCCGCGTCGTCCGGATATAAGGCCGTGGCAACACGTTCACGAGGTCGAAAGTCTGACAGTACGAAAAAGACATCCAAATCTGCCCATACGACCAAGCCAAAACGTCGCCCTTAATTGAAATGCGACACATCCTATTTAGAGGGACGACTCGGTGGCATGTACAGCAAGCGCGGTCGCCCAGCGAAACAAGCCCGCCGGTACCATAGAGCGAAAGGATTAGCTCTTATTCTTTGCAGCGAGGCTGCTTGATGCCCGCCACGCGGTGCGATCCTTCGCGATCGAGCCGATATACCGCCAGGGTTTCCTGGTTGCCGTCAAAATCAACCGAATAGCCCAAACTCCAGTAGTGTTGATTCTTCGCCTCAGCCGCCACCTTACGAGCAGCGCAAGCACCACCTGCGCTTTCGAGTAACTTCGCCGCAGCAGCCGCATCGTCCTGGACCACCGCATTGGTAAGATCCTCGGACGCCTTCGACGGCGGTGGTACTTCTGCTTTCCAGAAAGACATGATAGATTCCTTCGCCGCTGTCGATTGATCGACAGATGCACTAGCTGTGAGATAGGAAGGAATGTATTGGATGGGGCGTTAAAACGGCGTTAAAAGCGGGCTAAAGCCCGCCGGTACCATAGAGGCGCGTGCGCATCATCCAAGAGTCCAATTTTTTCTTCGACAAATCAGACTATAATCACGCGCACTCGATCGTAGTCTCGGGTATCTTGCCTACTCACTTTGAGGGAAGGGCTTGCAACACCCACGCCGGAGCATGACATGTTCAAAATCTTCCAAAAAACGGGAACCCGCGGATTCGCAACGTTTGCGTCGATCTGCTTCATAACAACGCAAGCATTGCCCGTTTTGGCAAACGGTCACACGACAACATCGAGCGCGTTGAACAACTTGAATTTGTCGTCCGTGCAGAGGACGGTGACAGCGACCAGCAGCGGCTCCATCGTTTACGGCGGACAGCCGCACAACGTGGTGCCGGGCATGGCATTGACGCCGGCGGAAGCGGTGGCACTTTCTCAAGTCTTGCAAACCGGCCGGCAATCGTTGGTGCTCGGCGCGTTGGGCAACGCCATCGCCGGCAACGCGACGCTCACCGCGCAATCCATCGCGCAACTTGTGATACCGCGGGGAGTGACAATCGTTAGCGACGGCAGCAACGGCGTCGCGCTCTCTGCAACCGGCAACATCACCAACGCCGGTTCGCTCTATGCGATTTCAAGGAATGCCCAAAATAACAACGCCCTCTTTTCAGCATACGACATAGTCAACCGTCGCGGCGCGCTGATAAGCAGCATCATTCCGTCGCTGTCGACCGGACTGTCGTTTCCCACCGCGATTTCCAATCTCAGCTTGACCCTGCAAGCCGCAGATTCGATCACCAACAGCGGAGTGATTTCCAGCGCCGCAAACTTGACGTTGCTCGGCGGCGGCGGCAATTTCACCATCAACAATACGCACGGCGTGCTCAGCGCGCCCAATGGAATTCTCTCCATACAAAACGCGCAAGCGGGCGCGAACAACCTGACGAACGTGCTCGGAGGCGCGCTCATCAGTCCGCAGGTGAACATAGACGCAGGCGCGGGCAGATTGAATGTAAACGTTCAGTCGTTGCCGGGTGTGCTGAACACAGTTGCCGGGAAAGAGTTTGTCGCCGTTTGGAACAGCGACCTCAACCTCGGTGCCACCAATGTCAGTGGCGACCCGACGTTTGTCAGCAACAACAGCATCACGATAAGCACTCTGCCGGGAGCAACTACAGGATTCTCACAAAAGGTAACCATCCTCGCTGGACAGGACGTCATCTTCAGCGCTTCAGATGACCTGGCGGCTAATAGCAACCTGCCTGGGGCGAATACCGGGCAAGGCATGGACATCACGATCGTCGCCGGCGCGAAGATCACGACTGCGGCAACTTTGCCAGCGCAACTAGCGGGAAGCCAAATCGCGAAGGTCACCGGCGCTTCTGCGAATGGCGGCAATATCAGGTGCGGAAACTGCACAGGCTCGAGCACCTTCACTATCGACGCTAGTTCTGGTGCCAACGGGGGCAATGGTGGCAAAGTAACGCTAGTCGCCTATGGTAAGCCAGGAGTAGCGCCAGGAACGAACGGCAACATTAGCTTGGGCGTTGCCACCATCAAAACGAGCTCAGTCAATGGCACCGGTGGCATTGTCACCATCTTGGGAGAGGGCGACGTAGACCTCAACAATATCGATGCGAGTGGTGCGAAGGGCGGCATAATCAATGTGACGAACGCCGTGCCCAAGGGCACACTGACCGCGAAAGCAGATGGTAGCACCACCGGTGCGCTCTCGCCGGGATCTACACCGAACACCCCTGTAGGTGTAAATCTTCAAATCGACATGTTCTCGGATACGAGCTTGTTCGACGCGCATAGCACCGCGAATGGTGCCGCAGGCGGCTCCGTCAACATTAAAAGCAACAGCAATGTCGATGTCTCCGTGGATGGCATCATCGACGTGCGTGGCGCTAACGGCGTAAGCGCATCCCTTGCCGGCAAGGCTGGTCAAGCCGGTGGACACGGGGGCACTGTCACGCTGACCTCTAAATCGGGCGATATATCTACCGGTGGCTCGGTGTGGAATGTCAAAGGATGGGGCGGCAACGGAGGCGATGGTATCGCTGGTGCTTCAGGCACGTCCAGCCACACGACCGGATTTGCAGGCACCGCCGGTGGCGCAGGCGGTGCTGGCGGAACACTGACGGTGAAGAGCGAGTTCATCAACTTATTTGGCGGCAACGTCGATCTTCATGGCGGAGCCGGCGGCAACGGCCAGACCGGCGGTGCAGGATTTCCATTGATAGCAGCCGCCGGAAAACCCGGCGCAGGCGGAGTCGGAGGCAACGGCGGGGCCAGCGGCAACGGCGGCAAAGTGACCATGACCCTGATCAACCCCAAATTCAGCGGCATAACTCTACCGGCCATCTTCGTCAACGGCGGCGACAATACAGGCAAGACCGCAGGCGCAGGTGGCGCCGGTGGCAATAGCACCGACCATCCGGGCGGCACCGGTGGCAAATCGGGCACCGGCGGAAAGGGCGGACTTGGTGGCAAGGTAATTGTTTCCGCCGGCAGTCTCAATCCGGTTCAGTTGGAGGGCGATATTTCTGCAAACGGCGGAACTGCGGGTGATAGTGCCATTGGAGGCGGCGGTGGAACCGGCACCATCGGCGGTGTGGGCGGCGGCAGCGGCAGCGGCGGCGCCGGTGGCGCAGCGGGATCGATAAGCCTCAAGGGCTCGAACATCACATTTGAAGATCCCACTGCCACCACTCACCTGACCACGCTTTCTGCCATCGGTGGCACGGCCGGCAGCGGTGGTAATGGGGGCGACGGCGGCGTGGGCGTCGGCTCTGGCGCCGGAGGCGCGGGCGGAACTGGAGGTGCGTCAGGCAGCGGCGGAGCCGGGGGACGTGTGACTCTTACCGCCATCGGAAACGACGGAGCAGGCTCCGCAATCGGCAAGCTGTCGAATAACAATTCGCTTTCGATTCTCGCATTCGGAGGACAAGCCGGGTCCACCGCCGGCACCGGCGGAAACGGACAGGATAGCAGCACCACAGGCGGTGCGGGCGGCACCGGTGGCGGTAGTGGTAAGGGCGGAAAAGGCGGCGTCATCGTTTTGACTGGCAAGAAGGGCAGCATCAGCACAGGAGATGTCGCAAACGGTGGCACGCTGTCTGTAAGTGGCGGTGGACGGACGTTGGCCGCAGGCACTGGCGGTACAGGCGGACGAGGCGGCACGGGCGCCGGCGGCAAAGGAGGAGATGGTGGCACCGGTGGGTCCGGCTCGGCTGCCGGTAGCATTACAATCTCCGGCCTTTCCATTGATGCGGAAAGCCAGATGCGCGCAGACGGGAGTCTCGGCACCAACGGCGGTGCGGGCCAGTCGGGCACTGCTTCGGCGACCACTGTCGGCGGCAATGGTGGCAACGGCGGCAACGCCGGAGGCGGCGGAGCCGGCGGCAAAATCACTTTGACCGCGACGGGAACATCGGCCACAGCTATCAGCGTGGTTGGCTTAACTACAGCCGACGGCTTCGCGGGCGGTGTCGGGGGCGCCGGTGGAGACAACAGTGGGCTCACGACCAGCGCCACAACAGGCGGCAGCGGCGGTAATGGCGGCAATGGCGCCACCGGCGGCAAAGGCGGGGCAGTAAAGATAACAGCCACTAAGGGAAGTGTGTCTGTCCAAAACACGATCCTCGCCGATGATCCTGGCTCCTTTAGCAACGGTGGCACTGGCGGCGCCGGACAAAACGGTACAAGCGCCGGTGGCACTGGCGGTGCTGGCGGCAAGGCGGGCAGTGCAGTCGCAGGCGGAACAATCACGATAACAGCCGCCAACGTATCCACAGCATCCGGCGCTCTCCAAGCCGTCGGCGGGTTTGGTGGAATCGGCGGCGGTGGCGGCACCGGCGGCAATGCCACTGGCACTGTCACCGGCGGCAACGGTGGCAACGGCGGAATGGGCGGGCTCGGCGGAGCCGGCGGCGCTGGCGGAAAAATAATCATCGACAGTACCGGTAGCTCCGCGGTAACATTCGGCACTTTCCAGCTCAGTGGACAACCTGGTGGCACTGGTGGTTTAGGCGGCGACGGTGGAACCGCCGGAACAACCGGCACCGGCGGCACAGGAGGTCTGGGCAACAACGGCGGCTCAGGAGCCGCTGGTGGCACCGTGAGCATCAAGGCAGCTAACGCAACTATGTCCAGCATCGCCGCAATGGGCTCTCGCGGCGGAGACGGTGGTACCGGCGGCGCAGGCGGAGGTTCAACAGGCGGCAATGGTGGCACGGGCAACACCGCCGGCAAGGGCGCCGCTGGAGGCCATGGCGGCAGCATCACAATTACGAGCACATCTGTGACAATTCCGACCAGCGTCACCTTCACCGCAGTCGGTGGCATTGGCGGCAGCGGCACCGGCGGCGGTGTCGGGGGTAATACCAGCTCGGCGACCGGCAATGGTGGCGCGGGCGGTGACGGCGGAGCCGGGAATACAGGCGGAGCCGGCGGTAAGATCACAGTCGGCAAGGTGACAAGCTTCGACGGAACACTGATTGTGGACGGTGGTACCGGCGGCAACGGCGGACTTGGCGGCGGCGGTGGCACTTGCAACGCCGGGACGGGAGGCAAAGGCGGAAATGGTGGAACAGCGATCGCAGCGCCCGGCGGGCGTGGCGGCACCGTTAAGTTCACGACGATTTCTAGCCTGGTACCAGGCGGCAGCAATTTGATCTCAGCGAATGGCGGCGCGGGCGGCAGTGGCGGCGGCGGCGGCGCGGGTGGTAGCCCCACGGCTGCCGGCACCAATGGCAGCGGCGGCGACGGGGGAGATGGTGCTAATCACAGTTTGGCCGGAATCATCAACATCATTCCCAGCGTCGTCGGCATCAATAAGAGCTTGTTACCAGGAGCCCCGGGAGGGGGCGGCGCCGCTGGCCAAGCTGCTACGACCGGTACAGCCGGCACGGGCACGGATGGAACGGCGGGAACTCCGGGAGCTTTCAACGACGAAGACACAGATCCGTCGGTGCCGGGATATATGAAGAAGAAAAAGAATCAGCTGTGTGATGCCGAAGTGGCGAATAAAGAATTGGAACCTGTGGGTTTCGACAACAGCGATGGTGGCGGTAATCTGATCATCGACACAGGCGAGGAAGAATAGAGCTGAGAGCGGGCTACCGCCCGCCGCTACGATGCGAGAGCGCCGTTACCGGCCGGTCATTTGCTCCATTTGTTCGGGGTAGCGCTCGCCGACGACTTTAATTTCGGACGACGCGCGATCGAGATCGCGCAAATCGTCGCTCGTAAGTTCCACACTTACCGCGCCGATGTTTTCCTCGAGCCGACTCAACTTTGTGGTGCCCGGAATCGGAACAATCCACGGCTTCTGCGCCAGCAACCACGCGAGAGCAATCTGCGCGGGTGTAGCGTTTTTCCGCTTGCCGATGTCCGCGAGTAGATCAACCATCGCCTGATTCGCCTTCATCGCTTCCGGTGCAAAGCGCGGCAGATTGGCACGGAAATCGCCTTTGTCAAAAGTGGTGTTCGCGTCCATCTTGCCGGTAAGAAAGCCTCGCCCCAGCGGACTGTACGGCACAAAACCGATGCCGAGCTCTTCGACCAGCGGCAGAATTTCTTCCTCCACGCGCCGGAACCAAATCGAATATTCATTCTGCAGCGCCGCCACCGGTTGCACGGCATGCGCGCGCCGAATAGTTTGCGCGCCGGCTTCCGACAATCCGAAATATCTCACCTTACCTGCTTTGATGAGTTCTTTCACGGCGCCTGCAACTTCCTCAATCGGAACATTCGGATCAACACGATGCTGATACCACAAATCAATGTGATCCGTGCGCAACCGCTTGAGGGATTCGTCAATCACCTTCTTCATGTGTTCGGGTCGACTGTTGGTTGCGCCCGGTTTGCGAGCACCAGTGGGGTCAATCTCAAACCCGAACTTCGTCGCAATGATCACTTTGTCGCGGTGCGGAGCCAGCCCCTCGCCGACGAGTTCTTCGTTGGTGAACGGTCCATACACTTCGGCGGTATCGAAGAACGTCACGCCCCGCTCGACCGCACCATGCAGAAGAGCAATCATCTCCTTCGTGTCCTTCGGCGTACCGTAGCTCTGGCTCATACCCATGCAGCCTAGTCCGATGGCAGAGACTTCCAGGCCGCTCTTTCCAAGCTTGCGTTTTTTCATATGCTCCTGCTCCTGTTGAGGCGGGCAATTATAGCCTAGACGTTAGCCGCACGCATTTTACAGCGAGCTCAAACTCTAATCTAAGCAATTGAACTTTTTTGCGCTTGGCTTCGTTTCAACTCTAGGAAGCACAAATCCACTGCCGATCGCGAAAATTGCAACTCTTGACGAACGCCGATTATATTGGGCACTCACTCTCAATGCTGAGCCGCGTAGCCGCAGCGTTGCGTAAGCGTTTGGTGTTAAAAGCGATTCCGGCTTGACGCGCCCCGGCATTATGCAGGTACAACGTCTGCCGCTGAGATGCCAGTTGTGGTATACCGGAGGGAGATCACCTCACGGGCGGCGAATAACATGAAATCGAGCAGATACCTACTCACCGTGTGTTTCGCAATTGCTTGCGGGTATGTTTGTATTCCGCCAGGCAGCCATGCGCAGAATGAAGATGCGTCCTTCTTCGCTGCCGATTCCAAGGCGGCTCTTGCCGAAGCCAAGCAGTCCTCGCGCCCAGTCTTCGTGGAAGTGACTGAGCATGGGTGAGGGTTTTGCAAGTTGCTGGAGCAACACACGTTAACAGATGGTACCGTCCAGCACACGCTGGAACCTTACACGCACATTCAACTTTGGGGCGATACCGATCCCGACGCCAAGGCGCTGATGAAAAGCTGGGCGCTTCGCCCGGCCTATCCGACGTTAGTTTTCTTGGATTCAAGAGGGCAACCAGCTTTCACCACGGTCGGTTACAAAAAGCCGGCGCCGTTTCTCGCTGAATGCATCAAGGCCTCTGACTTGTTGGGAGTTGCCGTGCCGGATGATGCGCGCGCGGCGGCTAACGGAATCTCGCCGAACGGTACAGTGCCTCGCCAAAAGCCACAATCTATCACGAAGGCGCCAGTAAACGACCCAAGAGTGAACGCTCCATCAACCCGCGTGCAACAAACGGCGGATGATTGGCCGAGAGATTTGCTGCCCCATGGTGGCATGAATCCTAATGCGGCATACGATCCACTGAAGGATGCCTCTTTCAACCTGAATGCCGGCAACTATGATACAAGCATCGCAATTCTGACCAAGGTCCTGCAATCTGAACCTCGCAACATCCGGGCGCATTACCTGCTGGCAATCTCCTATGTCTACAGCCACAAGTACGGATTGGCAAGTGACGAGTACAAACAAGTGATCGAGCTACAGCCTGGCTCACGCCTTGCTGTGCTAGCTCGCCAAGGTCTAGAAAAGATACAGCCTCATTAAACAAATGGCCGATCGTTGGTATGATTGAACACCTTCAGGGGTGGCAAGATTATGCAAGAAGATTGGAACCAGCGATACATTGACGCCAACACGCCGTGGGACAGCGGTGTGCCGTCGGAGAATCTGCGCTCGCTGCTGTCGGAAGGATTGATCAAACCCTGCCGCATGCTGGAGATTGGCTGTGGGACGGGGACAAATGCAATCTTCCTCGCGCAAGAGGGATTCGACGTCACGGCGGTCGATATTTCCGAAGTGGCGATCCAGCGCGCGAAGAAGAAAGCGGACGAGGCGGGCGTCCAGGTTAAGTTTACCGTCGGCGATATTACCGAGCCGCCTGATCTCGGGTTGCCGTTTCGCTTTGTGTTTGATCGCGGCACCTATCACGTGGTGCGTAAGACAAATCTTGCAGGATTTCAGTCGACGCTGGCGAAAGTGGCGGCACATGGCGGCTACTATGCGGTACTCGCCGGCAATGCCAACGATGATGGACCAGATGATAAGGGTCCACCACGTGTGGTGGCAAGCGAGTTGTGCGCCGAGATCGAACGCGTCGGGTTTGACCTGGTGCGGCTGACGGAAATTCGCTTCCACGGCGTACAGATCGATGGAAAACAATTTCAGCCGTTGGCATGGTCGGGATTATTCCGACGCCGCCAGACGGATAGGTGAGGGACTGTCTGGCGGACGGCGCCTCCGTACGATCTCTCCTTCCGTGAGGTAAAGCACGGCGTGCCATGTTCCATCGATGCCGAAGCCAGGTTGCTCCTTGAAGAAGACTTCAGCTGCGTCGTGCGAAGGGTCGTTGGTGTCGGTTCCCACGAGGCGAACGCCAGCGGTCGACGAAACGGCGGACTTGAAGTCGTCCGCGGAAATTGGTGGGCGCTGGTCACCCGCACCCGCGCGTCGAATGTGTAGGTCGTAGCCCATAACATTGCCTGACTTCGTGGTCAAACAATTGTAGCGTATAGGACCATTGACCGTCGGCGTGGCGTGGATCGGACGCACCGCCGTCTACATCAGCGAAGAAACTGCCGAAGTCGCGCGGCACTCGAAAGGGAATTCATCTCACCTCGTTATTTGGCAGCGTTGATGGCAGCCCTGCACCTCACGGTGCTCGGAGTTGTGGTGGCAGTTTGCACCAAATTCTGGATAAACGCGCACCATCTGCGCAAATGCTGTTTCGGCGACCGGGGCATCTGAACCCGGCGAGCGTAGCGGGAGAACAGCAACAAGTCGAGTGAAGCGCGTTCAGTGCGGCAATTACGCACTCATTATCTTCACATTGCCTTTACTAGACCATTCGGCGGTGGCAAAGTTTCTCCAGGGAATCTCTTTGGCGATGGCAGCAACGGCGGTAATGTCCATGCAATGTTTCCTCGGATTTTTGGTTTTTCCTTTGTGTCTTGCGGTGACCCTGCTCGTCATTCTTTTGATTCGCTTCTGGCAATCAAAGGATCACGTCATGACGGCATTCGCGACGTACCGCGAGCGGTACGAGGACAGCGGCGTCCAGGCGATGCGTCGTCCGGGCAGGCAGCTTTGTCCGTCATGTCACGAAGTGGTCGAAGCGGACGCGCGTTCGCTGGCGAAGTAGGACGAGGCGCATTCGTAGAGGAGCGCAGGCTACCAGTCTGCCAAAGCGGGCTTCCGCCCGCCGGTACACGATCGTTGCCTGGTAATCGTCTACGCACAGCCAGCTTGCGCCCGCCGGTACAGACGAGCGCAGGCTGCCAGCCTGCCAAAGCGGGCTTCCGCCCGCCGCTACGAACGGGCATTCTAACGTGCCCGTTCATTTACGGCGCGGAAAACCGCGAGTAGCCATCCAGGCGCCGCCCTACAGAACTTTACAACCTATTTACAGAACCGCTTGACAATGGCACAGTTGGGGGCAAGCACTTGCTCATAGTCCTCCACGCACTATGGTGACCCCATGTCAAACCTACTGGATTTGCTCGCCTTTCCGTTGTGCATAGCGTTTACGCTGGCCGCCCTGTATTTCCGCTACTGGCAGTCAAAGCAGCTTCGCCTCACCGGGCGAACAGACATGCAGCACGTCACCGCCGCTTATTGGGGCGTCTACGCGGGAAGTGAAACAACAGGAACCGGCACGGTCAAGCTGCCGCAGTATGCCAAGCAACTCTGCACGTCTTGCGACCTGCACCAGCAACACGACAATCACCACCTCGCGAAGTAATCTTCTATACTGAACTGACCATGTCGTCGCGACGGAGTCGGTTGATGAGAAACGCGCTTTTGCAATTGTTGCTGCTGATGCTGGCTGTTCATTCGCCTGCGGCTTTCGCCCGAACGCTACCCCGGGATGCGCAGATGACGGCGCGCTCTGCAAACGATAACACGGTCTACGAAACATGGACCGACAACAGCAGGCATCGTCAAATCCCCGTCAAGATCTATCTGCCGCCAAATGCCACACCACCATATCCAATCGTGATCTTCTCGCACGGACTCGGCGGCAGCCGCGACGCAGCCAAATATCTGGGCCAATACTGGTCTCAGCACGGATACTTCTGCGTCTTTCCGCAACATGTCGGCAGCGATAGTTCGGTATGGGAGCCGGCGCGAGGCACCAACAGACAGGAATTCATTCGACGAATGCAAGTCGCGGCGAACGGCCAAAATCTCGTGGACCGCGCGCACGACGTCACGTTCGTTATCGATGAATTGGAACGACGCAATCAGACGGATCCGAATTTGAAAGGAAAACTGAATCTCAACGCAATCGCGGTCGCCGGTCATTCATTCGGTGCGGGCACTGCACTCGTCGCTGCCGGACAAAAATTTGGTCCTGGTTCGCAGCTTGAGGACAAGCGCGTGAAGTCCGCACTGTACCTTTGCCCGCCAGTAATGGGCGGACGCATGGCTGGCACATACGACGATATCACTATTCCAGGCATGCTGCTCACCGGCACCGAGGACAACTCCATGATTCGCGGAACCAAAGCCGAAGATCGGCGGATTCCATACGACGGCATTCGCGCACCGCATCAATATCTCGTCAATTTTTATGGTGCCGACCACGCGACATTCGGCGGAAGATCGTTCCGCGCGCCGAAAGAAACCGATGCGGAGTTTCACCGGCTGATTGATGGTGTCACACTTAAGTTTCTGGATGCAACATTGAAAAATGATCCTGCCGCGTGGCAGTGGCTCGATGGAAAAGGCTTGACCGACTTCTTAGGAAAAACCGCGGCATACGAACGGAAGTAAGCGTATTCAGTGTTCATGAATTGTGAAACGGAATGTGATCAATCCCGAAGCAAATCGACGCGCGGCTTTTCCACGGACGTGGTGAACTTCTGCTGATCCGCCACTTCAAGCAAGTGACTGACGGTCTCTTTTAGTTTCACGCACAGATCGTCGAGAGGCAGATCGTCATCATCGGGTCCAAACGGCTCCTCGATGTCTTCGGCGATGAGTTCAATTCCAATCAGAAAATACGCGCCGATCAGAATCGGAAGCAAACTCCATCCGATGGCGCAGTCGCGCGTCAGGTACCATGGCCACGACAGGAGGTTCAACGCGATGCCTTGCCGCATGAACGCGCGATACGAAATCGCAATCGGACTCGTCTTGATGCGATCGCAGGCACCACAAACATCCACAAAACTATTGACGTGCGCATTGAAAACTTCGAGCAGATAGGCGTCGATTTTGCCGTTGTTTGCCCAGTGCGCAATTCGCTCGTACATCAAACCGCAAATGTGCATCGGCAAATTGATGTCGTCGGCAACGGCGCCTACTCCAGGAAGCGGACGGCTGGGAACAGTATCGCGCAAGTGGTGCTTGAGTCCGTACGCAAAGGAAATCACGAGCTTGCCGAAATCGCGCTTCTCAATCTGCGGAATCTCGACAAATGCTTGCAACTTGAAGCACATATTGCGCGCATTGTTGATCAGATCGCCCCAAAGTTTGCGACCTTCCCACCAGCGATCATAAGCTGAGTCCGTGCGGAAAACGAGAAGCAGACCAAGCACCAAACTCGCGACGGCACCAGCGGCGCCACCATCTTTGAGCAGGTTGGCGACGTTGTGCGATCGGACGTACCAATCGACGCCAATCGTATAAGCGGACAAAAGCGCGAGATACAGCCAAATGCGTCTGATGACTGGGATTTTGTGCAAGTGCGTGAACGGACGCAACCACGTCGGAATCAACCTCGTGCGGCTGCCCACCCGATCTTGCCGCGACGCCAGCTTTTGATATTCGCTGGAGTAGCCTTCATAGTCGACTTTAAATTGGCGCCCCGACGCATCGGGCTGCAATTCTTTCACGGCTGGCACGGCTTTTCCCTCATTTCGGGTGAATCGCTCAATTGTCCAACACCCTACCCGCACAACCAAGCCAGAGTGAATTAAAAGCCGTTCAGGGTCTGCCAGTGGAGGGTTAAGTCGTTACGTAGCCGAAACCGGGTATACGGATTCGTGGACAGCCACGCACCCGCAACGCCCACCAGATGGCGCGTTGAGGTTTTACCCCTTCTTCACACCTGATTCACAAGCGTCATTTAAAGTCGAAGTAGAAGGGAAACACAAACACACTTCGCTGGGGCAACAAGCATGACCTCGCAACCTCCTAACGCGGCAATGGAACACTATCGGGAAGGTAGGATCCAAGAAGCCATCGAAGCCTGGTCTGAGCAGGTGAGCCACCAGCGCGATAACTGGGTGGCTTGGTATTACCTCGGATTGTCGTACCGGCAGATCGGACAAGAAGGCGAAGCGTGCCGGATGTTAGCGCTTGTCGCCGGCATGTGCCCAGACCCGCGACTGAGCCTGGCGGCTTATCGCGCGCTGCCGACTGCAGACGGCGATTCATATGGCGCCGCGTTCGATAACAAAGACGCCGCGGCGAGCTAGGCGAAAGCAATCCTCTATATATGTCGAGAAGAGCGGGCTGCCGCCCGCCGCTACGGTTTACGGACAGGCACCAAAACGATGTCGTGCATGGTGCTGTCGCCGTCGAGGTGCTCGCCGAGATCTTTGACTTCGAACTCGTAGCCGAGCCGTTTGCCGAGCAACTGCAAGTGCTCCATGATCAGCTTGTATGACGTCTGTTCGCGCGCATTCATGAAAATCGGCATCATCTTGCCTTGATCGAGATAATTCTGCTTATACAGATCCGCGAACTCGTACATCAATTTCCCACCAACCCGAGTCGGCTTCGCAGTTCCGTCGTCGCGCATTGCTCGATCACTCGAGAGATCGCTGACGAAGATCATCGGTTGACGTTTCTCACCGTCATACCCTTCGCCTTCGTAAGCCAGCAAATAGCCCTTGATCTTGCCGTCGCTGTCTACGTACTTCAAACTCAGATTCGAACGGCCCCTCGCCGCATTGTTGATGTCCTTCGCGATGAGTGCGTTTTCCAAATTGTGCAATCCGACGCGCAGAGAGGAATTGTCCGCGAACGCCTTTCCTTCCAGATACGCCACCGGCAAAGTATCCTCGAACGTCAGAGGAGAAATGCCCGTTTTGTTTGCACCCTGTGGTGCGATACGATTTTCCACATTCGCGTTTTGAGCGTTCGATACTCTTACCGCCAACTTTTGCGGTGCACTCAGCGATAAAGCGAGAACTTCATCGTGCGTCTTATCGCTATAGCCAACCGGCGCTTGCGGCACAAACGTGTTGGGCTCTTTCGGCAACTGATTGAGGGCATCGGAATAGCCGAGCCCGATAATAATCTTGTCCCCTCTCAGGTTCTCGTCTTGACCATGCTCTTTTATGTAGCGTCCGAAGAAATCACGATAAACGGCTTCGAGCGCAGGTGGATGATCGCCCTGCCGATAATTTGGATGAACCTCGACGTTGTCCGCGGCTATAATCGCCTGCTCGCGCCGCAGAGCATCTTCTGGAATAACCGAATGCAGCGAAGTTTTCTCGTCGTCTCTGAATTTCTGCAGCACCTGCGGAAATGGAATTTTGATGTCCTTGTCCTTGGTCAAAACGCTCTGCGCGATCGTGCGCGAAGTTCCATCACCCCGGACCAATCGTACGGTGAACAATGCATCATTTGGGTTGAACATGTAAATATTGTTTTTCCCGGTACCAAATCCCATGCATGAAACGGTATCATCGCCGGCGACGACTGCCAAAGGATCGCTCTTCCTATGAATCTCGGCAACCAACTTCAGTCCCACATCCGGTCTATCGGCTCCGATGATGGGATCGTAGAGAAGCTTGTCGACTTGCGTGCGAACATCAGCAGGCACCTCAGCTCCGGCCACAACTTTGGCCACGTTGAGCCCCGCTGGCTTCAGCGCGGCATTTAGCTCTGCAAACAGTTTGGTCGGACTCTTCGCTTCACCGCGAATGCCCTTCCGCTGCGATCCCAATGCGCGACTCAATTCCGCACCAACTGATGTGTCGTTTCCGCCGACCTGGTATTCCACTTTCATCGGCGTGAATACCTGCAGGCGATCCAGAACACCATTCACGAGAGCATCGCGAAGTTCGGTAGGTGTCATGTCCAGATGCGGAATGTCCGTGTAGTTCGACGGCTTCTTCAACTCATGCGACCTACCGGAATGTGCATCGTTGTAATCGATGAACTTCTCCGGATTTTTCCAGAAATCAAGGATAGCTTGCGTCGAGACTCTGCTATCCGGATGGAACGCCAACGCTTCCACCCAATCGGCAAGTTTCGTTTTTCCTTCCTGGCGCAATTGTTGCAACTGCGGCAAAAGTTCTACCTGCTCGACAAACTGCTGCAGTTTTGCAAAACGTTGCAAATGCGGCCAAGAAGAGACAACGCTTTGCGAGTCCGAGAATGCGGATGCGAGATCCTGTAAAGTCTTGATGTCGGGATACTCCTTCGCCTTGTCCAGCACCGTGCTGATGTCGTGCGGGAACGTACGTGCAATCACATTCAACCGCGCGTACGATGAGCCAGTATCGTCTACGGCATCATCGATACCGACTTGCTTGAGTATGTTGTTGTAGAACTTGTCTTTGCTGACACCTGTGCGTTGGTACAGGTTGACGACATCATCGAACCCATGAAGCGCATCGTGCGGGGAAACTTTCGCATTGAGGGCATAACGAACCATTCTTGCGGCTCCAAATACGGCCGCGCCCGATTCGAATGGTTTCCGGACGTTGTCTTCGTCCTGCCAATTGCCGTCAAGCAGGTGAAGGCGCTCGAGTAGTTTTTCCGCTGCAGGATCATCCAGCTTATCGATATCCAAATATCGCTTCACCGCGGTATCGAATTTTATCTTTTGCTGCAGCGCCGCTCTCATTGCGATGGTCATCTTGCCGGCATCGGCCGTTTCGCGCAGGGCTTTGTCCACCTCGTCTTTATTTAACGCCTTCAGATCAACCAGGTTTTGCACCGCCGTGATATTACCGACAGATAGTTGCTCGATGACACCTTTGTATGCTGCTGCATGAATATCCTTCGCACTCATGTCTACGTCGCCGAGAAGTCCAAGGCGCTGGATTTTGATGGCGTCAAATGTATTCCCGTTCGCGAGGCAGTTTAGTAGTCCGTCGTACGCAGCGCCTTTAATTGCAGCAGATGTCAGCTGCTGCTCGTTGAGAATCTTAAAATCGAGAATGGAGTTCGCTGCATCGACAGAACCATTCGATAGCGCATTCACTAAGCCAACTATGGCCCCACGGGATACCTCACCTGACCTCAAATCGTCGTCCGTCAGCATGTTGAACTTCAGAATTTCCTTCGCCTGCCCGACGACACCGCGAGACAAATGATGCCTGAGCGCCTCGACTAGCGCAGGACGAATAATGTCTGTTTGTGCTTCACCACCAAACAGATCTGCAGCGCGTTGTACTCTATCCTGAGACGAGGCGGCGATAATAGTGTCAGAGAGAAGACTGCGCAATCCGGCACGTGCACTTTGGCGAACAATCTGATTTTGCAGGTCGCCATCAGTGATCAAGCCAAGGTCGTGCAGCGCTTCCAGTCCACTGAGCCGCCCCAACCGCAAATATTCCGAAGTGGTATCCGCAATGGTGACTTTAGTTTCGTCGGCCCTCGATGGATTGTTCAACAACCATTCTGCAACACGCGGACGGTCACTTCCCGAAGGAAATTCCAGGGCTCGATTCAATAGCGTGTTCGTGTGTTCCTGCGACAAAGAAAATCCTATAGGAAAATTCTCAACTTCCTTGTTGTACTGCTCGATTTGCCGCGACTTCAGCCAACTGTGCACAACGTCTGACGGAGCATCCTTAAAGATACTGCTCAACTTCATAGCCATGTCCATAGCCGGCCAACTTGTTGCCTGGATATTCTTGTCAAACCATTGGACTATTGGAATGTGCTGATCGTAATTCTCCTGAGCGTAACTCAATAGTGGATGTTCTTCACTTTCGCCCCTATCGAACGGTGTAAAGAGCTCAATGAAATGTTGACCATTCATTTTGCGGACAACATCCACCGCCCCATCGCCATGTCGGCTTGCGGCGGCTGCAACGAAATGTTGGTGAAAGTCCGACAGATGAGGGTGCATTTCTTGGGCTGCCACTAACGGATTGGTGTTCCATTCAAGGATTTGCCGCCTCCCCGCTTCAGACAGTTCTGTGAATCTCTGACCGATACCAGCGGCAATGATCCGTGGATCGCCGTCCCGGTCCGGTGCATCATGGTTTAAATAATTGAAATAGTCCTTAGTTGCCCGACTGAGAGCCGCGCGTTCCCACGGCTTCAAATCTTGCTTTGCCAACTCGAGCGGAATCAACGGATCGATCTCAAACGTTTTGATTGCTCGTTTCAGTTCGTCCATGGTCGGTATGTCATGCTGGAATGCATCGAGAGTTTTTAATCGATCGCCTCTCTTTCGCAATGCTTGCCCGTCTATCGCTTTCTCGAGTGTAATAAGTTCACCGCGGGTGAGTTCTCCGCGACCCATGTTGATGGCTGCATACGCCGATCTTGGTGTAACGTTTTCTCCGCCTCCTGAGAAACCGCCATATTGTTTCTTTGGCATATCTCGTTCGAGAATGCCGACTTGCTCTATGAATTTGCCGAGCGGAAGATCGCGAATGGGTTGTTCCAGGTCAAACCAATGCCGCGCGACGCGTCTGATGCCCTCAGAAGTGATCGTCCCTTCTGGGTGGTCGCGATCGACGACGTACTTCGTGTACCAGTCGCCTAGTGCTCGGACCTGGTCAACTTTTCGTTGTCCGAGCCTCGTGTATGCCTGTTCAAAAAGGTCCACGTATTCGGAATTCGCGGCCTTGGCAAAATTGTCGCCAAACAGTGCTCTTATCGCGACCTGCTGTTGATCTGTAAGCTGCTTCGCAGCCGATGCGGATTCCTGCTGCGCATCATCGCGCGCCAAACGCCCGCGCTCCGCTACGAGTGTCGTTTGTGGCGCGGTCGTTTGAGCTTCCGTCCTTTGAGTGGTTTGCGATTCCAGATTTTTAGCATTCGCTTTCGGCACCACAGGTGGTGTAACGAGCCAGTGAGCGCCACCAAACGCACCACCAATGAACGACATGCCAATCAAGTTTTCTTTGAGTTCTTCGCCTGTCGGTAACCAGCGGCCTCTCTGGCGCGCGCCCATTTCGGCGTTGATGAATCCGCCGGGCAAACCGGACAATGCGCCAGACGAGATTGGATTACGCATCGCCAACGCTGCGACCTTTTGAGCAAGCGCAAGGCGAGAGATCAGCCGCTCGGTCGCGAGCGGTTTCTCAATAATGGTTGCAGCAGCGCCCACCGCTTTAGACATGAACGGATTTGCAAACCCCATCAGTCCAAAAGTCGCACCGTCATTGGTGCCCTGGTGCAAACGATCGCTAACGAAGTTTAGGGTTCCGACATTTTGTTCGTCGCTTGGACGCAACAAGGTTCCGTAAGTGAATCCGGATGCCGCGGACAACGTCGCTTCGCGGCCCGCCCAGTTCAACGTGCCGCCGCCGAACGTCTTGCTTTCGTCAAACGCCTTAAGAAGCGACGACTCCTCGCCCAGCGCGCTACCGACAACGCGCCCAATGCCGAGACGCGCGCCCATAAACGGCACCATCATGCCGGCGGCGCTGCCCAGCTGCTGCATATACCAGTTGCTTGTTCCGAAAGCGGCGTCTTTTGGTTTTTCAATGCCGACGGTGGACAGCCCCGATTTAATCTTGCCGTCGAGGTCAGCGTGAATGCCGACAAGATTAAGTCCAGAATCCGCGATTTGAGCGATGCCCCTCAGAGGGTCGCCGATCGCCGCAGTGGTGGCGGATTTGTAGAAGTCGACCAGGCAGTTGGAGTCAGAGGGTGCCGGTTTTTGGGTCTGTGCATGGTCGGGCGAATCGGTACGCGCCGGCGCAGCTTTCTGCTCCGGACGCGGGTTGATGGACGAATTCTCGCCTGCTGTTCCCACCGGGTTACTGGACCATACCTAAAGAGATAAGGGAACTCTACTGGGGGTATAGCCCGAGGTCAGTGGGGAAAATACGAAACGGTGGTGCGAGTACGAACCGCGGGCTTACGCCCGCCGGTACACATTCACAGCCAAGCAGGCTTGGGCCCGCCGTTACTCTACTTTAAGCGAGGAGAGAAACTGCTCGGCTTTCGCCCGATCGGGCGTCGGCTTTTTGCTCTCAACCGTCAGTTCGTAGAGCGCATCTTTCACCCAATACGCGCGTCCCAGGCAGACGGTTCCATCCTTGTCCGTGATTTCGAACGCGCGTCCAGGCGCGCCGGCAACTTCAATTTCTTTCTGAGCAACCAGCTTGCCGCCGTTCATTCTGACGCGGCCGTCGACTGCATCGTCGAGATTCTTCTTCGCGTCGCTAAACCATTTTTGCAGCGTCTCCGGCGCGTAGGTGGTGACGGCCGCTCGATATTGCTCCTGATTGTCCGGCGCGCGCAACCGTTTGCCTTCCTCACCACACATGAAGAAGTGCTGGGAAGTTTTGATGTCGGCAGTGTTGTTGACGACTCCGTAAATGTCAGGATTGTTCAATGCATCCTTGCCACCATCGGCTTGCAACGCAGCTTTGCCTGGCTCGGGCTCGTTAGGCATCATCACCGACCAGTGCCCTTGCGGCGGCGTAAAACGTTGCCATCCGAAAGAAAATGCCGGCGACGCACCTGATGCCTTCTCGATGCCGACCTGGTAGTAGACACCATCCTTGATACCGATGGGAAAAGAGGTGGACGACGTTCCATTTTTGGTTGTAGCAGTCAACTTCAGCGTGTGCGTCGCCTTCAGATTGAGTTCATACATGTTGCCGTCCGGCCCCATATGCGGCTTCGCCATTTCAGGATCGACAGGCTCCAGGCTGAAAACAGTGTATTGCGTGTGCGCGCCCAACTCAGCGTTGGTCAAGTCATCCATCATCTCCTGCATCGGAGATGTGCCTTTGATTGCGTAGCGCAGTTTACTCAGCGCGGCGCGGTCGCCTTTGTTGAAGGCCGCCATATAGGCATTCGCAAACTCTTGGGGGGTGTGCGCAGCCTGGGCCTGCGACGCACTCTGCGCAGCATCAATGTTTTGCGCTGACAACAACGCTATCGTCGCCGCGAGCACCACATTCGTCAGCTTCGCAACAGCAATTCGTTTGAACATCGCTCACCCCATGGCATCTAATCGAGCGGGCTCACGCCCACCGGTACAGTTTCGGAAACAGCGGGCTTCCGCCCGCCGGCACGGCCTTCATGCAGACAACTGTAGAATTGTACCGCCTCGCGTGGGATACTTCATTTTCGGCCGCACAGTTAATGGAGCGCATCCGCATGTCAAACTTCAAACGCCCGTGGATGTGCATTGCAGCCTTGCTCGTCGGGAGCAGCACTTTCGAGGCATCAATGTCAGCAGCTGAGCCGCAGATGATGACGAAGCAACAAGCAGAAGCGCTGCTTGCATCGGGCAAGTTTCACCACGTAAAGAGCAAATCTGAAATTCCGAAGCTGTGGTGGAAAGCAATGACGCTCGACGGTCTGTCGGATATCGGGGGTCCTTTCTCCGCTGGATGCACCGGCACCGAACCGCATCGGCGCCTGATGGCAGCGGCAGTTTCAGAACCGTACGCGGTCACGGTGACGGAACAAGGCGGCATCGCCTACATGACGGACATACGCATTTTCAAACGCGAGAAGGACTCGGTGTCGTCCGTGTACTATGAATCGCTTCACGACCCACGCCTTCACGAGGTTCTGAAAAAGCTCGGGCAATAAACAACGAGCCGCACGGTTATTGACAATGACGCACGCCATGCTTGGCATCCGTTTGATACCGGCTGATCGACAATCGCCGTGTACTATAGAATCCTCACCACCAGGGAGTATGGTTCTACATGCGTCACTTTCTGCGATTTGCGACGGCCACAGTTTTGTTTGCCAGCACCACACCTGCTTACTCGGCGGCGATGGCAAATCAGGATTGCAAGACGGTAGCGAATATGGCAAACAGCGCCTACCGGCAAAACAATTTCCAGCAGGCGGAAGAGTTGTTCAAACAGGCCATCGCCCTGGCGGATAAACTTCCTGCCGCCAAGGCAACCATCGCGAAAGCAGCGCTCGAAACAAACCTCGGTGCCACCTACGTAGCGCAGAACAAATTATCGGACGCGGAAGCAGCATATCAGCGCGCACTGAAATTGAAGGAAACATCCGTCGGCAAGAACAGCGCATTGTTCGCCGACACGCTCGAGCACTACGCCGCATTGATGCGCCGGCAAAAACGCACCCAAGAAGCGGAGAACGCAGAAGTGCAGGCGGAGCTGATTCGATTGAATCAATCGGCCGCCAATATCTCGATGACAACACCGGTGCCAACGCCGGCCGCAACTACTCCGGAAGCGACGGAAGCAAGCTGGCCTGTGAGATCAGAACTCGCCAATTTCCACCCCGGCACTCAAGTCACCACATCTGCCACCAGAGTGGTGACGTTGTCCGACACGGACAAAGATAGGTTGCGCAACCCGAATACTCTGGAAACCGTTGCCTGGCGTGGTGGCGATCCTACAGGTGCACGAGTGCAAGGCGATCGCGCGTACGACTACGAACGCGAGCTGCGTCCGCTCGAGGATAAGTACAGACTTACACCGGAGGAAACCGAACGCATCGTGCGGATCGTTTTGGAAGGCGGGGCGCTGTTCGAGACATCAAACGGCTGGTTGATGCTGACTGCCAACCAGGTCAATCCGACCACGTTCGGACACACCGAAGTCCTGCACCTGGCAGAACGTCCCGGTGCCACTCGCCCGCTATACGTCGTCAACGATGGTGGCAACCAACTCACGGCCGCCTTGATTGCCACCAGCGGCAGCAGCTTTAATCGAATGGGCACCGAGACGTCCCGACTTGAAACTGCACAGCCGACGAAGGGTGTTCCCCATGCGAAAAAGATTATCGTAATGGTCAAAAGCTTTGGGCTGATGCCAGAACTCATGTGGGAAGCCACGCGCGAGGCGCAACGCATGCAACGTGACGGTGCTGATGTATCAATCCTGTTGACCATGGATGCCGTGAACGCCGCAGACCGCACAAAGGTCGGTAATATGACGATGGACCCCAGTAGATTTGACTCCACTGTCAAGAATGCGAAACTGACCACGCCACAGGAAGCACTTAGCCAATTCATTCAAAGTGGTGGCAAAGTTCTGATTTCAGAACGCTATGCAAGAAACTACTCGCTCGTCGGAAATCCCAACTTAGTGACAGGAACAGAACTCGTAAGTGATGACGAGATAGACCGCTTGCTCATGGACCCGAACAACAAAGTGTTGAGTTATTAGCAGCGGGCTGAAGCCCGCCGGTACCAAACAAAAGCGGCGCGCCAAAGCAAAAGCGGCGCGCTTTCGCCCGCCGCCTCTACAAATAAGCTTCGCTCTAGAACAAGTTCAATCCCAAAAATCCAAACAAACCGCGACGCCGGCAGCGCGCGGTGGTATCCATCATCACGTCCTGATTGAGCAACTCTGTCGGGCGGTGTATGATACCGGTACCTGTATCGGTCAATAATGATGCGGGCGCGGGAGCCGCGACAACCGCAGACTGGCACATCGTTGCACAGCCATTGCTTACGACAGCAGGTTGAACCATGGTGTTGTAGTTACACAAGACGCGTGCGCTGAGATCCACCACCGGAGTGATTCGTAGATCGTACGCCATCGCATTTGGTGCCACAGCCAGTCCGCAACCCACCGTCAGCATTGCTACTGCTAGAGCTTTTCCGACGGGTTTCATATAGTGCTCCTCCTGATTGAGGCCCCTAACGACGAGCCAGTGTCAGCTCAGTTCCAGCCGAAGCATATGCCAAATTCAGTGTTGTTTTACAAGCTCTTCCAATGCATCCAAATTGCGCAGACGCTCCGCCAGCAATTGCGCGGGCAACTCGCCACGCTTCTTCAGGTGCTCGTATTTTTTGGCGGCCAAAATCATCGCGAAGGGTGTGTACGCGAGCGCAACCGCCTGCCCGGGCATGACGGACAAACGCGTGGCCAGCAAAAGATGAGCTGATGAGGTCCTGTGCGTACGATAACCATAGAACGCAATCGTTCCAAGCGTGCTGCCCGTCACGGCGGTCAAGCCGATCGCCGGCCCCACAATCGCTTGCTGCTGAGCTACCTGCCTCAGCCGTTGGATCTGTGCAGTTTCTTTGTCTAGTGACGTATCAAACATCTGCGAACTGCTCGCTAGATTGGCAGCTTGGTGCAACAGTCTAGTCCGCCGCTCGGTAGGTGAACTCTGCTGTAAGACGGTCAACGTGTGTTCAAGCTCATCCCATGATTCGCCCGGGCGAGCATCAGGCCGCTCGACCGGAAACTCACGTGCGAGCTTCGTGATCTGATAATGATGCACAGCAATTCCGGCGAGAATCGCAATAATGGGATCGACTGTCGCCAGTCCGCTTGCCACCAGAGTCGTAATTGCCGAAGGTCCACCCAGCCGCGGCCGGTTAAGCGCACGCAATCCAGTCATAACGGCGCCGGCTCGCGTGAAATTCTGTCCCGCATCAAGCGCGTAGAAAGTGTTTTCGCGCCACATCGTGTCTCTGGAGTGCGCGCTCCACGTCGCGAATTCATACAGCAGCTGCTGGCGAATTCTACGCAACAGGCGATCTTCTATCTGGAACACCTGCCGTCTGCCTGCGACCTCCGTCGCAGCAACGAGTTGCCGGCGCTCTTTGAACAGCGCGTCGGTGGTTGCTACCATCTCGCGTACGTGAGCTTCCGAGTCGCGCGGCGAATAACCGTTTTTGGTGGCACGCAACATCACCCACGTATTCTGGGCGAGTTCCATACTCGAGACCGAACCGCTAACTAGATTTCCAACTAGCGCGACGTTGAGAATATTGCGTACGGAATCTTTGTCAACCCGCTTGCGCCGAATCGCACGCAGGCGCTGCCGCAGATCCATAGTGCTGCTTGCGAACGATACGGCAGTGCCGGCTTCGCGACCGGCGGGATAAAGCAATCGCCACGGACTAATCTGTCGATTTGCGCCTTGATGAAAGCGAATATTGAAGCGCGCGAGATCGATGAACGCGAGCATCAGCGAGCGGTCGATTTCGTCGATGCGCTCCGCCCTCGACGTCTCGACGCCGGACTTGAGTGCAGCAGTCGGTTCTTCCGCACGCACACCGTCGGGCCACACAAGCGACATCGCACAGCTCAGTGCGAGTGCCAATACTCCTGATTTTCTCCACCCGCCCAACAAGATTTCTCCTCCGACGCCCCCCATTGTAATCGGTCACGACCCGCCCACATTTCTATGTTGGCAAGCCCTCCGTGCAGCTATGAAAAGCCGGCATCGGCCACTGATGGCGACAAGCGAGCCTCGTTCGAGATTAAAAACCACCCGTTTAATCTTCAGTCCGTTTTTGCCGGTTTTTTGCCAACGAACAGTGAGATAGTCGCCGCCATGGTTAACACGGAGGCGACTAATATGGTGTTTAGCAGAAGAAGATTGGCCCGCATGTTGGGACGCAAAAGACTATCGGGCAATCCTCAGCCTGGAGAGTTTCTGAGGTGGTTGGCTAAACGAAACCCGGGAGGGGCGCTCGTCTATGAAAAGATTGTGCGAATGATGACGGAGTCACGACAGGAGGCTGGGCTGACCCGCACGCAACTGGCAGATATGGTTGGAACGACGGAACAAGCGATCATCAATTTTGAAACTTGCGCGGCACAACCCTGCGAACACGTTTTCGCCAGGCTAAAGCAAGTGCTGATGATCACGATAGTGACAGGCGACCTATCGTCGCAGATTCCACAAACGCCCGACGGCAAACCGGTAGCAGTATATGATCTCCGCGCGTCAGCAAATTACGGCGAGGGATCCTGGTAGTGTGAAGGAGCAGGCTGGAAGCCTACCCTCCCAGTGTGGATCGCAGCTATTGAATGAAGTTGCGAATCGCATCGGTGACAGCCGATGGTTCTTCGAGCGGCAGCATGTGACCGCCGTGTGGTAGCACGACAAGCTTGGCGCCCGAAATGCCGCTCACCATGTGTTGCGATTCGTCCATCGTTCGCGCGAGGTCTTCATCGCCGGTGAGCACCAATGTTGGAGCGGCAATCTTGCCGAGTTGTCCGAAAAAATTCTCGCGATGAATGACACCATTTGCGGCTCTGTAAATCGACCGTTTATTCGACGCCAGCTGCTCTTGCCATGCCACCACTTCGGCCCGGCGTGCGGGATCGTTCAGCGCGGTTTTCCCGTGCACGATCGGCATCAAGGACTTCGCCACCACGCGCGGACCAATCCAGCGGGCGAGTAAGTTCATCGCGCGATATTTTGGCTTGTTGCGCTCCGGCTCCGCGTCAGCCGATGTGCTGATTAATACCAGCGAGCGAACCAGCTCCGGATGCCGCACGGCCAGGCGCAGCCCGACAAATCCGCCCAAACTGTGCCCGACAAAGTGGACAGCACCCAAGCCAAGCTCACCAATCAACGCCGCAGCATCGGCGCACAGTGTTTCGACATCAACTACGTCGCCGCGGGCATCGGCGCTGCGCCCCTGCCCGCGATGGTCGTAGGCTACACAGCGGTAGGCGCCACTCAGCGCGCCCATCTGCGCGCGCCACATCGTCGTATTCCACAACAATCCGTGGCTGAACAGAATCGGCTCGCCCCTCCCTGCATCCTCATAGTAGAGAGAGGTTCCGTTCACGCGTGCCTGACCGCTGCTTTTCATCGTAGACGAGCGCATTTTTCTTTCCTTTTTGCCAGTTCAATATCCTATGACAAGCAGCCGCAGCGCACAAGCAAATGCAACTTAAGAGTGATCATTGTCGGCTAGGAACGTCACCATGTACTCTTCCAGCTTCACAATCCGCCGCGGGACATTCACAATTCCCAACTTGCTCTCATGTATCGTAAACTGGTTGTGGCGTCTCTTGTGTCGGGTGACCTATGGAAACATCAGCTGTTCGGGCGCAACTCCTTGTCCTGCTGGGGTTTCCGGCCGGGTCGCATCCGGGCGAGGCGGCAATCGAAACCGCCCGTACAAAGCTGTGCGGCATGCTGCAATTACCGGCAAGTAGCACTGATGAGATGATCATCGACGTGGCGCGGCGAATAGGCTATGAGCCCGCCAGCAAATCCGAGCTGGAGGAGCAGTCAAAGTCCAAGCCGATTGCCGATGCCACCGAGCTCGCCAACATTAAAGCAAAGAAGACGACGAGCGGCCTCAGCAGCCTGTCGAGCGTCAAAAATACGCAGAGCGGTATCAAGCCATTACACTCGCGCGCAGCTGCAGCGAAATCAGGCGAGACGCCCGCTGAAGGCGAAGAGGCGCCGTCGCAAGATGCAGACGCGCAACAACTAGCCGCCGACAAGCGAATGCAGGCTCAAGCTTTGCGCACATCAGCGCAATTTCGAGCGGTAGAGAAACAACAATCGGTGTGGCAGAAAATCACCGGCATGTTCAAGAAGGAATCTGAGTAGTTAGAGTCGCCATCATCGGCGGTGCATGGAACCCTATACAAGCCGGCTTACACCCGCCGTCACAGACGCGCCCACTGCTCGATCAGTTCAACCAACTCTGTCTCCAGTTTTTGAATCTCATACGTGACGTCGATTGCTTCGTCGTTCAATCCGTGCTCTGCCGCCATGGTGCGATGTTGCTCAGCCGACTCAATGCGTTTGCGCAATTTGTTCGCTTTAACGAGCACTTCCGGCTCGGCGGCGTTCGATTCCATAAGCTGCTTGTATGCAGCCGCGATCGCGTCCGCGGCAGCTTCGACTTCCGGCTGCATTTGCGCTCGGGCCACCTCGGCGCGTTCGGTCCAAGCGGCCCATTTTTTCTCTAAGCCAGCCTGGCGCTCGTTTTTCTCGTCCGTGTTCATGCCCTTAATTGTAATCGACCGAGCGAACCGGCATCGCGCACACAAATCACCCATTTACACCGCGTATTTCTATCGATATGTGTTGTTTGTGATTCCAGAGGTCTGTCTTTCGCGCATCTCCGAAGCGGCATACCCTAGAACACCGGCGATCAGAATGAACGCAGGAACACCTCGAGCCACTCCTTCGCGAACCTTCGCCTCGAACTCGCCTCTGGACTTCGCATCCATCCCGAGTTGCTTCATGTAGCTTTCGACTTCGTCGCGCTGCGCGTCCGTCCGTTTCTCCGGAGGCACGATCATTGCTTGGCGAACACTCGCCGGTATCGCATCGAGTGCCGCCGTGGTCGTCCGCTCGGCCGCCGCTGCAGGCGCCGCCTCGGACGTGCGGAATTGATCGCCTGGTCTCCAGACCGCGTCGCCCTTCGCTTCGTCATGTACTGTGTTAACCCGACCAAAGAACTCATCCGGCAAACCAGACCCGCCGCGCGCACCACTAATGTGTCCTTCGTCTACGAGCACTGGCGGTCTTCCCATGTTGTTGATCTGGTGGTACGACGATATGGTGCCGTCGGCCATGTATTTGTCGGCCAGGTATTTGAAATTTTGCACCGGGCGGTTGCCTAGCGACGCCAAATACGTGGGGTCGACATACAATCCGCCTTTTTCCAATCGTCCGACAATGCGCTTCATCGCCTCGGTTGGCGGCACATCCACCAGAGATAGGTGAACCTCGTAACCATTAGCTTTCGCGTTTTGAATCAGCTTTTCTAAGTGCTCGGTGGTAGCACCGACCACCGGCACGACGAGGTTGTCGCCGCGTTTGAGAGAGTCGGCAATGATTGGATTCATGATCATGTGCGCCTCCACCGAGGTGGCGGCCGCACCGATGCCGGCAACTTTCTTCCCATTGATGTCACCGAACCACTCCGGAAGATCCGGCTTAATTTCGTCGACGTCAGGAATGAATGAATGGTTTTCCGCCGCAATTTTTTCGGCGACCGTGCTCTTACCGGAACCGCTTAAACCCATGACGATGTGCAAGTTGCGGCCCTGCTCCAGTTTGTGCGCGCCGCTGCCGTCATCTGCCGGCGCGTTTCGCATCGCTTCCATTTTCTGGCGAACATTGTCGCGAACTTGCTCGCGCAAGGCATCCCTTTCGGGCGTATTGATGAGGTGAGTCATCGGCATGCTGTCGGCGAGTTCCTGAGCCCTTTTGAGTTCGGGCCGCGTTTCGAGCAAGTTTTTGTAGCTATCGAGCGTCGGCAAGTCGCGTACGGTTTGAAGATCGCCGTAAGGATAGGTGCGGGTAACGATCTTGTCTCCGGCATCCGTCTTTACCGAAGTGATCTGTCCTACCAATCGTCCGTCGCGATATTCTTTAGCGGACGCATCACGATTGTCTGTGATCGTAATAGTTTGTCCGTTGTAAATTGTCAGGCCATGTTCCCACTGTTCTGCGGTGATTCCGTTCTTTTCATCTAATGTATAACGCTCGCCGGTAGGCTGCGGTTTGTTTAACGGCTCTCGCTGCTCCGGAGGAACATCAGCCAGCGCAAACTGATTCTTGAACTTTTGCGCCGACAGTATTTCCTGGTTGCCGTTGTCGCGGGTGATCAGAAAGTCGCCAGGCTGGCCGCTCGTCACTCCGCTGCTCGGAGACCACACAGCCGCCGCCTTATCGAGAACTTGCGCGTTAGTGATGGAGGTGCGCGCATACTCGCCCGAGCCTGGAATTTGCACGTAATTGTTCTTGAAATACTCCCCCGGTATCACATATTTTTCCTGCACCCCATCTCTGAACTGGCCTTTCGGCATGGCCCAATAATCACCAGGTTGCGCTATTTCGGTGGTGCCAGGTGCGCCGTCGGGATTGTGCCACTCTGTTGGCTTTGTGATCAGCTCGGCGTCAATCGGCATCGACTTGATGTACTTTTGCATCGGTACATCAGGTTTATACGCCGCAGGATTGAACTCTTTTTGAAATTGCTCCTTCGGCACTAACTGAGTTTTGCCGTCCGGGGCGGTCACCACCCAATCGCCCTGTTTCATGGGCTTGGCACCATCAGCAGCGGCAAACTCATGATCCGCCGTCAATTGCCTCGCCGATACCTGGGCACCATTGCCTTCCTTGGGTTGAAACGTCACGGACGGAGAAGCAAGTTGATCGAGAGCAGCACGGTCGCGAACATCAGTGATCACCTTGCCGTCGGCAGAGGTCAACGTGATATTGCCGAACTGCTCTGTCGCAGGCGTGGGAGCCTCGGCTGGCTCGGGCCGAACAACGCTGTATCCGACCGCGCGCATTGCCTGCCCAGCTACATCTTCCTTGTGGCTCCCGGCGCCGTGGTCAGTACCGGCTGCCGCCCCGGGAGTCTGTACTTCAGGCGCAGCGGCCGTTATCGGCTGCTTCTCGTCGGGTTTCTTTGTCACTTGTTCGGTCTTGCCGTCTGCCACTGCTCTACTCCTTTGCCCTGCTTCGAACATATTGGTACAGCGATTCCGGAATTGTCCGGACGCCACCAGTCGTGCTACCAAGAGTTTCCCATGCCTTTAACAACTGCTCCCGAGCTGATCCTTTGACTCCACTCGCCAATGCCTGACTGATCAAGCTCGCAGTGTAATCGCGGCCTGCAAACCCGGCATTCGCGGTTTTCGCCAGTGCCACCGCAGCATCTGTCGCCCAGTCGTGCGGCTTCTCGTTGTAGTATGCCTGCTGCGTATATGGCGAATCGCCGTTGTTCGGCACGTAGATAACAGTGGGGATTTGTTCTGTAGCCCCAATTGTGCCACCATTAGCGGTGATCATCGAGTAAAGCACTTTGCGCGCCTGCATGGCCGCCTGATCGTTGCCTTGAGCAACTTGCGCCAACTGCTGAAACTGCTCTTGCCGCTTGGCCGTGACGGCATCGCCACCTTCATCGGTGGGTGCGCCCGTCCACAATGATACTTTGCCGTCACTTTGTTTGACGACTTCCTTATCATAGTTTGCTCTGACCAGCAAGGGGAATTGTTCGTTTGTCCAGTCCTTCTGCGCTGCAGCATTGAACGACTTCAACGGCGTATACCGATCGTTAATCGAAGTCTGGAATTTCATCAGCGCAGAAGCCGCATCGCCGTACTGCACACTAGTGGTTCGGTCACCACCAAGCCTATATTGCAGATCACGCAAATATGACAGCACTGTCGCATCGCTTTCGGTGGCACTGGCATCTGCACGCGGGCCGCCTTCCGGCGAACTGCCCAACCGTTTTGATACCAGCTCGCTTAGTCCAGGATCCTTCAACTGCTCCAGTGCTTTGAGAGCAGACAAACGCAACGCCGGGAATTTGTCAGAAGCAGCCGTTTTCTCCAGTCCCGGAAGTGCGGACTGCGAACCAAGCCCGCCAAGCGCTTCCATCGCCGCCGATCTCAGATCCATGTAAACGGGCGGCGCATTCTGCGCGATATTGTTGAGCGCGGTAAACATCTGTTGCTTCGTCGCGTCACTGGCACCATTTGCGATGCCCACCATCTTACCGACCAAACTGACGAGCTGGCTTTCCGCGGTTGCGTCGTAGCGCGGCGGAAGCTGAAGTTTCGATACGAATTGGGTGCGGGTTTGCTCGGCCAGTCGTGGATTGGTCTGGCTCAATTGCTTCATGCCGTCGCCAGTGATGAGTGCCGCGATTCGATCAGCCTGCTCCGGAGTGGACTGCTTGAGCGCACCAGCCAATGTTCTGACAATCTCTCGCTGCAATTCGGCCGCTTCCGCCGCCGGCAGTTTTGTCTTCAACAAGGAGAGCGACTCGGCTGCGTCCAGAGTGCGGTCTGTCCCGGCCCGGGGTCCAATTGGTGACATCTCCACATTCAGCAGAGTCTGCGCATGTTTGCTGAAGTCTCCATTGCTGAAGTCGCCGTGTTTGTCATCGATATCACTCTGGCGAAGCTCGCCTAGATCATCCAGCAAGCGTGAACCCATGACTGCATCTTTTTGGAATCTCTTGAGTCCGTACATCAAGCCCGCAGCCATCGTGCGCACGTCTCTGTCGCTGTCCGTACTCGCCACACGCGAGAGGGTGGACATGAAATCGGACACGGTGGCACCAAATCCCGAGGCCGTGGCCAGTCCGGGTGCTTGCCCTTTTGCATCAGGGGGCTGCAGCGCAATCAAGCCACCGACCAACGCCGCCATGCGCGGTCCATGCGCATCGCTAAGGGCATTCATTTTATCTGCAGCAGACGATTTAGGGTTAGTCAGCACATTCTGAAGAATCGAGCCAAACTCCTGCGGCTTCATAGTACCGGTCTTGACCATTAAATCGCCAACTGCGAGTCCGCGAGCGTCAGCGCTCATCTGGGGCAGAGTCTGCTGTAGATTTCTGGTGAGCAACGCATCATCCAGTTGAATGTGCGCAGTCCTCGGACGAACCCAACTTGGGCCGCGATCGTTGTATCCGGCATTGTGCCCATACGAATCAACGTCGGCGACAGCAGGAGAGATGGTGCCTTTTTGGTCCGCAGTGCGCGCCAGTATCATCAATGCCATGGATGTGGCAGCCAGTACGTTACTGTCCTTCATGGTGGCGAATTCGTCGGCAATTTCCTTGAGTTGCTGGTTTTTCAGCGCGGCACGCTTATCGGGATCGAGTAAGTCATGAAGTTGGGCATCGGAAAGGGCACCCTGGTTGGCCTGATCCAATTGCTCAATCTGGAACCTATCGAAGGTGATCTTGGCCGCAAGCTCTTTCTTGAGCGCCTCTCGTTCTGCTGGCGTCCCAGCCGCCGACACCGCATGTCCCAACTTGTCGAACAACTGCGTTATTTGTTCTTTACTCGCTCTGCCACTCCAGGTATCCGGCAGATTTCTAGCGAACTCGTCTTTATATTCTTGAACGACCTTGGCCTCATCTCCCGGCGGGCACCAACTGCAGGTGGTATCAGAATTAGTCGGCACTC